>CANHWU010000046.1 GCA_947464415.1 Flavobacteriales bacterium
ATCCTTTAATGCTAAAATAAAAGCATTCAGATCCCAATTTAGAGGTGTTCGAAATATTGCTTTTTTTCTTTTTCGACTGACTAAAATTTATGCCTAATCCCCAGGTTTTGGTCATGATCCTAAAGCACTGCACACGTACATGAGCAGGACTATTGGCATATAAACAGATGGAAATAAAAAATCAGAGGTCAAAACCAAGCTTTCACTTTGTTTCTCGCTCTGATTTGTACCCGGAGTGGGAATCGAACCCACACGTCACGAGGACACACGATTTTGAGTCGTGCGCGTCTACCAGTTCCGCCATCCAGGCATCTCCTTGAGAGGGGGCAAATATACACCTAAATTTAATCTCTGCAAATAAGAATTTCATTTATCGTCCACCAAACATCCCAATTACCACCGCCGCCGTTCACGGGAACCCAAATTCCCTTTTTCTTTAACATTTCATTCTCAACCAACTTAGTACTTATTTGCTTATTACGTTTATCTACACTCACCTGTCGGATACACCCCTTCCGGCCATTCCAAGTGCGTTGAATATCACCGAACGGATCATTCTCTACAGCATCATTGTATTGCAAATTCCAATGGCCTTGCCTTTCAAAATTTCTAAATGAACAACCCTCTCCCTCCAACACCTCTTGCCGCTTATTCACTATCACAATAGAATCTTCAATACTAAAATCGGGGTTCAGCGATTGAAAAAAAATCTCATCAAAATGCTGTATCCAATGGGTGTAAGTTCTTCCGGTCTGAAAATCGGTGGTTCTCACCTCAGTGTGATAATAATGCTCTCCGATTAATACAAATCCCCCGTGAGCGGAGGGTTGAACGGCAACACCCTGCCACTTCCCTTCAGCATTCTTGGGGTACATAAATGGCTGGTATTGCTGCTTCACCACCTCTCTTTTTCTGCTATTAATGGTGTATTGTAGCCATCCTTCCATTGGATCAGCACTTAACGAAGAACAAAGAATTCCGAGTACCATCATAGTATCATTCAAAGGTGCCCAATACGCTTCATGAAGCTGTTTGTCTCCTATCAATAAATCCCATTCCTTCAAATGCCTCTGATCAAACAAATAATAATACAATTCCCATTTCCCGGGAGACACAGGACTGTGTCCTATTTCACACCTTCTGTTCTCGCCCGGGATCAATAATATATTTCCTTGCTGATCAATTTCCCAACGCTCCAATTCCCAATCATTCCAATGTCGGGCAATCTGCCATTTCGCAGAATGACTCAATACCCAGTGATCATCCTTCCGTTCGCATTGAAAAGCTAAAATATCCTTTGACTTACTAGATGAAAATCGAGCTAAAAAAACCAAAAAATCCTCATTACATCGAAGACTAAACTTGGGAATACTATTGGGTAGAGAAAAAGGATAAGACAACACCACCTCAGATGGTGCCCATTTCATGTCCTCAATTTTCACCACCTCGATCAAGATCATTTCATTGTGCTCATCAAAACTCGAATAAAATATACTAAAACCATTTGAATCGGTTTTAATGTCAATCCAATCTGAACCTGAAGGCAATACCCAGTGTATTTTACGCTTAGAGACTACGGAAACAATATCCAATTCCTGTACCTCTTCCATCCGATTGTCATACAGTACAACAAGTAAAGTATCTGTTTTAGTACTAATAAAAAATTGCTCGCGAATAAAAGATGGTCTTGGAAAAGAGTAAATAACCTCTTGAGCATTCAAATGGATGGATAGGATCACAATGATTCCTATCCAACATAATTTAATTGCCCGCAAGCCAACGAACGATGTCCATTCCATTTCCGTATAACATCAAACCCAATAATAAGACCATGCCCACCATTTGCGCATACTCCATTACTCTTTGTGAAGCTGCCTTTCCTGTAATCATTTCCCACAACAAGAAGATAACATGACCGCCGTCTAATGCTGGAATGGGCAGAATATTCATAAAAGCCAAAATCAAGGAAATAAAAGCCGTGCGCTCTAAAAAAAGCGCCCAATCCCACTCGGGTGGAAACAACTTTGCAAAAGTGGCAAAGCCGCCCACTTGCTTCGCGGCCGCTGTGGAAGAAAAAATAAACTTCAACTGACTCGCGTAATCAGTTACGGTTTCCCACGCCGTCTGGAATCCACCGGGAATCGCTTCTAACAAAGAATATTTATGATTGACAAATTGAAAATAAGCAGACGGGGATTTGGGTGCGAAACCAATGGTTCCTTCCTCCGTCACCTTCACTGTTAGCATCACCTCTTCTCCGTTTCTCACTGCTACCAATGTTAAGCTATCATTTGCAGATGAATGAATCTTGCGTTGCACATCAGCAAAAAAAGTCACCGTATCTGACCCAATACGAACAATGGAATCTCCCTTTAATAATCCCGCCAATTGAGCCGGCGTTCCTGGAAGAACAGAATCTACTACACAAGGAATACGGGGCTGAATCGGAGATTTCACACTTCTTTCTATCATCTGTTCCCCGAGGTTTTCCGGCAACTGAATGGTAACCCTTTCTCCGTTCCGCTCTACTACCGCTTGGGTGGGTTTGTCTAATAATAATATTTTGGGAATCTGATGATAGCTATTGGGTGCTTCATCACCGACCATAACAATTTTATCTCCCTCTTTGAAACCCGCCTCTATCAATAAACTATCGCAATGAACTCCATAAGTGAGGTTTTGTGACGGTAATTCATCCTTGCCCCAAATCCCCAAAACAATGGCATACAAAACAATTCCTATGATCACATTGACCACTACTCCGCCTACCATCACTATCAAACGCTGCCAAGCGGGCTTAGAGCGAAACTCCCAATTTTCAGCAGGTTTGGCAAGTTGCTCTTTATCCATGCTCTCATCCACCATTCCTGCAATTTTAACGTACCCACCCAATGGAAGCCAACCAATACCATATTCAGTTCCTTTGAACTTCTTTTTAACCAAGGAAAACCATGGATCAAAAAATAAGTAAAACTTTTCTACTCTTATTTTAAAAAGCTTTGCTGGAAGAAAATGTCCAAATTCATGGAGGATAATCAAGAAAGAAAGACTTAAAAACAATTGAAACGCTAACATCATACTATTTAAGATTGAGCGGCTAAGATACGCTGATAAGCCGCCATATATTTCATAACATATTTCCCAAAAACATCAAATTCTAAATTGACTTCATCTCCTACTTTCAAAAATCTTAACTGAGTATGTTGCCAAGTGTAAGGGATAATACACACTTCAAAACCATCAACTGCGCTATTCACCACTGTTAAACTAATTCCGTCCACCGTAATACTCCCTTTTTCTATCGTCACTCTTTCTGGATGGACTGGATATCGAAAAGAAATTCGATAACTTCCTTGCTCGTTTCGGATATCGGTACATTTCGCGGTGCAATCCACATGTCCCTGCACCACATGACCATCCATACGATCGCCGCTCTTCACCGCCCTTTCCAAATTTACCAGCTGGCCCTCCGTCCATTTACCCAAAGTGGTTTTTTGCAAGGTTTCATCGATCGCCGTTACCCAATGTCCATGATCAACAATACCCGTTATTGTCAGACAAACTCCATCATGTGCTACGCTTTGATCTACTTTCAACTCCTTTGCAAAAGGGGAACGAATAAGAAAATGCAAATTACCCCCATCGCGCTCTATCTTCTCCACTTCACCTAAACATTCGACAATTCCTGTAAACATAATCCTACTGTTTAGGCGCTATTACCTTTCCATCTACTAATTGAATATTGCCTCGAAGTGTATATGGAACAATACCCGCCAATCGTATTTCAAATACATCGATGATGTAAAAATACACGCCATCTCCACAAAGCTCTCCTGTATTTCGATCTTCACCCTTCCAAAAAATATCCGGAACAGTTGTGTCAAATACCAAAGTACCCCAACGATTAAAAATTTTCATCTCCACGTGGTCAATAGATCTGTACGGAAAAGAGATAAACTCATCATTCAAATCATCTCCGTTGGGTGTAAAAACATTGGGTAGGGCGTAGATAGGACAATTATCTGAGCATAAAGTATCTGAAAGCATACTCTCATTTTGATAATACATACCATCAGGCCATAAATTCAATGAATCTAGCGCTGTTACACCAAAGCAACCTGCAATGGTATTCAACGACAAATCCTCGTTCCAAATAAATGTGGTATCATCAGGACTGTTGAATTCCGCTATCAATTGCATTTCCTCACCAAAAACGGGGGTGTAATACAAACGATAACCCGTAATGTCATCTGCACACTGAGGTCTGTTCCAATGTATGTTCACTTGGGGAAGCAAACAATCAGGCTCAATTTGGACGACGGGTGGACAAGGGGGAGATTGGTCATAAGGGGAAGCACAGGCTTCTTGACTCCAATTATAAATAGGATCTATCAATCCGGGCGTTCCATAAGTTCCAATAGTCAACACCTTGTAACAATAAGATTGATTGTTGTTCAATTGATCGTCCACGAGGTGATGGGCAGTGGTATCCTTCCACAACTGAAAATCTACATCATTAGGTCCCTTTTTATAGAATCGGTAGCGCACATTATCCCATGGCACCTCCTCTATCACATTTAGGTCTATGGCATTATCCATAGGGGTAAGCGCCATCCAGGGCGTCATGGCGGCCGAAGAAGTTCCCACCAAAACGCTGTCTGAATACAAGGAGACTCGATACTGATGAGAAATACCAATGGTATTGATGCCTGAATGATAAAACACGGTATCCAGAGCAAACAAATTGGAGTTCTCTGCACCCACATAAATTACCTCATTGATTGCAGCGCCCGCATTTCCATGTAACAATTCGTAATGAAACGGCCCTGGGTATTGATTCAAAATTTCAGGAATTGGCGGCGACCACCTGATAGAATCTGCTCCATTCTCAAAACCGGTCACCACCACGGAAGATTTTGTAATCACTGGCACTCGCTTCTCCAATTGTGCACATGCCTCTTCACTGGAATAACTAAAGGCTCCATCAGGCCAACGCGCTACCACTCGATAACAATAATTAGCCCCGAAGTTTACTTCTGTGTCGAAATATTGATGATTGGACACTCCCTCCACTGCCGATAAAAACTCATATCCAGTGTAATCAGGAACGCCTAATTCGCAATTACTCGGCGTAAAGGCAAATGACCCATTACGACGATAAATCCAATACTGCACCTGACTGGCCTGATATTCAGAAAAAATATCTTGACAACTGTGAGGGTCCCAATCGATTAATATACCGTTATTCAATGGTTCCGCATTCATGTTTTCTACTCTCGGTGCCACTACTTGGATGTTCGTTGTTTCGATATCAGATAAATTCACAAATCCATCATCAGTCACTTGAAAAGTCATTTGGTAAGGTCCTAATCTAATTTCCTCACATTGCGGATTCCAATTGAAAACATAACTAAACCCATTGAAACTCGCCTGGTGTATCACCTCTGTCATAGGTCCGCCAAATGCCTCCACCATCAGGTTATCACCATTTGGATCACTGACACTTACCGAGAAGTTGACATTATCACCTGCAGTGACACATTGATGGGGTATCGGCAGGATCACGGGGGGAATATTGCTGCAAGTAATCACATCGATTTGCATATCCCGAATAACGAAACCTATAGCCACACCATTTCTCCATTCTGTGATCTTGATAGCAATATTATATTCACCGGCCAGCAATGGCGTATTCCAATTGACATTCCCTGTGTAGGGGTCAATGGTAAAGGAATCAGAGGTTTGAGCTGTGACTTGATTGGGTAAAATCCAGGCAGGGATATCGCCCAAACTCAGTGGCAAACCTTGATCACCCAAGCAACTTACCAACTCATAACTCAAAGAATCACCATCTGGATCATAAGCGGCAGGATTATGTATCCATGGCTGATAGATACATGCTTGTTGCGTTGGCGGATTTAATAACTGAACAGAATTATTATGACCCACACCAGGACTGATCAATAATTGAGATTGAATGCTGAAAACCTGCTGAACTGAATTGGTAATATTCATCACTCCCGAGTTTCGGTTGGGATCAATCACCATCAGCGTATAGATGCCAGGACCTGAATAGGTATGAAATCCAAAATACTCATTCCGCTTAGCATCAATATTGTTGTACAATAATTCAACGGACCTAGGTAAACTATCCAATTGGGTATCCGTCACGTTGGAGGGCTCATCGCCCCAGTATATCTTCAACCAGGGTCGGTCTGCTTGAGAGGACGCCTTGGTAATTGTAATGATGGTTACTTTATAAGTATATCCTGACACATGCTCATAGATAATCTCTCCCGCTCTGTTATGAGTAGCACGAGCCTCGGGCAAAATCAGCCAACCAAGGAGAAATAAAACTATGAGATAACTGCTCCGCATTGTCCTTACGAATTTACAGCGAAATGGCCACAACAAAGGTTAATTTTTCACGATTTTCACAAATCGCAATCCTGAAGCATCCTCTACCCTTAACCCATAACATCCCGCTACACATTGGCGAAGATCTAAATAATGAGAAGATGGATCATTGAACATTCCAGTTTGACAAACTCTACCGGTTGCATCTGTAAGGGTAAATCGCCCAACTCCTTGGATGTTTTGAATCAACACTCCCTCGACACATGGATTAGGAAATACTGCTAATAATGTGGACGCATCCTCTGTATCAACAGCATTCGCTTGGCTGATATTCAAACAGTAGTCTTCAAACTCACCATAGTCAAATGAACCACAAGCAGCAGGAATTTCTCCAGAACCTGTAAAACCATAATAGGTCATTCCCACGCGCATACGCACACTGCCCAGCGCTGCATTGGAAGGAACTAAAATCGTTCCTGTAACTGCAGTATTGGAGGCTGATCCCGGATCCCACGCCAATTCAGTGTCTTCCCACACTCCATTTGCATTCCAATCCATCCACACCCGCACGTATTCATAGTAGGCCAATCCTGAAAATCCTGGTGTTACGGTAATCGGATAAGATTGATTAATGGTTAAGGTGGTCGTGACGTCTGTATAATCGCCATACCCCCCATCCGAACCTGTCAGCGAATTAATTCCGGCTATTGTCACACCCGCGATCCACTCTGTAGATGAGTTAGAGGTGCCAACATCACAAAAAGGTATATCACCACAAGAGGTACATCCCAATGTCTGAAAAGGAATATTCAACAATTGATCTCCTGGTTCAGAACAATTTGAAAAAACAGTGGCCTCATAACTTTCGCAAGACAATAAACTATCGATGATGATCTGTGGTTCCGATACATTGAACGCTACTGTACCAGTTGTACTATTATACAACTCCACCACATAACCATTGGCCGCCAATACTGGATTCCATTGAATCACTACCTCATTCTCTGTGACACTGGTTGTTTGAAAATAACTTGGATGCTGGCAACAGCCATCTGTTAGAAACTGTATCACATTGCTCCAATCGCTCATCGTAGTATCACAATACAACCTCACTTGGCATTCATACTCGGAACAGTACAATAAATTCAATACGGAAATTTGACTGTCAGGGATACTATCCACCACTGTCCAATTCAAATCACCTACCACTCTATATTGTAATTGCGCCAGAGAAGGAGTTAGCGTGGACCAGGTAATCAGTTGACCTGAACTATTGGGTATCGGCGCGGACTGAACACTAAACGGAGCAGGACAATCACCACTCACGCAATTGCTCATTACCATATCCAAACTATTCTTCACATTCATTCTGCCACCAGTGGCTACTTCGTCTTGCAAATTGCTTACCGCATCTACCCCATTCAAAATATACTCCTTTACCCACTGTGCGGCCAATGCGGGATTATCTTGTGCCACCTGGGCGAGTGACAGACAAGGAGCAGAGTACAACAACGCCACTCCGCCGGCCACACATGGACTGGCAAAAGAAGTTCCAGAACTAGAGGAGTAAGAATTATTACCTGCCATCAAAACAGCTTCCCCAGGGGCACCTAAATCGATATGGGTAGTACCATATCCACTGAATGTGCGAACATCACTTGCATTGGTGGCCGTAACTGATATCAGATAATTGCTAGGACAACTGGTGGGCAAATCCCCCACTTGATCAATATTCACATTATTGTTGGCGGTAGCGGCACAACTTAAAATCCCATAAAAACCCAAAGTATCATACATCTGACACCACAACGGAGCATTGGCCGCTTGTCCGTTGTCTATCCCCCAACTACTATTGGTAACCACCACAAATGCGCCCTGTGCGCCATTGGTATTATTATACAACTTTCTCATCACCAAAGGATACGTATAGGCCGCTATCGCATTGGCCTCGGTTATGCTTCCCATTTGTACCTGCATGATCTTCAAATCCCAATTTACCCCAGTAACACCCAGTGCATTATTGCCCTTAGAACCCATCATACTGCTCACTTGTGTACCATGATTTCCATTAGAGGAGTTATCATTATTTCCGGCAACATTCCACCCGTCATAATCATCCACATAACCATTCAAATCGTCATCCACCCCATTGTTGGGAATTTCTAATGCATTCACCCAATGATTCTCTATCAAATCTTCCTGATCCCACTTCGCTCCATTGGTCTCCACTACACATGCCACTATTTCATCACCCAATGCAGTACTACCACCTGTGGTTATTTCCCAGGCCAAATCAGTATCAATATCATGATCTTGAGGATCTACATGATGCCATTGATTGCCAAACAATGGATCATCCGGCACCAAACGCTCTGTCATCCAATGATTGAATTGGATGGCGGTTACCGCTGATTGCTTCTTCATCCATTGGAACACCTCATCATCATTCCATACCGTTTCACTCCATCCCAAAAGATAAATGCGCATGGGCTCACTGGTCCTTTGTAACAGCTGAAAATCAATATTCACCGGGAATTCCACTTCTAAGGAAGCCAACCATTCATCCACATTCTGTGCTTCTCTCAACTGCACCAACAGCTGTCTTTCCAATCGATCTTGGGCCGGAACACTTAAGGTCCACATGGCCAAAATTAAAAATAATGTATTTTTCATGTTGCTATATATACTCGTTTAACTCGCTGCGATATAGAAGTCAATATTTCATAAGGTATTGTGTCACACAAACCCGCCATTTCCGTAAGTGTCATCTCCTCACCCATCAACACTACCTCATCCCCCTCTTTCACGTTCAAGTGGGTGACATCCAACATCAACATATCCATACACACCCTTCCCACTACCCTGGCCACTGCTCCTGAAATCAATGCCCAACCTTTACCATTGCTCAAAATCCTTTTGTATCCATCCGCATACCCCACGGGAATGGTAGCAATCGTCATCGCTTCATGGGCAATGTAACTTCTACCATATCCTACAGCATCTCCCTTTGGTACCTTGATCAACTGAGAGATATGACTCACCCAACGATGAACTGGTTGCAAATGCTTTTGATCTTCTTCATCCGAAGATACCCCATATATGCCGATACCTAGCCGTACCATATCCATTTGGGACTGTGGGTAATGTGTGATCGCCGCTGAATTGGCCGCATGATAAAAAGCATTGGGAAAATAGGGTTCAAAATACGCTCTTGCCTTTTGAAACTGATCGAGCTGTGAAAGTGTAAATCCCTGCTCCTCCTCCACATCCGCCGAAGATAAATGGGTAAAAACCGATATGACCTCCACATCATTTCGAGAGAGAATGGCATTCTTCATCTTCTCCCAATCTCCCTCACTCAAGCCCAGGCGGTGCATACCGGTATCTATCTTGAGATGAATCTTCAACGTCGATGTAATTTGGTAACGATCCTTTTGTGCCATCCAATCGTTGAAACTTCTCAAAGAATAAATCTCGGGCTCCAAATGAAATTGAATCAGAGAGTGAATACCTTCGGATTCCGGATTCATCACCATTATTGGAAGTGAAACGCCCGCCTTCCTCAAAGCCAACCCTTCATCGATATAGGCTACTCCCAAATAATCTACCTGATTCTCCTCAAGCAATTGAGCTACTTCTTTGGCCCCTGTCCCATATCCAAATGCCTTCACCATTACCATCATGAGGGTGGATGGGCCAATTTTAGATCGATAATAATGTAAATTAGAACGCAACGCATTCAAATCAATTTCTAGTCTAGTTAAATGGGTGCTAGCTTGTAATCTTTGCACCACTTTTTCAAATTCAAACTCACGAGCGCCTTTGATAAGAATCACCTCCTCCCTCCATTCCTTTTTCTCCAAGGTGGCAATAAGTGAATAAGTATCTGAGCAATAATGCACTTCACATTTGAATGCACCTTGCATTTTGAAAAAACCGGTACCTACAAAGAAAATTTCAGTCCATTCAAAGTGCTCGATGGCCCGAAATAACTCCTCATAAGATTGGGGTTGTCGAGCTCCGATAGATGGGAAATCAGAGCAAATTAAAACTCGCTTACGATCGCTGTAACGCTGCTTTACTTCTTGCATTGCGAGGTTTAAAGAAGCGACATCAAAAGAATAAGCATCATTGATCAGCACCGTTTGATGCACTCCTGTCAATTGCTCCATCCTCATGCCGATAGAGGATAAATTTCCAATTTCATCTTGAATTTGCTGCCACGTCAATCCCAAATAACGCGCAGCACAAGCCGCTGTAATAGCATTTCCAATTTGAATTTGATCTTGAAATGGAATGGTCAAAATCACTCTTTTCGCAGCCTCTTCCAACTCGATCATCGAATATTCATGCCCCTTGTCGATAGAGCGAATCACCCAATGATTGCTCGAAGAAATGCCCCAAGATAAAGGCTGAAGAGAAGCAGAGGTTAATCCTAAATCAGGTGAAATCCATGCCGTTGTATTTTGAAACAACCGATTTTTCTCCGAAAATAATTGCTCTTTGCCTGAAAAATTTTCTAAATGAGACTCACCCAGATGGGTAAAAACGCCAATAGTAGGTTCAATAATTTGAGCCAACTTGCTCATTTCATTGGGTTGAGAAATACCGGCCTCAAAAATAGCCATCTCATGACCCTCATGCAATTGCAATACAGATAAGGCCACCCCAATCTGCGAGTTGTAACTCCTAGGACTTCTACAAATTCGATAATGACTACTGAGCAATTGATTCAACCATTCTTTGACGATGGTTTTTCCATTGGACCCTGTAATACCAATGACAGGTATAGAAAATCTCCTTCTATGATGAATGGCCAATTGCTGAAGTGCTGTTACAGTGTCTTTTACTACAATCTGAATGGCATCCACTCCCAGAGTCATTTCATGTTGCACTAAAAAACAACGGACCCCTCTTTCATAAGCGGATTGCACATAATTATGACCATCCTGTTGAGATGTGACGATGGCTATGAATAATATATCCAATCCCGCAAAGGCCTTACGACTATCTATGAGGTATTGCTGTATCCTAACCTCCTGCC
Organism: Flavobacteriales bacterium; assembly: GCA_947464415.1. Taxonomy (GTDB): domain Bacteria; phylum Bacteroidota; class Bacteroidia; order Flavobacteriales_D; family Sanyastnellaceae; genus CAMCTV01. Next base: position 11,402 of record CANHWU010000046.1, read on the forward strand.
CATTCACCAATTTTCCACCCATTATTTGGGCGATCTCAGAGGGGGTGTAACCGCGGTTCATGAGGAATAATCTGAATTATCATTGCGCGCATTCATCCTGCGCTGAAATGCCTCTCTGGACAATGGAACATAACTCTCCTTTTCCCCTAACTGAACAATTTGATCACCCTCTGCTACCCGATAGGAATGATGCGCCAAGTCACCTGTATCTACGCAGATCGCATGCACCTTCGTGACATACTCCGCAATGGCCATTAAATGGGGCATCGGCCCAAATGGTCGGCCTAAATAATCCATGTCCAATCCCGCGACAATCACTCGAATTCCGATATTGGCCAACTGGTTGCAAATTTCGGGCAATCCATCATCAAAAAATTGTGCTTCATCAATCCCTACCACTTCGACATCACTCACCAATAAAGGAATTTGAGAGGAGTGAGGCACGGGTGTTGACCGGATGCTGGTGCCGATGTGGCTCACTACATCCTCGTTGCTGTAGCGTACATCCACCGCAGGCTTGAAAATTTCCACTTTCATTTTAGCAAACTCAGCGCGACGCAGTCGTCGAATCAATTCTTCTGTCTTACCAGAAAACATAGATCCACAAACTACCTCAATCCAACCTCGTTGTCTTCCTTTGGCGCTGCTATTCTCTAAAAACATCGTGTCCAAAGGTAGCACAAAATTGCGCGGGTTTTTGTAGGTTTGTAGTCCTAAAATTGAGTGGGCCATGGGCAGGATATTTGAAAAAAGAAAACACAAGATGTTTGCGCGCTATGATAAAATGGCGAAGGCATTCACCAGAATTGGAAAAGAAATCGCGATGGCGGTAAAGGCAGGCGGTCCGGATCCGGCCTACAACCCTCGATTAAGGCAATGCATGGTCAATGCCAAGGGGGTGAATATGCCCAAAGACCGTGTCGAAGCCGCCATCAAACGCGCTGTGAGCAAGGATGCCAGCAATTACGAAGAAGTGGTCTATGAAGGATATGGTCCATTTGGTGTGCCGATTTTAGTGGAAACCGCTACCGACAACCCTACTCGCACTGTAGCCAATATCCGTATGTATTTCAACAGAGGAGACGGACAATTGGGAAACAGCGGTTCACTGAGCTTTGTTTTTGATAGAAAAGGGGTATTCAGACTAGCGCCCAACGCTCATCCATCTTGGGAAGAATTGGAATTAGAGCTCATCGACCACGGTTTAGAAAGTATGGAAAGAGATGAGGAGGAAGTGGTACTCTATACCGATTATACCGATTACGGAAAAATGGCCAAAGCGTTGGAAGACTTGAATATCACGCCTATCAAAACCGGATTGGAGCGCATTCCCAACACCTATGCCGAGCTCAACGAAGAACAAACCGATGCCATTTTAGAGCTCGTTGAAAAAATCGAGGAAGACGATGATGTGCAAGCGGTATATCACAACCTGAAATAGCCCGCATCCGTTAGTACCTAAGTTTTTTTGACACTATTCGTATTTGGTTCATATTTTCTCTCATTACCAGGATGATCTGTTTGTAGCTTTGTGAGCTTCTAATTCACAAGTATCATGAAGCAAATTTCATCTGCACTTATCTCTGTTTTTGACAAAACCGGTCTCGCCCCGATCATCCAAGAGATGCATCGACTCCATATTACAATGTTCAGTACAGGCGGAACGCAACAGTTCATCGAAAAAATGGGCATTCCAGTAACACCCGTTGAAGACATCACTCATTTCCCTGAAATCTTAGAGGGTCGGGTAAAAACCTTACATCCTGGTGTTTTCGGTGGTATTCTCAACAGAAGAGAGCACCTTGGCGATCAACAGGAGGTAAAAACACATGGACTGCACGCTATTGATTGTGTCATCGTGGATTTATATCCCTTTGAAAAAACATTGGCATCGGGCGCCAGCCATGAGGACATCATTGAAAAAATAGATATCGGGGGAATCTCCTTGATTCGAGCAGCGGCTAAAAATTACCATGATGTTGTGATCATCCCATCCGTTCATCAGTATCCTGATTTGCTCGATGTATTAAAAAACAACAACGGTCAAACCGATTTGACTTTCCGCCAATCCATGGCCCGTCATGCCTTTCAGGTTTCTTCGCACTACGATAGCAAGATTTTTGGATATTTCGACGCGGGTCACAACACCGCACTAAAAGTTTCAGAAAATGTATCTACACCTCTGAGATATGGAGAAAACCCCCACCAAAAAGGTTGGTTTTTTGGAGATTTGAAAGGATTTTTCGATCAATTGAACGGAAAAGAATTGAGCTACAACAACCTTTTAGATGTGGATGCCGCCGTATCGATAATGAGTGAGTTCCAAGAAAATGATCCCACCTTTGCCATTCTCAAACACAACAATGCTTGCGGAATCGCTACAAGATCAACTTTAGAGGAAGCGTATGACACCGCACTGGCATGTGATCCTGTTTCTGCGTTTGGAGGGGTGCTCATTGCCAATCGCACCATCGACGAAGGAACTGCAGAAAAGATCCATCCCTTATTTTGTGAGGTGGTGATTGCACCCGGCTTTACTGATCAAGCTTTGCAAATTTTAAAAGGAAAAACCAACAGAATCCTTTTACAACAAAAACAACCAAAACCCTCTGGTATCCAAGTAAGATCTGCCTTGAATGGTGTTTTGGTGCAAGAAAGCGATGCTAGCATGGAAGGTATTCACCAAATGAAATTGGTTACTCAAAACAGCGCGACAGAAGAACAATTGCAGGATCTCCTTTTTGCCAATAAAGTTGCCAAACATACCAAGAGCAATACCATTGTATTGGCCAAAGGCCAACAACTATTAGCCAGCGGAACAGGGCAAACTTCTCGCGTTGACGCACTCAAGCAAGCCATCGAAAAAGCACAAAGCTTTGACTTTTCATTGGAAAATGCTGTCATGGCCAGTGATGCCTTTTTTCCCTTTCCAGATTGTGTAGAAATTGCTTTCCGTGCAGGTATCAGAAGTGTAATTCAACCCGGCGGATCCATCAAAGATGATTTGTCTATTGCCTATTGCAATGAGAGCGGAATGTCAATGTACACCACTGGAGTGAGACATTTTAAGCACTGATGTGACATAAAAAAAGGCCATCCGAGGAAAGCCTTTTCGTCTTTTTATTCTTTTGAAGAACGATTATTTCACCATCAGCTTGTGCGTGGCCATCCAACCCTGCTCATCGGATAATTGAAATAAATACATCCCACTCGAGAAATCATGGGAATCAAAAAATACTTGACCCCTTACGTTATTCAAGTTGATCTCTTTGATGGTTTGTCCTGCTAAGTTGATTACCTTCAATTGCCCTTTGTTTTTGCCCGCTGGCAATTGATAATGAATAGCCCCTAAACCTTCAAACGGATTGGCACCATTCCAAGACATTCCACCACTTTGACGCTGCTCCTCCACTCCGATGGTGCAATCTGATTCAACGCAGAAAGCCACTGTTTGACTCACATTATCGAAGGAATTATTCGCTAAGTAAAAAACATATTTAATCCCCGTAACGCCCGTGTTACCCAAAGGTCGATAATGCGCATAAAAAGTAAAATTTGTATCCCCGGGCGGAATAGTTTGTGGGACCAAACCAACGGTTGTAGTGGAGTCATAACAAACTCCCCAACAAAAATAATTGGAAGAACCGGGAACCTCCACCACCATCTCTCTTCTTGCCTTCACACTGATAGGTGCTTGGGTGGTATTGATAACACCCCAATCCGCTTCCAACTCACCCCCCGGACCAATCTCGGCCAATGTTCCCATTACTACTTCAATGGGGTTATACAAACTCATAGACTGCGCTTTCACTCCTACTGCGGAGATCATTGTAAACAAAACCACTAGAACTTTTTTCATATTCGCTTTTTGGCAAATATACATTTGACCTGGATTTACTTAGTGTCCTTTTAACACTTAAGAAATTGTCAAAAAGACTTTATCAATTCAACCTTGATTTCTTTTTTTTTCTTATCTTCGGCTCGCTAAACAAATTAATTAATTTAATAAATGAAAAAAGTTTTACTCAGTATTGCGATGTGCTTCAGCATGATGGCAATGAATGCTCAAACAGCTGTAGGTACAGCAGTTGGCAATTGGACTTTGACCGACATCAACGGCAATGTCCACACCTTGTATGATTATTTAGATGCCGGTAAAATGGTAGTAATCGATGTGTCGGCTACTTGGTGCGGTCCTTGTTGGGCTTACCACGAAACAGGTGCATTGAACGATTTCTATAATGCACACGGCCCCAATGGCGCCAATGACGCTATGGCCTTCTTCATTGAGGGTGATGTTTCCACAGGAAGTGCAGAATTGAATGGTGGAGCCGGAAGCCAAGGAGATTGGGTAACTGGAGAAGATTTACCCATCATCGATTTAACCAGCGAAGCAGATTTTACCAATTCTGGTTTAGTAATTCCTTACTACCCAGTAATGTATGTAATTTGTCCCAATCGTGTGATTATCCAAGCAGATGTTGCAGGTGTAATAGGAACTTTGGATTTATTGAACAGCTATGTGGGTGATTGTCCTGCTCCTGCTTCTGCTCCAGTGGATCCCGCTATCCTAGGATACAACGGTACTACCACATCTTGTGGTGATTTCGATTTGTCTATCAACATGCAAAATAATGGTTTAGACCCATTAACTGCTTGCACCATCACTGTAACCGGATTGCCAAGCCCCATCGTTTATAACTGGACAGGTAATCTTGCCACTTATGGAATGGAGACTGTAAACTTAGGAACAGTAAGCATCAACGCGGCTACTACCGCAACTATCACAGTTACTTCAGCGGATGCCGATGCCTCCAACTCTACTTGGAATCAAACTTTAAATTACATCAATTCAAGTGCAACTACTGCTATTCCTTTCAGTACTGATTTCTCTACTGCAGGATTCCCATATTCTAACTGGCAAAATATCAACGAAGACAATGACCTAGGTTGGGAAGTTATCACATTGAATAGCGCACAAGCAGATGTTCTTTATATGGATACTTACAATTACTCTACTGTTGGAGAATTGGATCACGTGGTAACTGCTCCTTTCAATCTCTCTGGTGCTAACACCCCTTCTTTGAGCTTCAAAGTGGCTAATCGTCGTTACAATGCCACCTATTTCGATAAATTGATCGTAAGCGTATCTCCAAACTGCGATGGTCCTTGGACTCAAGTGTGGTCTAAGGAAGGTACTGCTTTGGCTACAGGAGCTGACTACAGCTCTGGTCCATGGGGCCCAACCGCTGCTACCGATTGGAGAAATGAGTGTATCGATTTGACCAACTATGCGAACGCTTCAGCTTTATTCGTTCGTTTTACTAACGATAACAAATATGGTAACAATATCTTCATCGATGATGTAGCGGTACAAAATGCAGCATGCTCTACCATCGGTGTAGACGAGGCAGTAGCCACTTCTGTTACTATGTCTGCTTTCCCAAATCCTACTTCATCAGCCACTACTTTCAACTACAGCATCCCTGCGAGCGGAGATGTTACTATCAATGTGATCAACATGTTGGGTGAAAGAGTGATGAGCATCAACAAAGGTCAATTGGCTGCTGGTGCTTACACTGAAGTATTAGATTTTGCTAACTTAAGCAACGGACTTTATTTGGTGAACCTAACTTCTAACAACAAAGTTTCTACTTTGCGTTTGACAGTTAGTAAATAAGCTGAACCCATTTTCATATCAAAAGGAGGCCCTATTGGCCTCCTTTTTATTTTCCTTCTTTTTTTGG
>CANHWU010000047.1 GCA_947464415.1 Flavobacteriales bacterium
ATAGCTCTCCATTGAGATTCTAATGAGGGGTCGTTTATTTGGAATTGTGTTGTCATTTAAAATGTGCTATAACGTTTTGCAGCTACCCGAAGGGCGGGACTTTTACCACAAAACTTGATTTGAAAAACTAATGTTTGATTAACCACAAAACTGTCTTTGGAACACGAAACCCCGCCTTTTGGGTAGGTGCTGTTAGGTGCTGGCGTTCTGTCTAGGGTTGATCTGTTGTCCATTGTTTGCGGTGTCTTGGTGCGTTGGCTTGGTGGCTCTTTTGGATTTTTTTAGGGTTGGTCTGTGCGTTGGAAAAAAATACAAATGTGCCACCAAATGCTTAGGCAAATATTTCCTTGAAAATCGCTTCTAATTTTTCGTCAAAATTTCCTGATAAGTCTTGATGAGGAATACCTAGTTTTTCTAATGCCAGTTTAAATCTCTGATAACCATTTGCACTTCTCATTTCAATCCAATTAATTCCTAAATGTTCAAGTTGGTTTTTGTTTTGAATTGAAAGTTTGTCAGCAACAAATACATTAGTTGCTCTTGCAATTACAGCATCAGCACTTTCAGGATTTCCACTTCCCATAAGTTTTACTTCACACAAAAATTCTTTACCGTCTTTGAGTAAGTAAAAATCAATCTCTCTGTCAAACCCTTTAGCGTTGTCTTTTACGAATTTTGCTTTATAATTTTCTTCGCTTACAGAATAAAGTTTGCAAAGTGTTTTCATTAAAGGGTTTTCAACTCTTTTTCCAGCGGTGCTCCATAGTCCACCACGCAATTCGGCCCGTTTAACTGCAAGTGTGTTTATCACGATTAAACTTTCACTTACATTTAGGTCAACAGAAACACCTTTGAATTTAATTGTCAAAGTCAATTCTAATTCGTGTTCGGTTTCTACTAAAACTTTAATGCTTTCATACAAAACATCATAATGCTCATTCGCTGCATCAATTATGATTTCTTTCGTTGATGAGTTGAACATATTGTGAATAGTCTTTTTGTTCAAACCGGAATTGATAGCAATTTCCTTTGCGGGTAAATTCGGATTTAAAAATTCCTTTTTATACCAATCAATGGATATGTTTTCATTTTTCAATTTAGCATCAATAATCTTTTTGAAAAATTCAATTGCAAACTGCAAAAACTCCGCATTGATGAGAGTTACAACTTCAATTCTATAATCGTCACCTTTTAAAAGTTTGCGGATTATGTTCTTTGCTACTTGTTCTGTTAATGTCATTTTATAGTTTCTTTAAAATTATCGAGGGTTAAAAATTTAGTTTCAAATGTATCAAACATGTCCTTTGATTTCTTTGATTGCATATATTCAAAATATGTTTCATCTTTTTCGGTTAGTAGAAAATGTCGTCCCAATTTCTTAGCTGTTTTTCCCATTGTTCCGCTTCCTCCGAATGGGTCAAAAACTAAGTCGCCTTTGTATGAATAGTATTGAATTACTCTTTTACAAAGTTCGACTGGAAATACTGCTGAGTGAACTTTATCAAAGCAAGGGTCAATTTTCCAAACATTTGTTGTTTCATAGCCATCGGCAACTTTACTTTCTAAAATAGTATTCCAGTCATATTCTCTAATGTTCCAGTCTAAAAGCTTTTCTGTGCTTTTTCTATAAACCATTAAATACTCGGTTACACTATTTGGTTTATAACCTAATGGTTTTCGGTGCTGCATAAATCCTCCTATACGATTTTTCACGCTTGCTTCGGGTTTTAACCAAACAATGTCATCAATAAACTCCCAGCCCATTTCCATTAAATATGGATGAATGTCAAAAGGAATTGGATATCGTTTACTGCTGTGAGAACGGCTTATTCTTGGAATTATAATTGGTGAAGTATTTACTATGAGAAATCTTCCTTCTTTAGTTATTCTATGAACTTCTTTAAAAACGTCCGCAAGAAATTCTAAGTAATGTTTATAACTTGGATAAATTGAATAGTCTCTTGCGTTGTAATAAGGTGGCGATGTAAAAGTTAAATGAATACTTTCATCTTTTAATAATTTCATAGTCTCAATGTTGTCTCCATTTACTATAACATTTTTTAAGTAATCAAAACTTTCAGTGTGAGGTTGTGCATTTTTATCTTTTACTTCAGCAAAATACTCTTTGTAAATTACTGTTCTAACCATTTCATTTTCGTGATTTACTAAGGCTTTAAGTTTCTCATCAACAGCCTTCTCGCCTTTAAATACAAGAAGTCCACGAATTGCTTGGCTTATAATTTTAGGGTCTTTGTCTTCAAGAATATTAAAAAGAATTTCTTGTCCTTTTTTAGTTCTCATTCTTCCGATAGAAGAAACAGCTTCACGCCTAACTGTTGTGTCTATGTCGGTAAGTGCTGTTTTTTTAAGCGTTGCTAAATATTCTTCATTATCTAATTTGCCAAAAGTTTTAACTGCCCAAAGTCGGACAGATGCGTTTTTATGAGTTAATAATTCTGGTAAGAAACTGCCATCAAAATCTTTTGGAAGTTGTCCTAGGTTTTCAAGGATGAAAGTCAATGAAGCACTGTCTTTGTAGTCTTTAACAAGGTGTCCGATTGCACCATTACCATTGCTCTTTAAATCTTTTATATATTCTTTAGTCAGCATTTTTTTTGGTTTTTAAGTATGAAACTTTTTTTTCAGCAACTTTCAAAATGTTCAAGTCGGCATCCTCATCAAATATTTTATATGCAATTTGGTCACTGAGAAATTCATTTTGTAATTCTTTCTCGTCCACTTGAAAAAATGTCGCTACCTGCTTAATAAGTTGCTTGGTCGGTTGTCGTTCGTTGCGTTCAATTTTTGCAAGTAGTGAGATGTCAATACTGATTTCTTCTGCTACTGTTTTTAAGGTCTGACCTGCGTCCTCACGAAGTGTTCTAAGGTGTTCACCAAAAGAAGTGTATTTTTTTACTGTTGCCATTTGGTCTAATTTTGTCCAAAAGTAATTAGAGATTTTGTATTGGACAAATTAAGTCCACAAAAGTTATTCACAAGTTGTCGGGTGGTGGGTGGGTTTTGGGTGCGTTTGGGCAAAATTAAATGTGGTGTTTTTTGTGTCGGCATGTGCATTGGCAAAACACCTCTTTTAATTTTGCGAAGCGTTGGCATTTTAGTCCTCCGTTTATGTCGGTTTATACCTACTCTGTCGGTCGTCCCGCGCTTGCACCTAACGTTTTGGCGCTTGGCGAAGAAGCGGATTTCGAAGCACAATGCTTCATTTAAGCACTGATCCCGCTTTTTTGCCAAACGCCTGTTAGCGGTTCGGGCTTTTATCAGTTTATTGTTTTCTATGTTTATTTCCAATTGTTACTTTTCTTAGTTTCAGTTATATGCGCAAGATGGTGATTGCAATGCCAAGCATAAATCCCAATATTTTCGTCAATTCTAAATTCTTTTCCGTGTTCTGGATGAATAAATATTTTCGAATAGTCACTTTCTGACAAATTGTTTAACAAAACTGTCCACCTTTCGTGAATACCTTCAATCATTTTTAATGATGGTTCTATTGGCAAATTTTTACTATCTGCTAGTTCAGCCCAGCGTTCTTCGAAATATGGTTTTATTGTTGGTTGGGATTCTGTCAATGCAAGTTTTAAGCGAGTTAAACTGTTCATATGACTGTCCGCACAATGATGAACTACCTGTCTTATTGTCCAGCCATTAGGTCTATATTGCGTGTCAAGTTGTTCGTCTGTCAAGTTTACAACTTCGTTTAATAGTCTTTTTGGAAATGTTGAAATGTCAGAAATCCATTTGTTTAAAATGCCTTTCGTTAATACTGTTGGTTTTTCAAACTTGCCAATTGGAAACTTTAATTTTTCAATGTCCATTGTCTCAATTTATTTTTATGGTGTCTGTTTTTAGCCTGACCGCTAACGTTTTGCAGCTACACGCAGGCAGGGATTTTAACCACTGAACTTCCTACGAAGAACTGAACTTTAAATTTACCACTTTCCTGTCCTACGAAGCACGAAACCCCTGCTTGCGTGTAGGTGCTGTTAGCGGTTCGTTGTTCTATTATTTCCTCTCTGTTTGCTGTCATTTAGTTAATTTATACCCCAAGTAACTTCCAAGAAATTTTGCTGTATTAGCAATCGCAAAAATTAAAATGAAGTCAGACCATTGAACACCTGCTGCTGTTATAATAATAATATCCAACAAAACATAAATGAGCGGGTAAAGAATTGCCAATTTGAATACATTCGGGTATTCTTTTTTCTTCCAATAGCGTGTAACGAGAAAGAAAACGATAAACCCGAAAATGCCTGAAATATACGGTGCAGAAATGTTTGCATGTGCTTCATAAACACTTTGGTCTTGTCCAGGGTTAATGAGGTAAGAATAAACAGCAACTTCAAGGAATGAAATAATGACTAAGGTTATCATAGTCAGTATTGCCAGTCCAATTAATTTTAAGATGATATATTTTTTCATAATTGATTTTTTTATTTTGCTCTACAAGAGCATTCGTGATGTTCACTAATATATTTTATTGTTTCGATGCAAAGTTCTTTCAATGCCGATATTTTGATGTCTGAAAGTTTCTTTACATAGATACATCCTTTCGTTATTTTGAATTTACCAAGGACGGCTAATGCTAATTTACTTTTCTCTGTGTCAGAATATACATAAAGTGTAAGTGCTGGTTTTCTTGGTGAAAAGCCCAAAACTGGTGCATCTCCTTCGTGTCCGCTTGGGTATTTGTAATGATAATTACCAAAACCGATAATGCTCGGTCCCCACATTTTGGGTTCAGAGTCGGACCACTCTTGCATTAGCTCAATAAGTTGAAAACTGTCAACCCTTTTCTGGTCGTTGTCAACATAAGAGTTTATAAAGTCGGTAACGTCCTGCCCTGTGTATGTTGTCTTTGTCTTTGCCATATTTTTTATTCAAGTAGTTGTCTGTCGTGATTGGATGGTCGTCTTTACAATGACCGCTAACGTTATTGTATGCGCGTGTTATATAACACAAGTATAATCTAAAACCACTGAAAATCAAATAAAAAGAGTAGCGATATAAAAATAGCGCATTGCGTGTAATTGTGCCGAAGGTTCTGCGGCGGAGGTTTTGATTCTTTTTCTCGGTTATAAATGTGGTTATCTGCTTCTTATTTACTCCACTCGTTCATAAATGCCGAAGTTTCATCCTGCTGTTTGTGCGCCTACCAATGATTCACCTTCTTTTTTGAATGGGTGATAGCAAAAAATCTTTGCAGACCTTTCCGTGCAATTTATTCATTGGATATGTAGGTATTTATTGCCCATGGAAACCTTAAAGTGAATGTCAGCTTGTAATGCCTTAAAAATGCGCATCAAGGTATCGACGGTTGCACTGTTAGCGCTGCTTTCCCATTTTGAGATTTGGGCTTTTTGTACGCCCAGAAGCTGACCCAATTGCTGCTGTGTTAGTTTACGCTCCTTTCTTGCATTTTTAATCATTTGTCCCAATAAATCCATCCTGAGGTCATATTCATATTGCTCTCTCAATGGACTGCCATTCGCTCCGATGAACTTGTCTTTCATTTCGTCTAATGTGTACACTTGCTTTTTGGTTTTTTCATTTGTTTTGTTCATCGTGGAAATATTTTTTTCTTATTGCGGATGCTCTTTCTATTTCGCGCTGTGGCACCTGATTTAACTTCTTAATAAATCCATGCCTTGCAACTACAAGTGTTTTGTGGGTTGTTCGGTTGTCCCAAAAGGCGAGCAATCGGATTTGAGTCCCCATACTGCGCGTTCTAAATTCCCATATGTCATCATCTAGTTTTTTAAATAGTGTGGCATCTACCCTTTGGGAAGCTCGATCAATGTTGTACAAAATCTTCATCCGCGTTTTTTGATTTTGATTTTCAATGAAATCATGCGCTTCCTTCAAGAAAATAGTTTCAAAATATCGCATAAACTATCTTTTTGAAGGTAAGGCAAAGATAATAAAGGTTTCTAAAAAAGGAAACATTGTATTGCATTAATTTCCATCTGTAAATCATATTATTTGGTTTTTTGTGTTGATCGAATGAACACAAATATTGAGGACGACTTTAATAAAATCTTATTCGAAATCTCCTATAACTTATATGAAAATTATGCGTTAAGAACTCCGCACCACAGCTGAAAGAGAGAATCTTGACGATTAGACCTTAATCTGGATATGCACACTACCTCCCAATCCAATCTCCACAATTTCATACAAAGTTTTCAGGGTCATGTTACTTCCGTCGTTTTCTATGCGTGAAATAAATGACCTTTTCTTATTGACCTTATTGGCCAATGTTTCTTGTGTCAATTGTTTTTCCTCTCTGGCTTTACGTAGCATCCACCCCATTTTAAAGGAGGCTGATGCTCGCTCCAATTCGTCACGGCGAACGGTACCTTTCATCCCATACACCTCGTCTTTAATTTCTTTCCAAGTTCTTGTTTTCATTTCTTTGTTTTTTCTGAATGATATTTTTTCATGAGTCTCTCTGCTTTTTCTATTTCTCTCTGTGGTGTTCGTTGACTCTTCTTGGCGAATCCACTGAGCAGAATGACCAGGTACTCGTTGTCGAAAAAGCAGAATACTCTCCATATATTGCTGCCCAATCTTATTCTTACTTCATATAAACCTTTTGTTCCTTTTATTGATTTCAGATATTGTTCGGGAATGAATTCCAAAATCTCTATTATTTCAATGATTTTGAAAATTTTATTCTGTACCTTATCGGATTGTAGTTTCAAAAAGTCACTAAAATGATTTTCATATTCAATGACGGTTCTAAGTTTTTTTTCGTTCATACAAAAGTAACTAAAAAGTGACGTATAGTTCAGTGTTCAAATTGATTTTAACAGGGATATAATCTTTTTAATGCGCTAGTTATGCACTGTTATTGGGCAATTATATTCGTCCGTAAAGGGAATGTTTTATGGGTTGAATCAAGTTCATAAGGTGGTTTTCTTGTTCAAATTGTATTTACTCCTCCAAATTATCCAGCGGACTTCGTAGATGCTGATTCCGCTTCTCGGTGACATGTGTATAGAGCTGCGTAGTCTTCACACTGTTGTGACCCAATTGCTGCTGTACCAATCGTATGTCTGCCCCTTGCTCCAACAAATGGGTCGCAAAGCTGTGCCGTAACAAATGAATGCCTCCCTTGATGTTCACGTTGGCCATTTGCTTAAACCGCTTGAAAATCATTTGCGCACTGCGTATGCTATACGGTCCGCCATATTGCCCTTCAAACAAATACTCCTTGGGTCGGTAACGTCGGTAATAATCTTCCATGAGCGAAAGGACTTTCTTGCTCAATACCACCATGCGATCCTTGCGGCCCTTGCTTTGTTCAATCCTGATTTGCATGCTCTTTCGATGGATGTCCGTGAGTCGAATGTTCACAACCTCACTCACGCGAAGTCCACTGCTGTAAGCCACATACAATATCAGCCGATGCTTCGGATTTTTTACTTGTGCAAAAATCTTTTTGATGTCTTCCTCATCCAATACTTTCGGTAACGTGTGCGTCTTTCGAGGACGGGGTAGGTAGTAGGTAGTTTTTGGTAAATTCCAAACTTTTTCAAACAGAAACTTGATGGCATTCACCATCAAATTCAATCCGGAGAAACTGTAATTCTTTTGTTCCGCTAAATACAGCAGGTAGTGCTCGATGTCAAGGGGTTGGAGGTGCCGGGGATCGCGTTCAGTGAAGTGCCTGCCCAATAATTGCAGTGCACCGAGATAAGCTTTTTGGGTGTTGGCACTGTATTGCCGTATGATGAGTTGTCTACGAACGTCTTCTATCCATTCCATCTTTTTTTTCGCAAACCTATTCCTAGGTCAGCTCAGAGTCTTATGCGATAACTCCTATAAATTATGCGGTGATGATTGAGAAATGTGCTTTATGGCTGACCTTCTCAAGTGCAGTCATTGACACGTTATCGTTTCATTCAAACAAATACACTTCTTCTCTCGCGCACATTCCTTTCACATTCGAAAGCACCTGCTGCATGTAGCGTTTCCAAAATATTTTGGCGAACATCCATGCTAGTGGATAGAACAATAGGCTTCGGGTAAATAATTCGTAAGTGTAAATAACCTTCGTTTGGTTTTCCGAGATAAACTCCGTTTCCCAAGTGCCCTCAAACTGATAAAAACCCAACATCCACGCCTGGAAATCATCCACTCGTATCTTCCAGCGCACATTCTCTTCGCGCTCCAATACATGATCACAGCTGACATAGCCTCCTTTGTTCAATGCACTGGCAGCGGCATACACTTTTTTACTGGATCCTACTTTTCCCCAATCTGCATCATCAGAGGTGCCGACGATCTTGGGCATGACGCCCATTCCAGTGTGTACTTGGGTGACATCACACAGCATCGGCGTTTTGAACGCTCGTTCTAAATCGCATTCAAAAATATCTTGTACCGTAATCTGGAATGTCATAGTGGGGAGCTCGCGAGTTTCTATGGAATGGAAGTCTCAAATTCAAATGAAATGGATTTCTTCGAACAATGCTAAACTTTCCATTTCGATGTATTCTGTTGTTTATTGTTTGTTCAGGAACTTCTGCGTTTATTCCTCACCAATTAATTTTAGATCACTTTCACCCAATTTCTTGCTGATGTATTCTTTTAATTCCTCGAAAGTCATGTTTTGTGTTTCAGTGCTGATTTGATCTCTGATTTCTCGCATCATAACTACAGCGTCAAATGGCTTTTGTGTTTTATTCTTTTCCATAATTTACTAAATCTTTAGGGCTGCGAATTTCAATCATGGCATATCCTAATTTTAAATTCACTGCGTTATAACCTTTTATTCTATCCAAATTTACGATATGCTTGAAATTCCAACTGGCTAAAACATCAACCTTATGAATAGTGGCCATCGCAATATGTCTGCAATCTTCTAAGCTGGTTTTCCCTACTACATTTTCTGTAATATAAGTGTCAGCGAGTTGAATCGCCTCAGCTGTGAGTTCAATTCTTTGAAATTTTTTTGGCCCGTAACTAAGTAACAACTCTCTCACTCTTTGAGGAGCTTTTAGTAATTCTAAATCCAACAAATCTGAGATAACAAAGATGATTTCGTTGTTTTCTAGTCGTTCAAATAATTTCAAAGTGGCTTCTCTGAATTCTTCATCGAAATAACCCCCAACTATGGAGGTGTCAATGTAAATTCTTGATTGCATGGTTTTAACTTTCTCAACAAATATAAATGATTCCGGTTGGAATTATTCCATTTAAACTAAGTGTTTTTTTAAAGTCAAATAAGTTTTCTTTTGAATCAACATCGGCGTTTTGAAAGCTCGTTCTAAGTCGCACTCAAAAATATCTTGTATCGTTATCTGGAATTTCATCTAACTCAACTCACTTTTTTCAATTTTAAAAGTATATAGCGCTCCCAAAATTGTTTGCTTTGTGTATTCTGTTGTTCATCCCATTTGGGGTGAGGAAAGGGCTCTCCAGCAGGACCCGGATAAGCGGTGATCAATTGCCATCGCCCTTTTTCCCAAGAGCAGACCAAGGTAAATTCATGCGTGTCAGGCAAACTTTCTACTTCGATAAAATCAATCCGAATGCCATCTCGCATTTCCGTTTGTATCGCTGTTGCATCATGATCCAATCGCCGGCCAATGCCCACCTGACCAATGGCCTGTGGATGGCGAAAGACCATGCAGCTGCGCATACGACCTTGGTTCTTTTTTTCGATGCATTCACTTTCATTGACCAAGTCCAAAAGTTGGGCTACGGTTTGTATGTGAGGGGCAAAAGTGCCTCCTGCTTTTGTGCTGCCCCAAAAGTGTCTTTGGATGTGTCTCTCTATTTCTCCGTTGTAATAAAAATCAACAGATTGAAATGAGCGTTTCATTAAAACTCAGCATTCAATGGTGTTCTCGGGAAGGGTACCACATCTCGGATATTGCCCATTCCCGTTGCATACATCACCATTCGCTCAAATCCCAATCCAAAGCCTGCGTGGGGACAAGTACCGAATTTCCGTGTTTCCAAATACCACCATACATGCTCCTCGGGAATGTTGAATTGTGCACATTTTTCTTTCAAGACATCGTAACGTTCTTCACGCTGCGAACCTCCTATGATCTCTCCAATGCCGGGTACCAACATGTCCATCGCTGCTACGGTTTTTCCATCTTCATTCAAACGCATGTAAAACGCCTTAATGGCGGCGGGATAGCCGGTGATGATAACGGGTTTTTGGAAATGTTTTTCTACCAAATATCTCTCGTGCTCGCTCTGTAAATCAATGCCCCAAGAAACGTCATACTTAAATTTCTTTTTCTTGTAATGATTAGAGTTCAATAAAATGTCAATCGCCTCGGTGTAAGTGATGCGCTCGAAGGGATTGTCCACCACAAATTTCAATCGATCGATCAATGGCATGATTTGGCGCTCTTCTGTGGGTTTGGTTTTGTCTTCTTGTTGCTCACGGTCTTGTAAGAACAACAAATCTTCTTGGGCATGGTCCAACACATATTTCAAACAGTGTTTTAAAAACGCTTCCGCTAGATCCATATTGTCGAAAATATCATTGAAGGCAACTTCTGGCTCAATCATCCAAAACTCCGCCAAGTGACGTGAGGTGTTGGAATTCTCTGCTCTGAAAGTAGGGCCAAAAGTGTACACTTTTCCTAGCGCCAACGCAGCTAACTCTGCCTCGAGCTGGCCGCTCACGGTGAGGTTAGTGGCTTTGCCAAAAAAGTCTTGACCATGATCAATGTGCCCTTCTTCATTCTTGGGCACATTATTCAAATCCAAAGTGGTGACTTGAAACATCTCTCCCGCACCTTCGGCATCGCTGCCGGTGATGATGGGAGTGTGCAAATAATAAAATCCACGCTCATTGAAAAATTGATGCACCGCAAAAGCCAAATGATGTCGGATGCGAAACACCGCACTGAAGGTGGAAGTGCGAAATCTCAAGTGCGCTTTCTCTCGTAAAAATTCCAAGCTGTGCTTTTTCATTTGAATGGGGAACTCATTGGGGTCGCATTCGCCCAAAATCTCCAACGAATGTCCAATCACCTCTACACTCTGTCCTTTGCCCAAACTTTCTTGTACTATTCCGTTTACACTGATACAAGCTCCCGTGTGTAATCGTTTACGATCTTCCTCTTGCGTATTTTCTGCGCTGATGACAATCTGTAAATTTCGGATCGTCGATCCATCATTGACGGAAATGAATTGGTCATTTCTAAAAGTTCTGACCCAACCTTTGATATTGACTTCTTGTCCAATGGTGGGTTGATCTAAAATGTGATTGATTTCAGTGCGCTTCATAATCTTGTTGTGAAGCCCCAAAAATAAGGGCTAAATCCGATTGGGTTGATGAGATTTTTCACTTTCCACCACGCCATCGCGCATCCGGATGATACGATGCGCATAGCTAGCGATGTCTTCTTCGTGCGTAACGAGTATGACGGTATTGCCGGCATCATGGATCTCTTGAAATAGATGCATGATCTCGTAACTGGTTTTGGTATCCAAATTTCCGGTGGGTTCGTCCGCTAAAATGATGGAGGGCTTGTTTACCAATGCACGCGCCACCGCTACCCGTTGTCTTTGTCCTCCAGATAGCTCATTGGGCTTGTGTTTCATTCGGTCTTTTAATCCTACTTGGTCCAGCACCTCTTGCGCTCTGGCTATTCTTTTTTCTTCTGACCAGCCAGCATAAACAAGGGGTAGGGCCACATTTTCCAATGCCGTGTACTTGGGAAGGAGATTAAAGGTTTGAAAAACAAATCCAATTTCTTTGTTTCGGATGACCGCGAGTTGATTGTCATCCAGGGTAGCCACATTGGGTCCGTTGAGAAAATAATCTCCGCTGGAAGGGCGATCTAGGCATCCCAAAATATTCATGAGAGTGGATTTTCCCGAACCGGACGGCCCCATCAAAGCAACATACTGATTCTGCTCAATCTCCAGATTCACCCCATTGAGCGCGTGTATCACTTCCTCACCGATCTTGTAGGTGCGGGTAAGATTTTCGATTCTGATCAGCTTGCTCATGTTTCAAATTTACGGGTAAAGAAGCGGGGATTCCCTGCGAAATTGCTTTTTTTAACAGCCCATGCAACTTTCGTTGTATTTTTACCCTCATACGTTCAATTAAACATAACATGAAAGGTATTGTAATCTTTTTCTTCGGTTGGATATTATCGAGCTTGGGCTTTGCTCAAATTACCATGACCAGCGGATTGACCGCTGATCAAGCTGTTCAGTATTTGTTAGGACCAACAGTGGCTTACAGCAACGCTACTTTTACGGGAAGCGGTTTGCAGTTGGGGCAGTTAGATGGTCTGGCAGGTGCGGCGAATTTCGGAATAGGATCCGGAATAGTATTGTGTACCGATGACGTTGTGTCCTTGACCCCATCAGGTGTGCCAGGAGCGGTTACCCCAAATATCAGCGTTGAGCCTGATTTATTGGAGGTGGCGCAATCGGTCCCTCCGATGATCAATCAGAATTTCACGATTACCAATGTGAACAATGTGGCGATATTGGAGTTTGATTTCGTGGCTACCGGAAATAATCTTTCTTTCAATTACATTTTCGGTTCCGATGAATATTTGACTTATGTCAACACTCAGTACAACGATGTCTTTGCTTTCTTTCTATCAGGCCCCGGCATAACAGGTCCTTACGCTTCTCCAGCCGCATTTCCAGGTGGCGCCATCAACATCGCTGCGGTGCCCAATTCTAATCCTCCTTTACCCATTACCATCAGCAGTGTAAATAATGTCTTGAATGCCCAATATTACATCGATAATCAAACACAGGTGGATATTTCCTCCAATGGTTACACCGCTGTTTTAGAGGCGCAAAGTCCCATCCAATGTGGGCAAACCTATCACATCAAATTGGCCATTGCGGATTGTGGCGACCAGAGTTTGCAGTCTTTTGTTTGTTTGGAAGCGGGTAGTTTCAATGTCGGTACCAATTTGATTCAACCCATTGCGGTTACTACCCCAGGACAAAGTCCCATTCCCGGTTTTCCGGCCAACGCCATTTTAGAAGGGGAGAGTTGCTATGATGGAATATTTGTGCTTTCACCGCCCCCTTGCGCTTTGGAGCCAGATACCATCCAAATCGTTTATAGTGGATCAGCGACACTGGGCTCTGATTATACCACTGGAGGTATTACAGAGATTATTCTATATCCTAACCAACCAGACACTCTATTTTTAAGTGCATTTGTTGATAATGTTCCAGAGGGTGATGATTCGCTATCATTTTCCAATGTCACCTCAGGTTATGAAACCATCACCTTGAGTTTTATTTTTGAAAATCCTCTGGATAGTGGTGATTTGGATACAGCATCCGCGACGCTATTATTGATTGATTACACCCCCATTACCATCGATGAGGTAGCAGATGCGGTGTTGTGCTCAGGAAGTCCAGTAGTCTTAGATGAAGTGCAGGCCTCCATAGAGAATGGTGTGCCAGCTTACACTTATCGTTGGGAAGGTCCAGCGGGAAATCAAATTTCCACCAATGCGATTTTGACTTTATCTGATACAGCCACAGTTCAAGAAGGTGCTTATTGGGTCACCGTTACTGACTTTTGTGGTAATAAGGATTCGGCAGAGTTCAATATTACTGTGCCAGATCAGCCTGACATTGATTCCGTTCGTTTTGTTCAAGCGGTTGCAAACACCTTGTTGTGTTCTGGTTCTAATTTGCAGTTGATTGTTGTGCCTTCCAACAGCAATAATGATTACAATTGGTTCTTTGTAGAAAATGAAATGTATGTACCTTTTGGAACGGAGAACGATACCTTGACGCTTTCCGCTTTTGATCAAACATTTTGGGTGGTGGAGACTGAGCCAGGATGTAATTATCGAGATACAGCTAACTATGATGTGACACCGGATATTTGTGAGATCACGATTCCTAATCTGATTACACCTAATGCAGAAGGAAGTGTGGACTCCACAGATATCAAATTGAGCAACAATAGTTTTTACGTGGATAATTTGACCAACGCATCCGGCATTTCGGCTTTCCCCAATTCCACTTTGACTATTTATAATCGATGGGGAATACCGGTCTATGAAAGTGCGGATTATAGAAATGATTGGACAGCCAAAGATTTGGCGGAAGGAACGTATTACTACGTATTCAAATGGAATAAAACGCCTAATCCTGAATATTTCCAGGGGTATATTCAAGTGGTGAGAGAGAAATAATCGCTTTATTGAATCAAGGAAGAGCCGGACATGATGTTCGGCTTTTCTATTTTCAACAAATCGAGCACGGTGGGTGCTACGTCAGCCAATATTCCATCTTTTACAGTGCTCACTTTTGGGTCTATGATCCAAACAGGAACGGGATGAGTGGTGTGTGCGGTATTGGGTGAACCATCTGGATTAATGGCCAAATCAGCATTGCCATGATCGGCTATGATGATAAAGGAGTATCCCATTTCTTTTCCCGCCGTTACCACTTTTTCCAGGCATTGGTCCACGGTCTCTACGGCATGAATGATAGCGCTCATCACTCCGGTATGTCCTACCATGTCCGGATTAGCAAAATTCAAACAAATGAAATCGGGAACATCTGTTTTCATTGTTTCAATAACTTTTTCTTGAATTTCTTTGGCGCTCATTTCGGGCTGCAAATCATAAGTAGCCACTTTCGGTGATGGTAGCATTGCTCTCATTTCCCCTGGAAAGGGCTCTTCCCGTCCGCCATTGAAAAAGAAGGTGACATGGGGGTATTTTTCTGTTTCTGCAATGCGCAATTGTGTTTTGTGATGCTGAGACAAGACCTCGCCTAAAGTCTTGTCCAGATGATCTTTCTCATAGATGACATGGACATTTTTAAACTTTTCGTCGTATTGAGTCATGGTTACATAATACAACGATTCCATGGGTTGCATGTCAAACTCTGGAAAAGAAGTTTGATTCAAGGCCTGGGTAATTTCCCGGCAGCGGTCGGTTCTGAAATTGAAACAAATTACCACATCTTCTGGAGAGATGATTCCAGATGGTTGAATGATGCACGGCTCAATGAATTCATCCGTAATATTTTTTTGATAATGTGCTTCAATAGCAGCTTGAGCATGGTCAAATGATTCACCGTGGCCATGAACATATAAGTCATACGCTTTTTTGACTCTTTCCCATCTCTTATCGCGGTCCATTGCATAGTATCTTCCGACGACCGATGCAATGGTTACTCCAGTACCCTGTATCGATTTTTCTAAATCGTTGAAATAACGAAGTCCACTTTTGGGATCTGTATCTCTGCCGTCGGTTATACCATGTATATACGTTTTTACATCATTGTATTCTTTCGCAACCTCAGCAATCGCTGCCACATGCTTCCAGTGAGAATGTACACCTCCATCGCTGATTAAGCCAATCAGATGAACTTTTTTTTGATGGTGACTTGCATAGTCAAAGGCTTTTCGCACGACCGGATGCTCGTGGAATTTTTTTTCTTTGATCTCTTTATTGATCCTGACGAGTTCCTGATAGACCACCCTTCCTGCACCTATATTCATGTGTCCTACTTCACTATTGCCCATTTGTCCCTCAGGCAGTCCTACATTCTCTCCATCGGTGCGGAGAGTGGCATGAGGGTATTGCTGGTAAAGGGCGTCGGTAAAGGGGGTGTGTGCCAAGTGAATGGCGTTGGATGAATCAGCTTTGCCAATTCCCCATCCATCTAAAATAATCAATGCAACTTTTTTGCTCATAGTGGTAATTGAATTTTTACAATAGTTCCGCAAGGAACGTTGGAATGAAAGGACAATGTGCCTCTGTAGTGTTTGACAATACTATCGGCCAAATAAAGACCAAGACCGGTGCCTTTTGTCATTTGCTGGCCGTTATCGCTTCTAAAAAATCGTTTTGTTATCTGAGATTGTATATTGTCGGGAATACCGTTTCCGCTGTCTTTAATCTCAATAAGAAGTGTTTTGTTTTCGATACCAAAATGAGCTTCGATAGGGCGGGTAGACTGGCTATGCACAATGGCGTTTTCTAAGATATTAAGGATCAAAGAG
>CANHWU010000048.1 GCA_947464415.1 Flavobacteriales bacterium
GTATTTACCACAGGATCAAAGGAAAGTATGTACAACTTTATTTGGACGAATTTTGCTTTAAACTGAATCGGCGTGATGCCGCTGAGGGATTGTTTCAACAAGCCACCATGGCGGTATCTCAATCGTTCTGGTAAGATTGCGGGGATTCGTTGGGTTTGATTCGATTAATCTAAAGACAGCACCATCGTATGACACGAAATTTCAAACCAATCCTGAAAAATCTTGTAATTGCTCACATCAGGCCAAACTTCATCATCCATGCACTCCAAGAAACATTGAAAGGTAAAAATCTCCTCAAAGTTTTTTTTGACAAATTTTTTGATCTGTTCAATGTTGTCACATTCTGGAATCAGTAGTACATCTTCCTCTTTAAAATCATCAATATCCGTTTCCTCTTCATCAAGGCTACGAATCCAATCAATAAAAGGTTTTTTTCTTTTCAGCACAACGGCAGAATTTGATTTAACTCGAATGAAAGAGTCCATACATTATTTTTTACTGACTGTATAGATACCGAAAACAATCAAAAAGACGAAAATTATTTTAGGTAAATTGAAGAGCGATTGAATCGGCATTCCCGCCAAAGCGGCAAATAGTGCGGCAATTGGAGGTTGCAAATAAATATAAATTCCAGCATGGGTGGGAGAAAGATATTGAATGGCGATGATATTAAATAGGTAGGTGAGGAAAGTGACAAATACAACCACAAATCCAATAATTGACCATTGGAAACTCGATAAACTCATGTAAGGAACCGCTTGCATTTCATCCCAACCAAAAGGTAGAATGATAATCAAGCCAACTGTAAAAAACCACGGAATGAGTTGTAAGGGATGATATTTTTTCATGAGGGGTTTGACCGAAATCAAGTAGATGCTGTAGGAGATTGCATTGATGAGAATAAAGAGATCACCTTTGACACTTGCTCCCGCCATTGGATGCAGTTGACCGTATCCGATAAAGCCGACAGCTCCGAGCATGCCTGTAAAAATCCCCATCCACTGAAATTTTGTTGTTTTTTGTTTCAATATCAAAATAGCAAAAAGTGTAACAATGATAGGTGTGAGCACCATAATAATGGCAGCATGAAGAGGTGCGGTGAGAGAGAGTCCGTTGAAAAAGAAAAGTTGATTGATGGCAATTCCTGTGGCACCGCAGAGAATGATAGCTGGCCAATCTTTTTTTTCAGGAAATATCCAATATTTTTTGAGGAGTATCCAAAAAAGAGTGGTGGCACCCAAGGCTCTGATGAGAATAAAGCCATTGGGACTAACGGGGTGGGGCATAATGAATTTCGCCCATACGTAGTTGGCACCGTAAATGAGAGCAACTGCGAGCAAAAGAAAGTGAGAAATGATCTCTTTTTTATTCATCTAAATTCAATCGTAAAAGTACAAGTTTAGATGAATAAATAGATAAGCCACATCAGGAGAAGATTTTAATCTTTCCGTTTCCATTTTTTATTTTACTTTTATACATCTATCTTTATCTTGATCAATGAAAAAAAGAAATCGGTTTCTTTTAATTGGCTCTTTGCTTTTTTCAATCTGGTCTTGTCGGAGGGATTCTCATCAGATGGATTGGAAGCAATTTCCTATGGAGATTCAGCATTTTACCTACTCGAATTCATCCCGGGCTAAAGATTCTATTTTTAACTCACAAGGGATTTTCATGCCCACAGGAACACCCTTTCAATCGGAGGTCGAGAAGAAGAGTTTGGCAGGTTTTAAAGGGGTAGTAAAGGTAGATGAAAAAAAAGCATCTGAATTCAATGTTGTTGTACAAGACGATTATTCAACTCATTGGGAAGTTTTGCCATGGGATAGG
This sequence comes from Flavobacteriales bacterium, assembly GCA_947464415.1. Classification (GTDB taxonomy): domain Bacteria; phylum Bacteroidota; class Bacteroidia; order Flavobacteriales_D; family Sanyastnellaceae; genus CAMCTV01. The sequence continues at coordinate 1,828 of CANHWU010000048.1, forward strand.
CAGAAAATGAGAACGATTCGTTTTGGGCAGGGTGATGCACAATTTCAGCAAACCAATTCTACCGGGGACAAAGTGGTAACGGGAGAATGGATCAATGTAACTCCCAAAAAATTAAAGGTATTGTCATCTAATCGTAAAGAAGCTCGTGCCCAGCAATTGAGTCAAGAAGGTCGGCTATCTTATGTTTCCACTGAAACTGGATTTGAAGTGAATTGTGTGTGGTCAATGGAGCAAGATTCAATGGGTGACTTATGGTTGGGGACCAGAGGTTCTGGATTATTGAAATTTGATGGAAGCAGTTTTACCCAATGGGATCGAAAGCAAGGCTTTCCGCATAATGTAATCCGAAGTGTCGCAATTGATCAACAAGGAAGAGTTTGGATGGGTACGTGGGGACAGGGAATTTGCATGAAAGAGGGTAATCAGTTTTATCAGTTTTCGGAAGCAGAGGGATTGTCCTGCAATCTGATAACCAAAATTTTTATCGATTCTCAGCAGCGTATATGGTTTGGAACGGAGTACGGGGGAGTGGGCGTTATTAATCAAGGTCGGCTCATGCAATACAGCGCTAAAGAAGGGTTGATGGAGAATACGATACTAGATATTGAAGAATCCAACACAGGAGAGATTTTATTCGCAACGTATGGAGCACATCTCTGCAGTTGGGATGGGCAGCAGTTTTATTATTGGGATCAAGCGGTAGGAATAAATGAGCAATTGATTTGGTGTTTGAATAAAGACAAGGAAGGGACTATCTGGATTGGTTCTTATGGCGAATCGTTATACAAATGGAACGGAGACACCCTCAGTCAATTGGTCATAGAAGGTAATCAGAAAATAGGTCCTATCATGAGCATCAGAGAATCAAAAGATGGCTCTGTTTGGATGGCAACCTATGGTAAGGGGATTATTCAATTGTATCAGGATAAAATCAATTTTATCGATGCAAAAGATGGTTTGAGTAATGAAAAGGTGCTCGATGTGATGGTAGATCGATACAACCGTATTTGGGCTTCGACGGTGGGAAGTGGTATACAAGTATTCAATGATGCCAGTGTAAAAAATTTCAATGTCAATGGATTTTTGGGGACGAATGCTATTAACGTGTTGGTTGTTACAAAAGACAATTCCATTTTGGTCGGCGCAAATGGTTCTGGTATGGTCAAAATGAGAGAAGTTGGTCAAATTGGATTAGAAAGTTTTTGGGATGTGGGTTCGGCCTTTTATGATGCTATGGAAGACCGTCAGGGAAATGTTTGGATTGCCACAGATGGATATGGACTCATCAAGGGCAGTAATGATGAAGCCATTAAATACAATATTCAATCTGGACTTTGTTCTAACGTAGTCACTGCTATTTTTGAAGATAGGCAACATCGAATCTGGATGGCTTTTGATAATAACAAAGTGGCGTATATTCAAGATGAATCTATCTTTATTTTACCCGAGTACTCTGCAGAGGCCAGAAGTGCGATTCGCTCCTTTACAGAGGACGAGCAGGGCAATATCTATTGGGGAGTCAATGATTTGGGAATAGTTAAATGTACTTTACATGAGTCAATTCCGATCATTGAGATAACAGGTGATCAACAAGGAATGCCCTGTCGAACTTTTTCAGATCTCACCTTTTGGAATGGGAATCTTTGGATGGCCACGGAGGAGGGGCTTGTTCAGTGGAGAAATAATCAATGGTCGAGTGTACGGCATTATTTGGGTAGCTCTTTAGGGCAGGCCTTTCAGTTAATGCCATGGAAGGATCGGTTGATGGTTTGGACAGAAAAAGGTCTATTGGCGTTTAAAATAAAGAGGGATGTGAGTCAAAATAAAATACAAGATCGGCCTCTTGCAGACTATGAAGTTGAAAAGAGTGATAGGTTGGAGAATGAACGAATCCCTTTTAGTAGAGATGCCCAATTAGAATTGGATAAGAATGGAGATCTTGTTTTTGCATGCGGAAGAGAGATTTTCAATATACGAGAACAAGAATGGGCTGATTCTTATTCAATCACCACGCCCACAGTCAGCGCCTTATTGGTGAATGGCGTACTTGCCGAATGGGATTTGCAATCAGGTCAAAGTGGCACGAATAAATTGGAAGATGAAGCCGCTCGGTGGGATTTTAATCATGATCAAAATAATCTCAGTTTTATTTTCTCCAGTGGAGCGGAATCCATTTTGAGCACATCATTATATACCTACCGTTTGAAAGGCGTTCAGGAGGAATGGAGTGTTCCCAATTCAGATCGTAAAATTGATTTTCTTGGATTACCGAGTGGTTATTATGAATTGCAGATTGCGGCGGTAAATGCCAATGGTTCGGTTTCATCTATTGCGGATTACCCATTTGAAATTCATCCACCTTGGTGGTTTTCTGTATTAGCCAAAGTATTATATGTGATTGTTTTAGTATTGGGAATTTGGTTTTTCATTCGTTGGAGAACACTGCGATTGAAGCGTAATCAAATGTTGTTGGAACGAGAGATTGCATCTGCAACTCAGGAAATTGTTCAACAGAAAAGGCAGGCAGATGAGCAGCGAGAGAAAATAGCGGAAAGTCAAAAACTCATGTTGGAATCTATTGAGTACGCAAAGCGCATTCAAACCGCGATACTCCCTCCTCAAAAGTTAGTGCGTTCTTATTTACCAGAGTCATTTATCATTTACCAGCCAAAGGATATCGTAGCAGGTGATTTTTATTGGATGGAAACGCTGCGTCATCAAAACGAAGACTGGATTGCTTTTGCAGCTGCTGATTGCACTGGACACGGCGTGCCCGGAGCGCTCATGTCCGTTCTCTGTCATAATGGTTTGAATAGAAGCGTCAAGGAGCATGGTCTGTTTTATCCTAACGAGATTTTAAACAAAACACGCGAGATTGTCATCAATGAATTAGGGGATGATGACAATGTCATCAATGACGGAATGGATATCTCACTTTGTGTTTTAAGACAAAATAAATTATATTGGTCAGGAGCCAACAATCCACTTTGGATTGTCCGAAATAAGGAAGTCATTGAATACAAAGGCGATAAACAGCCCGTGGGTAGATTTCAAAAAGCATTTCCATTTTCGTTGAGTGAAATAATTTTAGAAAAGGATGATTTGATATTTATTGCAACGGATGGGTTTGCCGATCAATTTGGCGGTCCGTTCGGTAAAAAATACAAATCACTTGCGTTGAAACAATTATTGATTGATAATCAAAAAAAGGATATTCAAGAAATTAGAAAAGTACTGATGCGTTCTTTTGAAATTTGGAAGGGAAAGCTAGAGCAAGTGGATGATGTCTGCTTGATAGGATTTAAATATTAATCATCTTCCTTATTTAAATCTCTTTTCATTTCGAATACTGGTTCCTTCGTTCTTTCATGGTATAATAGGATTCTGTCTTTTTCTTTATTCCATGTGAATCCCAACAAAAGCCCGTCTACAATCACTAAATAATGCCCCGTCTCTTCATCCCACATGGCACTCCATTTTTGTGATGGCTCTTTGGTTCTGTACACCTCATATCCATTTCCTCTTTTACGAATGGAAAAATGCGTAATCGTTCCAGGCGGATAATCAGGATCTTTTACCCAACTTCCGCAAATGCTATCCCGCTGCCCAAAACTAAAGATGGAGCCGATGAGCATCATGAAAAAACATAGTTTTACTTTTAACCTCATAAAACGAAAGTACTAAGGAAAGCTATCTTTCCCTATTTTTATCTCGTGAAATATAGGAATCTCTTGTGTGTCGTTTTTTTGTTTGCCTCACTGTTATTGGGGTCTCAATCGCGATTGGTATTACCATTGATGCACAATGGACGAATATTGGCGATGGATGAGTCTGAGGAAAAGAGTTTATTGATAACAGGTGATGAAGAAGGTGTTATTAAGGTTTGGGAATCCAGTACCGGAAGGGAGGTGTATACGGTGAATGAATGGGAGAATGAATTAGTTTACTTAAAGTTCATTGAAGGTGGAAATTTTTTTATTTCAATAGGAAGTCAAGGGTCTTTGAAAATTTGGAACACGCAAGAAGGCGTTGCATTAGACACCCTCATGTTAAACCATGCTATTTCGGGCGCTTGGAAAATATGTGAAAATCAATGGGTGGTTTTTTCCCAGCAAAAGGCGGCAGTGATAGAGTTGCAGGGGAATCATCAATTAAAAATTAAAGAATTGTTGCCAGGTGATTGGTCTTCCTGGGCAGGGGAGGAAAGGCAGGATTCTTTTGCGGTAGGATTGGGTCCATTAAATATTTCCAAGAAATGGGTGCTCACAGTCAGTAGTAATAGAACAAAATTATACCTCAAGAATTGGTCATCATCCCAGCCCATTCATAAATGGCAGTGGGAGGAGGAGAGCGTGCAAACCGCGGAATTTACACCAGATGGAAAGTACATTTTTGTCGGTATGATTGAGAATAGATGGAAAATCATCGATACAGAATCCTTTGAAGTAATTGATGAGAACAAATCCTTTGAAGGCACTATTTTGGATTTTTCTTTCCACCCCTCTGAAAGAAGGGTCCTCATTACCTGTGATGATCATGTTTGTCGAGAATTTGATTATAGAACGGGGGTTTTGCTGTTCTCCCAAAAAATGGAGGATCCTGTGGAGCAGAACATTGGTGCATTTTATTCCGACCGTGGAAATAATTTTGTAATTGCAGATTTTACCAAAGAATGCAAAGTATTTAGCACGAAAGATCATGCTTTGAAATATGCTTATCACGAAAATTTTGAGGCACACCATATGTTGGTAACCTCTCGTGATGAGAGGTTTCTGTATGTTTTTCATCCGAGGTTTTGGAGAAAGATAGAGGTAACAAAAGGAAAGGAAATTTTTATTCATTCCTTTTCTCCTTTTTCTGTTTTAAACAAGTTTGAGGGACAAAATGATTGGTTGATTTCTTCTACTTATGGACGAGTTTTTGTCGCTGATAGCAAAACGGGTAGAAATCTTTGGGAAGGAAAATATCCCACCAAGTCAATGACAACCTCGTTATTTCATGAAAGTAAACGAATGTTCATTTTAGGCGGTAGTGATAAAATTTTTTCTTGGGCATTTGAGCAAGATGACTCTTTAAAATTGAGGATTGCTGATAGAGAAGGAACAATCACTTGCTTGAGGTGGAATAAAGATAGCACTTCTTTTTTTGCCAGCGCAAAGGATCGTAAAGTGGTGCAATACCAACTTTCAGATTTTAAACCTACTCGGGAAATAAAGTGGGAGGCCATTGGACGACAAATCGTATCTTTTGAAGTATTAGAGGATCAAGATTTGATTATTATTGTCGGTGAGGATAACGCTATTCATTTTTACAAAATATCCACTGGAGAGTTAATAAAAAAAGTAGTAACGGAAAGTCCAGTTCTATTTCAGTGTGCATTGAATCATCGAAAAGATCGTCTAATGGCGACAAGTCCTGTAGGATTAGCAATTCTTTACGAATTCCCTTCTATGAAAGTGTTGTATGATTGGACCACTTTCGATAATCCTTCCATGGGAGTTGATTTTAGCAGGGATGATAAATATGTAATCATTGCCAAGGGGAGCAATGATATTTGGATGATGAATTGTGAAGATGGACAACAGGTCAAAAAATTTCAAGGGCACAACGCTACGGTCTTTGTTGCCAATTTTTCTTCTGATGATCGATTTCTGGTTTCAACGAGTCCGGATACTCGTGCTATTGTTTGGGAGGTAGAGACAGGTAAACCGTTGTACAGTCGTATCAATTTGCTCTCTGTCAGTTTTGGCTTGAAACCAATTTATGGGCAGTATTTGCTATATGATGAATTTGGAAGATTTGAAGGTACTGAAAAAGGAAGAGAAAGGATTTATATGAGTTGCGGCCTGGAGATCATCGAACTGGCTCAGCTCAAAGACGCGTTGTATGTGCCCGGCCTGGTAGAGAAAATCATGTCGGGTCAACCGATCCAGTATCCCAAATTGTCGGAACTGGAGATCTGCGGAACCCTTCCCCTCATTGAAAAAGTTAAGGACTCACTTTATCATTATACCATCACCCCAAGAAAATTGGGATTGAAACGGGTTGAACTATATGTCAACGGTAAACGAGTGAAGAGCAAGAAGCGAGAGGAGCTTAAAAAGGTGGAAGAGCATTATGAATGGAACATCGAAGAAAAGGAAATAGAAAAGTTCTTTGTCCCGGGAGAGGAGAACGAAGTAAAAGTCATCGGTATTGTCCAACAAGGCAATAACGAAATGCAATCAAGAGGTGTGGTGGAGGAGGTGGATATTCCGGAAACAAAAAAGGAACACCCTAACTTCTATGGACTGATGGTAGGGGTGAGCGATTATAAGGACGATCGCTTGGACTTGAAATATCCCACCAAGGACTCGAAAGATGTAGGAAAGGTGATGGAGGCAGCGGCGAAGAAATTGCTCAATACCAGTACAGAGAACCATGTGAAGATGTATTATGTGAACAGTGAGGTAAAGGGAGAGAATGGCTTTACGACACCGGAAAGAGCAGGAGTAAAGATGGCATTGGAATCGATTGCCAAAGAGGCCAAGGCAGAGGATGTGGTGATGATCTTTTTTGCAGGTCATGGGGTGATGGAAGGAGATAAGGACAAGCGGTTTACCTTTTTGACAGCTGAATCCACGAAAGAGAATTTGGTAGGGATCAGCACGAAGGATTTGGAGCAGTGGATGAGTGGAGAGAATGGTTACTTGCCCAATAAGACGATCTTGATCTTTGATGCTTGTAACTCAGGTCAGGCGACGGAGGAGTTGATGGCGATGGCGAGGGATGATGATGAGACGCAGCGGATCAGACAGGTGGAGGACTTGAAGGACAAGTCGGGGATGTTCATCATGAGCGCCAGTGCGGCCAATCAGAGTGCGTATGAGTTGCCTAGATATGGACATGGGTTGTTGACGTATTCGTTGCTCAAAACGTTGAAGACAAGCAGTAGCACACTAGATGAGGAGAAGTTCATTAATGTGCAGAAGTGGTTTTTGGAGACAGAGACAACGATGGACAATATGACTAGGGAGTTGGGAATTGAGCAAGAGGCACAGCCGTTTGGGAGGGGGAATATCCGAGTGGGAGAGTTGGATGAGGAGATCAGAGGTGGTATTGAAATACAACAAGAAAAGCCAATGGTGTATTGCGCCAATGCTTTGAATTTGGACACGGACGATGATGATTTATTATTAAAACAATTGTTCAATGACTATTTGAAGAATTACCAAACTCGCGGTGAAGCAAAGGTGGCATTGGCAACGCAAGAGAAAGGGTCTATAAAAGTAAATTTTAAATATTCCTTAGGCAGTGATGGACAGTTGCAAGGGTTAGCTAGCATCTTTATTAATGGCAACAAGGAGCAAATTAGCTGGAAGGGAAAACCTAGCGATTTAGAATTGTTCTTTAAGCAGGTTTTGTGGGTGGTGGAGTGATGAGCATCTTAATTTTTGGGCCTGTTCTTTTTTTTTGAGGAAAAGTGTGTTCTGTTTTTTCAGACCACTTTCATGTATGATAACTGTCTTTCCATTATGAAAAACCATAGTAATCAACACATTATATCACAAAAAACTTATCTTTAGAACGCAAAATATATGATGACTTTTCTGCGGCTTTTTTTTCTACATGTAATGTGCCTGTCGGCATTGTGGTGTATTGCTCCCCTGAGGGCGCAGAAAGCACAGTTGATGTTGTCTTCTGATTTTCCTCAACCCGCTGAGTCTGCCCAATTTTCTGAAGATGGAGAATTATTACTAATGAGATCTTTAGGTCAATATAAATTGATTAATTTATCAGCGATGAGAGAAATTCCTCTTCCTGACGTGAAGAAGGATGTCTTTGATCGTTTGTATTTAGGCCAATCGAATCAACTGTGGCGCGTGGGTGAAATGAATAGAGAGGTGTACGATTTATCGACCGGAAAAAAGTTGCATACCATTCCCGCGAATAATTTTTGGTGGTCTTCTAGTAGTTTGAAGATCCTAAAAAATAATAAAGTGGTCATTGAGTCTGATTATGTATTAGCGGAGGAAATGGCTGAGGAAAATAAGAAGAGAGTAAATTTGGAAGTATTGGATCCCATCAGTCAAAAGGTCATCCTCACCAAAGACGATTTGTTAGATTATTTTTTAGAGGAAGAAAACGCAACTATTTTATATGTAAATTCTTCTGCTTTACAATATCAATCCTATGATTCTTTGCACTATCTCAATCTTATTTGGAGTGATTCTACTGTTTTCCATCAACCTCAATTACAAGTGGTAGGAAAGGAATTATTTGTGCTTGATAATGAGGTTGTAATATGTTACAATATTGCTGATGGAACAGTCCAATGGAAAAAGAAAATTGATGTACCATTGCACTCCATGGTTTGGGCGGGAGAACAGCCCTATATTGCCGGACTTTCTTTAGATAGCTTGAAATGGACGTTGTGGGACGCAAATGAAGAGAAGGTGGTGTTTCAATGGTCAGCCCCCAAGCAAATTCAACAATTCTCAATAGCTCCTAATGCGCAATGGATTGCTTTTTTATTTACGGATGGATCATGTGCGATGTTAGATTGGAAAGGGAATCTACATTTCAATGAGGAGGGAGCAAGTATTATTCAGAATGAAGGGGATGAAAAAGGCAATGGAGAGAATCAATTGACATGGTCTCCAGATAGCAAGTGGTGTTGGGTGCAATCATTCAGGAGGAAGTATAGAATTTGGAATACGGAAAAAAGGGATTTCAGATCTACGAATTGGATTCAGACCAACCCCTATTTGGAGAATGGTAAATGGAGCGCAGAACAGTTTTTAGTACCCGTACAGCAAGGCATGGGTTTAATTCAATTTGATGTGAAAAAAGGATCTTCCTCGTCATTTGTTTTTCAAAATTTTCAAAACGCAAAGGACAAAGAGCAAAGAGCGATGTCCATACCAGAGCGTTCTCAGCCAGGAAATTTCACCATAACGGATAAGGCAACAAAGGATACCATTGCGAGGGTAAATGAAAGCGAAATGAAACAAATGGGTCTTGATCCTTTGAAAATCGTACAATCATTGAAGGGCGAATCAGAGGTTTCGTTGTATTATTTTACAAAACATTTTATGGGAAAATACAAAGAAGGAAATAAGAGTTTGGATACTTTATTCTTATCTCCTGTAGGAATCAAAGATTGGTACGAGGCGGGAAATCAGTTTTTTTTAGGAATAACAGAAGGGGATGAAATTTTTACTTTTAATGAGGGCGACAGATTATTCCATAAAGCCATGGATATTACCAAAGAATATGAATTGGGAAAGGTGGAGTGGAATTCAATAAATCAGTCGTGGCAGATCATTTTAGATAGGAAGGTGGAAAAGCCCGAACAGTATTTGAGACGTTGGTGTTCCATCCATCGTTCAGGAAAAATGGTGAGAAATAGAGAACTTCCAAAGTTGGTGAATGCCATAAGCCAGGTTGAATTTGACTGGAAGGAAGAGAGATTATATTTGGCAGGGGATACCATATTTGAATTTTCTTTTCAAAATCTAGACAGTCCTCAATCTTTCTATGTTTGTCCTATTGAGAATTGCAATGAAATCATTTGCTCACCGAATCATCAACTGGCACTTTGTTACCCTTTCCAATGTGATATCATAGATTGGGATACACAAGAAGTAATACACACCATGCAGGATGAAAGCAGTGCCCAAAGTTTTTCGGATTGGTATTTTCGTCGTTTTTCCATGGGTGATGTTTGGTTGGGCGCTACCTTAGATGGGAGATTAGAGATTTATAATAAGAACGAGAGAAAGCTTCGCTATATTGATGACGCCGGCTATTGGCTTGTTCCGTCTTCGGATCATTCGCTTTTGATGGGGGTTCAATCCAATCAACTCAATGTGATCGAAGTGGCTTCGGGTCAAATCAAATACCATCTCCGCATTTTTGAGAATGGAGACTGGCTCGCCTACGACGATGACTACCACTACGACGGCACCCCTGGCGCACGAGAGCAGTTGTATTTCACCTGCGGCCTGGAAATCATCGAACTGGCCCAGCTCAAAGACGCCTTGTACGTGCCAGGATTGGTGGAGAAAATCATGTCGGGTCAGCCGATTCAATATCCCAAACTGTCTGAGCTCGAAATCTGCGGAACCCTTCCCCTCATTGAAAAAGAAAAGGATGCCCCCTATCACTATACCATCACCCCGAGAAAATTGGGATTGAAACGCGTTGAACTATATGTCAACGGAAAAAGAGTGATGAGCAAAAAACCAGAAGAACTAAAAAAGAAAGAAGCGGCGTATGATTGGAACATCGAAGAAAAGGAAATACAGAAGTTTTTTGTTCCAGGAGAAGAGAATGAAGTAAAGGTGATTGGCATTGTACAACAAGGCAATAACGAGATGCAATCCAGAGGAGTGGTGGAAGAAGTAGAAACGACGGAAGTAAAAAAGGAACATCCGAACTTCTATGGACTGATGGTAGGCGTGAGCGATTACAAGGATGACAGATTGGACTTGAAATACCCCACCAAGGACTCTAAAGATTTAGGAAAGGTGATGGAGTCCGCAGCAAAGAAATTGTTGAACACCAGTACAGAGAACCATGTGAAGATGTATTATGTGAACAGTGAGGTAAAAGGAGAGAATGGCTTTACGACACCAGAAAGAGAAGGAGTAAAGAAGGCATTGGAATCGATTGCCAAAGAAGCCAAGGCGGAGGATGTGGTGATGATCTTTTTTGCGGGTCATGGAGTGATGGAGGGAGATAAAGACAAGCGGTTTACCTTTTTGACAGCCGAATCGACGAAGGAGAATTTGGTGGGAATTAGCACCAAGGATTTGGAGGAATGGATGAGTGGTGAGCGAGGATACTTGCCCAATAAGACGATCTTGATCTTTGATGCCTGCAACTCAGGTCAGGCGACGGAGGAGTTGATGGCGATGGCACGGGATGATGATGAGACGCAGCGAATCAGACAGGTGGAAGACTTGAAGGACAAGTCAGGGATGTTCATCATGAGCGCCAGCGCGGCCAATCAGAGTGCGTATGAGTTGCCCAGGTATGGACATGGGTTGTTGACGTATTCATTGCTAAAAACGTTGAAGACGAGCAGTAGTACACTAGATGAGGAGAAGTTCATCAATGTGCAGAAGTGGTTTTTGGAGACGGAGACCACGATGGACAACATGACCAGGGAATTGGGAATCGCGCAAGAGGCACAGCCCTTTGGCAGGGGGAATATCCGAGTGGGAGAGTTGGATGAGGAGATCAGAAGTGGTATTGAAATACAACAAGAAAAGCCGATGGTGTATTGTGCCATGGCGATGAATATGGATGAGAATGTGTTGGAGGATGATCTGAATTTGAAGCAATATGTCAATGAGGAATTGCTCAAAATAGAGCGGCAATTGCAGAGTCAGTATCATGAAACAATAGCACAGGATAAATATATTCGGATGAACATTGCATACCAATGCAAAGGAAGAAAAGATCATTATCAAGTGAAGATGGTTTTTTATCAAGGAGATAAAGTGATCTTGATTTCAAAAATTGAAGGAAATCCTCAAGTCATAAAAACTGAAATTAAAAAGCGAATCGATGAAGTGGAATCTAATATTAAATAAGGGTCTTTTACCAACAGTTTTTGCTTTTTTCCTATGTCATTTTGTTTGGTCTCAATCATTGGAATTGGTTACGCCACAAAATCGTCCAACTTCAAAAAATGCGGTAGAGGTTTTAGGAGGAAAAGTATTGGCTCTGCATGATTACAATTCATCTGAAGTCGAATTTTTGTTGGCCGATGGACTGCAAACTTTGTATAGGAAAAATTTTAGCGGTGGTAAGGTTTTTTATGTGTTGAATTCCCCTTCCCACGAGAACGAAATTATTTTACTAACTGAGCGAAAAATAATATTTTGGAATGTTCTTCAACGCTCAAATGTAATGGAATTGATGGAGGTTGATTTATCAACGAAATGGGGCGGTCCTGAAGATGTTGGATTTGTTTTTTTTACGACGGAAGATGGCAGTGGATCAATTAAGAATTATTTGGCTGTTACTTGTAGTAAGAATGGTTTTTTCATGGTTCTCAATGTCGAGAATAGGAGTTTTATTTATTCGGGAATATCTGAAATGGGAATATGCTCTCCTTTTTGGAATAAGAAATCGAGGTCAGTAACCTTTTACGCCGATGGAGATTATTGGGCTTGGGATTTTCAAACAAAGAAGCAGCAAAGAAACCTTACGGATATTTCTTTCAGAGATTATTCCTTTCACACAAATGATGCTAATTATTCGCCTGTTTACCTTGATGATACAATTAAATATCAATTAATAAGAAGAAAGAGATTGGCAAATATGAATCAATTTATTTTGTTGGATAGGAATGAGGACAGGCGCGTAGGAGATGTTGAACGGGAGTTCGACAGGTCAAAGGCTTTGAACGGCATTCAGTTTTTCTATTCTTCAAATCAATTACATTTATCAACCTACGTTACCCGAGATAGTTTATTATTCTTAACGAAGAATAAGAAAGGTTCGGCTTGTGCATTGAAGAAACTTCAATCCATTCAAGGGATTAATTGGATTGTAAATAAAGGGGATACTTTGATGGTTATTCAAGGTCAAAAAGTCGAAGAGAATCAATCAGGCGTTCATTATCAAAAGGTATATTACGTAACAGTAGAGAAGTTAAAGCAAGGCCATTGGAATAGAGTAAGTTTGGATAGTGTTGAGGGCAATCAATTTTACTCAGTAAATTTTATTGAAAGTTCGAATAAGATCCTTTTTAATAATTCAGAGAGTATATTCTATTGGTCACTGAAAGATGGTTTTGAAGCAAGCAAGAAATCCAAAAGCTACTTTGGGGTAAAAAATGTATGCTTGCAAAATACAAAGGAATTCGATTTTATCTCTGTTCAGAAATCAAATAAAAATAATAGTCTTTTCAATCATTATTTCAGATTTGATGGAATGTCGATAGCGAGATTGGATTCAGAGGAGGAGGAGCTTCATTTGATCAAAAGAAATTGGGGCGACACCTCAATGATCATGCAAAGAATCAATGACTCTTTGGTTCCATATCCCCTGCAATGGAATAATAAATGGGTCACCCAAAAAATGGGAAATAATGATAGTCCCGGAAATCTATTTGATTCTGTTAGGACAGAATTACGTGCAAGATATGATCAGGAAGAACGCGTTTTTGTACTATCAAGTAGTCAAGAGAAGGCAACAAGTGAAATCGGTAAAACATTCTTTGGTAAAAGGTCCATGCGTAATTATTTTAAAAATCCTCCGAAAGAAGACCCACATTTTTTTTTAGAATACAACCGAAAGTCAGATTTGATTTATTTGAGCAGATTCGGTATCAATCCTACGTCATTTTTGAATCAAATCTTTCCCATTTTTATTTATTCGAAAGTCTCCAAATCTTTAGGCAAGCGTTTAATGAATAAGAGGATATTTTCGGTCAAACGTGAATTATATGTTTTTAACGGCCGTCGTTACAAAAGAAAGCACGGTTTAAAGACCTATCAAGATGATCTGTGGGGATATACCAGTATTGCGCATCCCATTTGTCCAGATTGTTTTTATTATGTCAATCGTGAGAATGAGTTGTGTTGGATCAAAGGAAAGAAATCTTTTTCGAAACATTATCCTTGGTTGGATCAAAAAGTGGAGTTACTAAAAATGGACTCCAATGGGAGTCATTTTTTGATAAAAAATATTTTCGGTAAATGGAATTGGATTGAGGAGTCTACGGGAAAAATGACACCGCTTCCCTTTTCATCTTTTGGAGAGGTGTTTTTTTCGGCTGATCAGAAGCGATTGATTGGGCAAAGTGCCAATCGGATAGATATCTACCATATCGAAAAGGCACAGATAGAGTATCATCTTTTAATTCTCGACTCCCTCAATTGGCTCGCCTACGATGATGACTACCACTACGACGGCACCCCTGGCGCACGAGAGCAGTTGTATTTCACCTGCGGCCTGGAGATCATCGAGCTCGCCCAGCTCAAAGACGCCTTGTACGTGCCTGGATTGGTGGAGAAAATCATGTCAGGTCAGCCGATTCAATATCCCAAACTGTCTGAGCTCGAAATCTGCGGAACCCTTCCCCTCATTGAAAAA
>CANHWU010000049.1 GCA_947464415.1 Flavobacteriales bacterium
TACACATCATAACACCCCGCGGTGATACCCATGTTACCACAACCAAACTTGGCTACACCTGTAACACAGCCTAAATCCAATACACAGAATCCATTCTTAAACCCTACCTCAGGCATTAAATTTCCATTGACATCATACAACTCATACTCGGCATAACCCGCATAGTGATAATGGTTGTGACACATGTCCCAAACAAACTGATCATTGGCCGTATTGGGCACTCCAATGAAATAATCTTGATTCCCTATGTTATCAATTCGCGTAGAAAATCGAATAATTTCTCTATTTCCCAATCCTTGCAGACACCCTTCATTGACCAGACATGCATCGTCTCCGTTGATGGTAGCTTGATACAGAGAAGTGTACAACAAATTCCCATCCACACTAAGATCCGGACCCAAGTTAGAGCAATTCGGATCTCCATTGTAATAACAAGTAGCCGGCATTTCCGCCAAGGGACTATAGTTACAAGCCATCACATCCATACAACCTTGAATAGGCCCCATGTATTCAAAAAGCACTTCAAAAGCACCCAATCCGCAGTGGTTATTGATATCTCCCACTCTTACCCAATAGGTCACTCCTCCTTCCAGATAGGGCGTCACCTCCGCTTCCTCACCGCAAAAATCATCGTTGTAGGTGTAGGTAGCTTGATTGGTATTATCAAAATTGGCCATGTTGCAATAGTCATAGACCCAAATTTCTGTGTTACAATTGCCCAATCCACAAGTAGAAATGCGATATTGACCATTGACGCTCGGTGTGAAGCTGTACCATGAATTAGGAGTGGGCACCGCATTGATTCCTAATTGTGCGATGATAGGATCTTCACAAGAACTTCCCTGCGGACAATTGACTTCCACAAAAGTATAATTGGCAAATGCTCCACCATTGGCTACGGGATTTCCATCCAAATAAATCACAAAACCTCCATTTCCATTGGCACAACAAATCCCGTTGTTGCCGGTATCAAAAAACTCCACACGATGGCATTCATCACTGATGCAGAGTGAGGCATCATTGGTGGTTCCTTGAGCCACCATGATATTATCCGCGTTGAATACCTTCCATGTCGTTTGTTGTGGCAAATTATCTGCTGTGATATCCAAGGTTAGATTATGCGCTTCCGTTACGATAATGGCCTGTGTAGTGGTGCTCACTACTCCCATCGGATCCGTTACCACCAAAGTAGCATTGTAGGTTCCAGGGCCGCTGAAAATAACAGAAGGATTTTCCACATTAGGATCGCTCAAAACACCACCATCCACCGTCCATGTCCAAGCCACTTGATTACCTTCACTGGCGTTGTTCAATTGATAAGTATAACAATTGGTGGCAGAGGCCACTACATTATACGTCAATTGAGCTTGCAATGGAGGGAACTCGCAGGTTCCATTGTCCTGTGTAGCGCAAGTCATGTAATTGGAAGCATCCGGATCGGTGCAACCGGAGACCGTTGCCGTGGTAAGGCTGATTGAAAAAATCCCCTCTGTGTTGTTGTATCCTCCCACCTGAACATAATAGGTATGACCAATTTCTAAAACATCATCTTCAAAAGCCCCCCCTGTTCCGTTGCCCATTGGACAGCCGAATTTGATCATGCTATAATTGCCCGCTGCATCATCATCATCACAAGCGATGATGCTTCCTCCGCAAGATTCATAAACGGCCATTTGTGTGTCCACCAATTGGGTACCTGTAGTCTCAGAAGAGGCAGCAGTGGTGAGGGTTAGATTTCCTCCTTGATAAACGAAGCTGAACCAAATATCATGAATACCCCCACCGCAACCTGGGGTAGTCCCCACAGATGAGTTCACATTGGTGGTATTCTGTGCCCCGCTATTCGGAATTAAAGGAACGGCCGATGAGCAAGCATCATTCTGATTAGCTATGATACAAGATCCATCATCAATCGTAGCGCAAGCATTATAGTTGGTAGCATTATCATTGGTACAGCCGCTGACAGCCGAGGAAACGATTTGGATTCCAAATGTCCCCACTAAACTATTGTATCCACCCGCTTGGATGTAATAAGTGGCTCCCATGGTGAGTTGGGTACATGTTAAATTCAATCTCGAAGCGTATCCCATACCGGTGTAATCGTCATTACAAACGATCGCTGGCCCGGGAGAGCACCCATTATAGAGCGCAATGCGCGTATCGGTGAGCGTTCCTGATAAAGCAGTATTAATGGAAATACTCCCACCTGTGTATTGAAAACTGAACCAAACATCCTTGATTGGATCAGCGCCTCCACAGGCCGGGTTGTTCGCATTCGTAACAGTACCGATATTCGATGCGGTGACATATCCTCCATTGACCGCTAAAGGAATGGCGGTAGCACATTCGTCGTTAACGGGAGCTTGCGCAAATAATTGATTTCCGATCATTGCGGAAAGCAAAAGCAATAAAATTGGTCTCATTGAGCTTTGGTTTATAATAAGCCAAAGTAAGATAGTTTAGGGGCAATTCCAAATTACCTCTCGCATTTAGAATATTCTTTAAAAAAATCGCTGAATACGTCTCCGAAGCTCGTCGTGAATTTTTTGATTACTGGCCAAAATATCCTCCTCAAAAATGGGATGCCCATCATAAAAACCAGTCACCTCTCCACCCGCTTCTTGTATTAAAAGACAACCTGCAGCTACATCCCATGGGTTGAGACCATACTCGTAAAAAGCTTCGAATCTTCCACAAGCCACCCACGCCAAATCCAACGCCGCGCTTCCCAATCTCCTAATTCCTCTAGTCTCTTTCATCAAATGCCTGAACAATCCAATGTAGGCCTCTTCCCTACCAAAATCGTCATAAGGAAATCCCGTCACTAACAATGAATCACGAAGATTGTTTTCTGTACTTACCCGCATAGGATGTTCATTCAACCAAGCACCGCCTCCTTTGATAGCTGAAAAAAGTTCATCTCTATTGGGATCATAAATTACGGCCAACACCGGATCTCGATGATGGCAAAGCGCCACGCTGATACACCAAATAGGAACACCATGCAAATAATTGGTGGTTCCATCCAAAGGGTCAATTACCCAATTCCATTCTTGCGCCTTCTCTCCTGTTCCTTCTTCTGCGATAAAACCCGCCTCTGGAAAAATTTGTCTGAATGCTGTAACCAATCGTCGTTCGCTTTCCTTATCTGCAAAGGAAACTAAATTGTTGGGTGTTTTTGTCTCTATCTCTTGCACTGCTACTCGTTGCGTGCGCATCCATTGTCCTACTTCTTGTACCACCTCGATGGTGTTCTTCAACAAAATTGAAAAATTGCCCTTATCCATGGGTTAAAGGTATTGGTTACCGCTGAAAAAACGCCCGTGGAAATTGATTTTCTTTTTTGAAATTAAAGGCAGGCTCACTCAAGGTAAGTAAGAAGGCCAATAGATCCGTTTCCTCTTTTTCTGAAAAAGACAAAGGCAAGGAAACATCCGCTGCTCCTTCATTGCTATGATAATCTCTACTATAATGTTGCAGTACTTCTCTCAACGTAGCATAACGACCATCGTGCATGTAAGGATAACTGAACTCAATATTGCGTAATGTGGGAACCTTGAATCGAAATACATCTTGCGCTTGATGACTGATTTTGTAGCGACCCGAATCCTGGTACATAGGATCCACGGAAATACCGTTATTAGCAAATGCATAATTGGTAAACATGGGGGGAGTATGACAACGTGCACAATGCGCTTGAAAAACACGGTAACCCGATTGCTCCTGCTCCGTAAAAGACAAGACACCTCCCTGCACCTGATCATACTTTGAATCAGCACTCACCAACGACAACAAAAACTGACTCATGCATTTCAACAAACGCTCACTCGTCATAGTGGAATCTTGATAAATAGCAAACAACTCCCTTTGGTAGCGAGGTTGGCGATTGAGCTTTATCAAAACATGTCTCAAATCCTCCCCCATTTCCTTCGGGTGTGTAATAGGGGCCAAAGGTTGAAAATCGAAGAAAGCAATGGCGCCATCATGCATCAATTGCCTTTGCCAAGCCAAGTTGATTAGCACAGGCGCATTCCGATTACCCAACTGATCGTTGATCCCATGACTCACGGCATGATCTGTATGCGCGAAACTTTGATAAGGAGAATGACAACTTGCACAAGATACAGTACTGTCCGCTGAAAGGATGGGATCATAAAACAATGCCCTTCCCAATTCTCGTTTCAAAGAATCGATGGCATTGTGCTCAAATGCGTATTGAGGAGCAGGCCAATGATCCGGATACTGGAAAGGAGGATTCCAAGCGGCTAGGCAGCTCACTCCGACAACAATGCCCAAAATTACCCTATTCTTCAATGTTCCATCATTTTATTGGCGATCCATTGCATCCATTCCACCGCCTCGGTTCGCGGCGACATTATTAGACAACCATTGTCCCCCATTGCTTCATTGAGTCTTTGGATAAACCCAATATCGAGAAAAGAATCAAACTGATACTCGTATTGTACTTTAGAACAACTCACTCTTACTTTCTGATCGGCTCGATAGGGGTGTTGATATCCGCCTAAATGCAATTGAAAAGGATGTTCTTTCCACTTCCCTTCGATTTTAGCATCAATATATCCCGCCTGCCAAGTCCAATACATATTTTGCACTGGATCTAAATCACCCATCATCACGCCCCGTTCATGCGTAATGCTATCAACACCCAACTGAAATTCAAAAGCATCAAATCCCGTATTGATGCATTCATGAAAAACAAGTTCCTCTCGCTTCAACCTCTCCATTAAAAAATAATCTTCTGCTCTTCCCACCTCAATACCGTGATTGTAAAACACAAAATTCCCCACATAGAATTTACAAACTTCAATATTCAAATAAGGGTCAGTAGAATGAAAATTCCATTTCAAATGAATGTCGTGCTGGGCCTTTAAATTACCCCAAAACCACATCAAAATAAAACACCCTAATCTCATGGACGAGGAGGATGAGGTGGCTGAAAAAACTGAGGAAAACGCTCCACCAACTGATGAAAATACTTCAACTGATCCGCGCGACAAATCGACTCAATATCCCTCAAATGCTGAACTTGCATATCCTCCCATGCTTGATGTGCTTGGCTTAAAGATGGCTTTGAGTCCAATACAAGAGAATCATTACGCTCAAAGCAGCTCTTATAATAACGCTGCTGTGCACTCATCATTTCATCCATCAGTGTCCGCATTTTCCATTGATGTTCTTGAACCAAATTCTCAAAAATGACTATTTGTTCATCATCCAAATGCAAGAGTGAGATAATCTCTTCTTTCGGTGAGCCCTGTTTTTGGGGGCCAGGGTGATCGATAAGTATCCCTATCATCAACGCCGTATTCACTATCAATAATGAAATACCCCCCCATTGAAACCATTTTTGCCTATTCATAAACATTCCATTGAAACTGATGGTAGTACTGAGTGTTTGACCATGATTTTGGATGAATATCCTTCTTAAACTTCCACCAACCCAAACCCATATTCATCAGCATCATCGCCATGAGCATCACCATCACCACCCTATGCGACAGGGGAATGGCCAATGACTCAATGGAACATCTCGCTGATACTCTGGTCCACAAAACATCATCCACTTCTTGAGATCTTACCTTTTTAAGGATTGAAAACGGATCTTGCATCATATCCTTAGACGACTCTTTTATATTCATTTCCTTTGTTTTTCTATCTTTTCTTGAATATTCTTTTTTGCTCTGAAAATATAATTCTCTAATGACTTAACAGAAATCTGCATGCAGTCAGCAGCAACTTGGTAGGATAATGCCTCGAGTTTCGTGAGGACGATGGCATCTCGTTGCTTGTCGGGGAGTTCAAAGATCCAACGCATCAATTGCTCTACTTGCTCCTTTTGTTCCAAATCAAATCCAGGATGAGCAAAGGGAATTAACTCTTTATCATTCCAATGCGGAGAATCGATGAATAGCGCTTTCCATCCTCCTCCTCTCTTTTTTCTTGCCTTCTTCTTTAAAAAATCAAGCGCGGTATGGATGGTTATTCTATAAATCCAAGTGCGCAACTGTGCTTCATGCCTAAACTGCTCAATATGGCTGAATACCTGAATAAATACATCTTGGGTGATTTCCTCTGCATCTTCTTTACTCCAAACATAGTGCAACGATAAATTGTAGACCATTCGTTTATGCTGGTCGAAAATCACTTTAAAATCCATCTTATTCTTTAGACGATGATGGTCTAAATTTCACTCCGGCTATTCTGGAATAGCCATATCATGCTGAGCGAACCACTTGGTAAAGGCGAGCCACTTGTCCTCATTATTCTCCTTCCACTGCAAAAATTCCAATTCGTTACCTCCCATTAAAAGCCAATGATTGTACGCCTCTAAATGCCCCGCTCTTTGAATATACCTTTGAAAATCAAAAGCCCATTCCTGATATTGTCCGTCGAACTGATATTGAAAATACAATTCTAAAACTTGCTCACGCAATTTGGCCAGATTGGAGATTGACAAGACACTATAATTAAAACCGGACTCATTGATCATTGAAGCATAAGCTACACAAAATGGTGGATGCACCTTGGTTCCAGATAACTCAATAATATCATCCGATTTGCTCTGACTACAGAAAAAAGTTTGTAAACGACCATCGACTGTCACCTTTATATTCTTTCGATAGGCCCCGTACAACAATTCACTCATCGCAATGGTGTAACTTGAAGTACGATCTAACAGCATAAAAATCTCCCCATGCAAAATGGCTTTCACCGATTCTGCTTGCCCAAAATAAAGTTCCGCTGCATGATAATAATTCATAGCAAAATTTGGATCCAACTCAATCCCCTTTTCGAAATAAAATAGAGACTGTCCTTCGTCCTTATCCCTAAAATATTTCCCCTTCTCTGCATACAACAACCCCGATTTAGGAAACTTACTGAGACCCAAATCAAATATTCTCAATCCCTTTGTCGGGTCTTTGAGCAGAAAGCAAACATTCCCTAACAATTGATAGCATTGCGCTGTTACCTCTGGATGATCTAAGAGCTTTTCTAATTGCTGTGATGCCTCGATATAATTTTCCCCTTGAAAATAAAAAAAACCGAGTTGAAAAGCATATTCAAATCGAGTGGGTTGCCAGGCAACAGCTTCTTTCATTAATGCGATTGCCTGCGGCAACTTCTCCCTTCCTTGATCAAGCATGACAAAGGCCTGATCTGCCTTCTCCATGGCAATTAAGGTGGAATCACTGACATTCTTAGTCTGGGCTACACTCCATGTAGACAATAGAAAAACAAAAAAAAGATTGAAAATTCTCATTGAGCTAAGTTAAACAAAATTCAGTACACTACTCTAATCTCCAACCGATGGCATCGTGATCAGAAATAAATCGACTTGTGCTCAGAAATCGCTTTTGGAAGTAATCAAAATGAAGTGTGGATTTCTTTCGTGTCCAAACAAAATCAATCCTCTCAAAAGTCTTTGTATTATCAAATCTATTGAGTGTCGCTTGATCCCTCATTTCCACAGGACAGATATCTCTCCATTCCGTCATGAGCTGAACGATAGAGGACTCGTTACTATTAGCATTAAAATCACCCGCTGCAAAAAACTCCCAATGATCAGGAACTTTAAAATACTCTTCCAATAAAATTTCTGCACTTTTTGTTCTGGCTTCCTTGCCGATATGATCCCAATGGGTATTGAATACACAAATCGTATCTTTTTTAACCAAATCTTGCAAATAGACCACCGTGACAATTCTTTCACACGCAGCATCCCATCCTTTAGAGGGCACGTCGGGTGTTGGAGAAAGCCATACAGTTTTGGATTGTATCCTGTTAAATCTGCATTTCTTGTAGAAAATTGGGGCATACTCCCCCTTCCATTGACCATCTTCACGACCTACTCCGAAATAACCATAATCTTGCTTCCAAAGACTATCAAAATAAGTAAGTTGGTGATGTAAAACCTCTTGTAAGCAAATAATATCGGGTTGAATACTGTCTTGTATCCAGTGAGCCATCAGCTCTCTTCGCAAGGTCCATGCATTCTCCCCATCGGCGGGATTATCGTATCTAATGTTCAAACACAATAATTCCAACGGCTGAGCGCATAGTGCTCTTCCGAGAAGACAAAACAAAAAAATCACGCTATACTGCAAACTCGTAATAATTATTTCCTCTCTTGCTCTAGCAACCCATCGAGTTGTCTTTGACAATATTCTCTACCGGCCGCATCAGACCATTTCATTGCTTCCTCATAACAACGCCTGGCCTTCTTCCATTCTTGCAACTCTCCATAACAGTATCCCAAATTGGAAAGAATAATAGGATCCTTTTCATAGATTTTATCCGCCTTCTTGAGCCAGTCTATCGCGAGGGTAAATTGCTTTTTAATCATGAACAACGTTGCGATATTTGTCATGGCAAAATACTGTTGATCATCTTGTTGTAACATGAGTTGGGAAATCCCTAGGATGATATCATCCGCTATACTATCTTGTTTTTCAAACAATTCATATAAATGACCTTGGACACTGCTGTACAAAAAATATTGTCCACTGTCGAGCACCTCCTCACGCATCCATTTCCATTCATGATGAATACTATCTCCTGACAATATCGCGGATTGGAGCCCAGAGCGCACCAAGTCCATTCTATCGGTTTCGACCGCCAAATACACCTTTCCCATCCTCAAATCCAATCTATCTGGAAATCTCGCTATCCCCTGGTCCACCCAATCGAAAGCGATATTCAAAATGCTATCATTGATCACCATTTGGGAACTGAGATAGCCACTCACATTATTCAACGAATCTCTTACCTCCAGATACTCTCCGCCATCTTGAGGCATTTCAGTCAAAAACAAGGTTTCTTCTTCAAAAGTTTGGATTGCGTAATAATTAAAAAAACCTACATAAACATCTGGATTGTATGGCTCAGCTTTTTTCCATTGGTTCAAGAAACTGAGCATCCCTGTAGTATCCTGGTGCCCCCATTGCTCGTAAAATGCATCTTGAAATTGCTGCGCGTATCCATGTGTTCTCAAGACCACTGTATGCATCAAAACAATAACCAATAATCGAACGCAATTGAAATTCATTTCCGAAAGGTATAAAAAAACCACCCCAAGAGGTGGTTTTTTATAAGCTATAAAGGGTGGAAGATTACTCTCCCTTACCTTCCATTTTCTCTTTCAAAGCAGCCAATGCGTCGATGTCTCCTAAAGTAGATTTTTCCACTTGAGCATTCACCGCTTTTACTGCGCTATTGTTATCACTACCTTCTGATTTCTTAGCACGTGGCTTCTTGGCGGAGTCAGCAGAGGCCTCTTCTTCCTTGAATGTACCCGTGTGAGAAACCGCAATCTTGCGTTGGTTCTTGTTGAACTCTAATACAACGAACTCTAAAGTATCTTCCACTTTAGCAGTAGATCCATCTTCCTTCTTCATATTCTTGCTCAAGCAGAATCCTTCCAAACCGTATGGCAATGAAACAATCGCATGGCTACCTTCCCTGCGGATAATAGTGCCTTGATGTCTTGAACCTTCGGTAAATACGGTCTCAAAAACATCCCAAGGATTCTCCTCGATTTGCTTATGACCTAGGCTGATCTTGCGATTATCCTTGTCCAATTCCATCACCACTACTTCGATGTTATCACCGATGGCGCAGAATTCAGATGGATGCTTGATCTTCTTGCTCCAAGAAAGGTCAGAGATGTGCACCAAACCGTCGATACCTTCTGCCAATTCGCAGAACACACCAAAGTTAGTAAACGCACGAACTTTAGCAGAATGCTTGCTCTGAATCGGGAAACGACCTTCAATGCCTTCCCATGGATCAACACTCAATTGCTTCATACCCAAGCTCAGCTTGCGCTCGTCTTTCTCTACCGCCAATACTACACATTCTACCTCTTGACCTACTTTCAAGAAATCCTGTGCTGAACGCAAATGCGAGCTCCAAGACATTTCTGAAACGTGAATCAAACCTTCTACACCTGGAGCTACTTCTACAAATGCACCATAGTCTGCCAATACCACTACCTTTCCAGTGATCTTTTGACCCACTTGCAATTGCTCTTGGTACGCATCCCATGGATGAGCAGAAAGCTGCTTCAATCCCAAAGCGATACGCTTCTTATCATCATCAAAATCTAAGATTACCACGTTGATCTTAGCATCCAATTGCACCACTTCTTCTGGGTGGTTGATACGTCCCCAAGACAAATCGGTGATATGAATCAAACCATCTACGCCGCCAAGGTCGATGAACACACCATAGCTGGTGATATTCTTGACCACTCCTTCCAATACCTGACCTTTTTCCAAGCCAGACATGATTTGCTTCTTTTGCTCTTCGATTTCTGCTTCGATAAGCGCTTTGTGAGAAACCACCACGTTTTTGAATTCGTTGTTGATTTTCACCACTTTCAACTCCATTACCTTTCCTACATATACATCGTAATCGCGAATGGGCTTCACATCGATTTGTGAACCTGGCAAGAAAGCTTCTAAGCCAAATACATCTACGATCAAACCACCCTTGGTACGACACTTCACTTCTCCCTTGATGATTTCACCTGACTCCAATGCTCTGTTGACATCTGTCCAAGCGCTCAATAAACGAGCCGTCTTGTGAGAGACACGCATTTGACCTGTTTTGTCCTCTTGCGTCTCAATGAAGATCGGAACTGAATCTCCAATTTTCAAATCTGGATTGTAACGGAATTCTGTCACAGGTACTACACCTTCTGACTTGTATCCGATGTTTACCACTACCTCTTTTTTTCCAATAGAAACGATAGTACCAGGTACCACTTCTTTTTCTTTGATGGTAGAAAGGGTTTTTTCGTAAACGTCATCATAACGCTTGCGCTCATCGTTGGTATAACCTCCGGCCGCTTCATAGGCTTCCCAGTTAAACTCACCGGTAGAGGTCATGTACAATTGATCATCAGCAGTGCTATAAAGCTCCTCTACAGGCTCTTCACGTACTACTTCTTCTTGGGAAACTACCGGCACTGTTTCTTCAGCTGCGGGTTGTGTGTTTTCAGCTTCTTCAGCTGGGTTTAGATTCTCTGCCATTTGGCATTTTAAATTGTATTCATTCACAACCGAAGTTGTACGTCAAAAATGAATGGGTTCTACTTTTTCAATTTCATGAGCTGACGTTGTTCTCATGTTTCCTTTTCAAAAGGAGCGCGAATATACGCAACAAAAGGCAATCTAACAAGCAAAAAAGCAAATAACCTGAGCTATTTGTATCCTTCCAAGGTGTGGTAAGAAATTACTTGAGTAGCGGAGAGACATTGACACCGCAACTTATAAAAGGAAAAAACAAGCAAAACGCAGCAAAAGTGACATCTACCCCTGATAATGCTCAGTCCATCGCTACAAAATCACCTCTTTTATCCAAGGTCAAAACTAAGTGCTTCGCGAAATACTCTATTTTTTATCTGTATCCATGATTTGATCCATCGCCATCATTTGACGCATCGTCTTTTGCATGCCTTCAGGCGACCCATCCAAAAACAAAACATTTCCCTTTCCATACTCTGCAAAATTCTTGATGGCCTCTGTCCACATACTGAACATGATCATACTGGTATCCAAATTCGCTTGCTGCATTTCACGAGCCGCGTTCTGCATTCCCTTGGCCACCTCTTCTCTGAACAATGCCACTCCTTGACCTCTCAGTTGAGCCGCCTCTCTTTCAGCAGTAGCGGCAATTTTGATGGCATTACCTTCTGCTTCAGCGGCTTTGGTTTTGGTGATCAATAAAGCTTGTCCTTCATTCTCAGCCGCCGCTTTCAAATTATTGGAGGCCACCACTTGACTCATGGATTTCATGATCACTTCATCAAACGTAATATCGTTGATCTGCAAGTCGTGCAAATGATATCCCCACTCCTCGATGACATTGTCAATTTGCTCCTTCACGTGATCTACAATCTCTCTGCGCAAGCTCAACACCTCCGATTGCTTTTTGGTAGCCACAAAAGAGCGGATGTTCCCTTCAATGGTTCTGATCAATGCTTGCATCAAACTCTTGTCATCAATGAACTTAAAAGCTACCCGCTTGATGGTCTCTTCCTCTGCGTCTTTAACAGAGAACAACAACATCGATTTAAAATATACATTCGCCTGATCGAGTGTTACGGCTTGGAACTCCAATTCCACTGATCGGTTTTGGGTAGATATTTTTTTGAATATCAATTCGATAAATGGAATCATAAAATTCAGTCCCGGACGAATAATTCTGCGGTACTTACCGAAGATGGTCACCACCGCTACATTACCCTGCTGTACGGTTTTCAAACCCATCACTACTGTGGCGCCAATGAGCGCAAGAAGAATCCAATTCATACTTTTTTGTTTTTTGTTTGATCAAAAGTAATCATTTCAACTTCCGATTAGAGAAAAAGATAAAGGCAGAAACAAAAGTTAACAATCCCAATAACCATCCCCATCTGCTTTGATCTCCCTCTGAGCTTCCGCTCCATTCCACAGAAATGCTATCCGGCCAAATACTTCCTTTTTTAGGAAGTGTGGGTAGCTCATATTGCTCTTCAATTTCATTTCGCCAATGCGGAGGAATTTGGTGAAGATATTGATCAAACTCTGAAATATAGGAGTATCTCGCCGCATTTCCCGAGCCCGTTAGTGCCAACCACTCCTCCCATTCCAATCGCCTTCTGTCATGCAATTCTACTAAATAGGATTGACCCCACTCACAGTCAAAACCATCATACACTGGAGCCGGATGAGTAATGATGTATCTGGCTTGAAAATGTTCTGTATTGGGGGTAGATTGGAACTGTAAATCCATTGGGAAATGGGCTTGATCATATCGAACATGCAGCCGAGTGAAAAAAATCGAAGAGGCAGTATTTCGTTGATACCAATTGACGCCTGCTTGCACAAAATCCTGGTTCACCGGAGGGTCTCCCACACACGGGTCGCATTTCATTCCTCCCCAAGAGGGAGTTACATTCCATGCATATTCCAAGAAAACACAATTTTTTCCTTCTCTTTCATACGCTCTGTCAAATACGCTCTTGTAAAAACTACCAAAATCATGTTGAATGAAAAGAGGGATCTTTCGATCTGTGGGTATTTTCACTGTTCGATAATTGGTGCACTCCACCCTACCATTGGGAGAAAAGGCATAGACAATCATATCTTGTGTCCCATTGCTATTGGCCATTCCCAATCGCAAAGGGAGCATGAACTTAGGGTGATCGAAGCGAATCTGAATAGGACGCAGGGTGGTGAAACCTCCTTTCTTCATCTCATTCAAATTTACTTTTACCACAAAAAATTTCATATTGCTCTTGATATATGGCTGAAGCACCCGCTCTGCCTTGGCAGGAATTTTATATCCATTGTCGGTCAACCAATGCTTGAGCCCCTCACTCTCAGTGGCCGATAATAAAAGAATATCATATTCTCCAACCGTATATTGTGCCTCTATGGTTACATGATAATTATCTTCTTCTGTCAATTCATTGGCCATTCTAGATGAAGCCTCGCTCACATTTGGATATGCCAACATATCCTCTTTTTCTATCCATCGTTGTTGGCACAAATTCTCCTCATAATACTCCGTCAACCGAGGTGCTGAGTAAGCATCCAGTCGATCAAAAATTCCACGATCCACCACTGCAATATCACTTTGCTTCAGTACCACGGGAACAGGCACCACCATAGCAAAATCTTTGACATTCCCCTGGAAATCACTGCCCATAGTAATGACCGTATAGGTGCCATTGCGTACTAAAATCACCTCACTTTTGTTGTTAAACAAAGTAGCATCTGCCTTGGCCACATAGAAACCACAGAAAGCCCAGCTGTGATGAAAGCAGCTTATGCTCAGCACCATCCCTAAAACCATTTGAAAATTTTTCATTTTGATAATTTTTATTTGATCCAACTAAACATTTTTTCTTTATTCAAAACATTGATCAACGGCACCCATGGGGTCATTACGAAGAGTGCCCAAACTGCTGCCGTAGGAATGAACATAAAAAATTGAAGATAGAAAGTCAATCCCGCCAACGCCATAGCCCAGATTCTTCTGGCCACCTTATGCTGAGGAGTAGACATCGGGTCGGTAATCATAAATAAACTGTACAACCAAAAAGACCCTGTTGTCAGCTGATGAAAACTCACTGAGAAATCCCAACCCAAATACCATTGAAATCGAATCACCACCAGCAAAGCCAATGTTGTCATATAAAACAACGCAGTATCCCATCGATGAATTTGCTTCAGAATGATTACCCCCAGGAAGAATATCAATACCATTATACT
This sequence comes from Flavobacteriales bacterium, assembly GCA_947464415.1. Taxonomy (GTDB): domain Bacteria; phylum Bacteroidota; class Bacteroidia; order Flavobacteriales_D; family Sanyastnellaceae; genus CAMCTV01. The sequence continues at coordinate 14,283 of CANHWU010000049.1, forward strand.
GATTTCCTGTCCCCATTGCGCCGGAGAAACCCAGGCATCTTGAGAACAATACACCAATACGGCAATGGCAAAATTGGCTGGATTCCAAAAATGATAGCCCTTCCAACGCAATAAAAACTTCTGACTAATGGCCAATGTCGCCGCTGCCATCATTAAAAGAGGATCATTTACTCTGAGCAAAAGACTCAATCCCAATCCTGTGATCAATGCACTTCTTAAAGAATGCAGAGGCGCCCAACCCAAAAAAATCGCGATTCCCTGCATCACCAAGCAAGATGCTAATGCTATGAACATAGTACCCGCCACTTCCTGCCAACCTAGGAATAATATTCCCCAACAAAGAAAGGTGGTCTGTCCGATGATTTGAATATATCTGGCGTCGGATTGAATTTTAGAAAGAATAGGCATCTTGATCATTTCAAGATGCAGTACTGCTCAAATCAGCAATCGTTCATTCTGTATCTTCGAAAGAGTCTGAAAGCTCCCGCAAGGCACTTTCCATTTGGTCCATATTCACTTCTTCATAACCTTCAGGTCGTTGAAAAAGAGACGGATCTTGAGGGGCAAAAACTACCTCCACTGCTTTGACACGCATTCTTTTACCATAAAGATTAACATCATACCCCAAAAGCACCCCATCCAATCCCGAGTATTTATTCCACCAATTATTGTCATTGATTTGAATTTCTTTGGTGTAAAAAAGATCTGTATCCGGCAAACTATCTCCCACAAAATCGGCTATCGCCTTGGAACAAAGAAATCCTGCAATCTCCTTTTTATCATTGTCAGTTTTAATTTCAACATCAGGATAGCGCTTTAACCATTCATGCACATTGGTATGGTGCATGTGAATTACCTTTTTATCACCAAAAGACTTCAAATAGTGGGAGAAAATTTGATCCTTTTGACCAATAAAAAAATCAGTTTGCACTACTCCGTAGGAGGAGGAAAGCGTGATGTGGGCCTGCTCCTCATTGAAATAATAATACATCTCCTTAGGGTAAAACTGCGTCATTAAACCCGACTCAAAGGGAAAACTCACCTCATACTTGATATAGCCCTCCTTTTTCGAGGATATGAAAGGAATTTTGACATCATCACAACTTAAAAGGGACCCTATAAAAAAGACTAGGACCAACAATGAAAATCTATGCATCTTTACAAAAATAGTGAGAGCATGAACAAAACCACTCAACTTTTATCGACGAATCACGTTTTGATGGTGGATCCCGTAGGTTTTGGATATAATGAAGAGACCGCTGAAAGCAATGCATTTCAGCATCTCCCGAATCATCACGACATTTCTCAAATTGAATATTTAGCTCGAAAAGAGTTCGAGCAATTTGCCCATCTACTGACTAAAAATGGGATAACGGTGCACGTCTTGGAGGGAAAAATAGGATTGCCCGATGCAGTTTTTCCTAATAATCTATTTTCCACTGACCGACACGGAACCTGGGTAGATTACCCCATGATGGCGGCGAATAGACAAA
>CANHWU010000050.1 GCA_947464415.1 Flavobacteriales bacterium
AAGCATTCAGATCCCAATTTAGAGGTGTTCGAAATATTGCTTTTTTTCTTTTTCGACTGACTAAAATTTATGCCTAATCCCCAGGTTTTGGTCATGATCCCACTTTTTCTATCAACAGACCACCCCGTCCCGGCTCAGCCGGGACACCCCTCCTTTCCCTTCGGGTAGGAGGGGAGATACAAAAAAAGGCTGCATAACGCAGCCTTTTCCGCTCCTCAGCCTGGGCTCGAACCAGGGACCCCATGATTAACAGTCATGTGCTCTAACCAGCTGAGCTACTAAGGAGTGTACTTTTTTGAGAAATGGTCGTTCCCATTTGTCAAAACCACCCCACTTTTTCTTCAGCTCCTTGTCGTTACCAAGGTAAAACACCGAAATTCATGTGTAGGAATCGGATGGCAAAAATACACAAATCATTCTACTTCACAATATCTTTGCAAAAATAATTTTAAAAAAATGATCCAACTCGTCGCTGTCGGTACGGTCGCTTTCGATTCTATCGAAACTCCTTTTGCTAAACAAGAAAAAGTTATCGGTGGCGCCGCTACCTATATCACCCTCACTACCTCGCACTTCATCAACCAATCTGGTCTCGTGTCCGTAGTGGGTGAAGATTTCCCTACCGACTTCCTCGCGGACATGAAAAAACGCGGCATCGATCAGGAAGGCCTCGAAATCAAAATGGGCGAGAAGTCTTTCTACTGGTCAGGAAAATACCACTTGGACATGAACTCCCGCGATACGTTGGTCACGGACCTCAATGTCCTCGCTACCTTTGATCCCAAAGTTCCATCCAGCTATACCGAAGCCCCTGTACTGCTATTGGGCAATCTAGCGCCTGCCGTCCAAGCCAAAGTATTGGACCAATTCCCCACGCGCCCGGCCTTGGTCATCATGGATACCATGAACTTCTGGATGGACATCGCTTGGGACGATTTGATGGCGGTGATTAAAAGAGTGGATGTGTTGACCATCAATGACGAGGAAGCACGCCAAATGTCCAAAGAACACAGCTTGGTGAAAGCGGCTCAGAAAATATTGAAAATGGGTCCCAAATACCTCATCATCAAAAAAGGGGAACACGGTGCCCTTTTGTTCCATGACTCCCATGTATTCTTTGCTCCTGCCTTGCCTTTGGAAGAGGTAGTCGATCCTACCGGCGCGGGAGATACTTTTGCAGGTGGCTTTGCCGGCTACTTGGCCAAAACTCAGAATTTCTCTTTTGAAAACATGAAACGCGCCATCATCGTGGGTTCCGCCATGGCCTCCTATACTTGTGAGAAATTTGGTCCACAGCGTTTGTTAGAAATCAATCAAGACGACATCCATAAACGCATCGCTGAATTTGTGTCGCTCGTTAATTTTGATATTGAATTGGTATAAAATACAACATGAGAAGAAATCACGAAATCGACTATCGCATTTACGGCGAGGAAATGCAATGCGTGGAAATCGAACTCGATCCACAAGAAACCGTTGTCGCAGAAGCCGGAGCGTTCATGTACATGGACGATGGCATCCAAATGGAAACCATTTTCGGCGATGGCTCTGCTCAAAACAATGGGTTCTTTGGAAAACTAATGAGCGCCGGTAAACGCATGCTCACAGGCGAAAGTCTCTTCATGACCGCCTTTACGCATCATGGCTATAACAAAGCCAAAGTAGCTTTTGCCTCACCTTATCCCGGAAGAATTATCCCGATGGATTTACAACAAATGGGAGGCAAGGTGATTTGTCAAAAAGATGCTTTCCTCTGCGCCGCAAAAGGGGTCAGTGTAGGAATCGAGTGGCAAAAGAAGTTGGGAACCGGTCTCTTCGGAGGAGAAGGTTTCATCATGCAAAAATTAGAAGGTGATGGCCTCGCTTTTTGTCACGCCGGTGGGCACATCATAGAACGTACATTGGCTCCCGGAGAAATATTGCGCGTTGATACGGGCTGTATCGTGGCTTACACACAAGAGGTGGATTTTGACATTCAATTTATTGGTGGAATCAAGAATTCCATATTTGGAGGAGAAGGTCTGTTTTATGCCGTGTTGAGAGGACCCGGTAAAGTGTGGTTGCAAACACTCCCCATCTCTCGATTGGCCAGCCGTATCATGTCGTATGGATCAGTAGGGGGAAGAAAAGAAGAAGGTGGGATTTTAGGCGGTTTGGGTAATTTGTTAGACGGAGATGGAATGTAATGGAAGAACCTCGGTTCATTTCCATAGATGATTTTTTTGCGCAAGCGAAAGAAGATGCCATTATCATCGACGCCCGCTCTCCCAAAGAGTTTGCACAAGGTCACATTCCCAACGCCATTAACATTCCGCTGCTCAACGATGAGCACAGACATTTAGTAGGGTGTTGTTATAAAGAACAAGGTCAAGAGGCCGCTATTGCATTGGGGTATCAATTGGTTACTCCTTTTTTTCCTGCTATTCAGCAACAAGCATTGACCGCCGCTCCGACTAAAAAAATATGGCTGCATTGTTGGCGAGGAGGATTGCGAAGTAAAATCACCGCAGGACTATTCGCAGAAGTAGGCATCGAGGTGTTGATAATACAAGGAGGCTACAAAGCTTGGCGCAATGCCCTCCTCCAAGAATTTACTATTGCCAGAAAAGGGTATGTTGTGGCAGGACACACCGGAACGGGAAAAACCGATGTCCTGCAAGCTTTACAATCGCTGGAGAAAGGTGTCATTGACCTAGAGGGATTGGCACACCACAAAGGTTCTGCCTTTGGGGGGGTGCGCATGCCAGCGCAGCCCACGCAAGAGCAATTTGAAAATCAGCTGGGCCTATCTCTGAAAAAAATAGGAGCCCATCACACACCCCTCTTTGTGGAAAGCGAAAGTAGGATGATCGGAAAAATGCGCATTCCTGATGCTTTTTTCAATGAAATGTGGTCGTGGCCCAGGATCGTCCTTCACCGAGAATTGGAAAGTCGCATCAAATATATTGAGCACGCCTATTCCCATTGTCACAATGAGGAGTTGTCAGAAAAGACAACGCAACTTTCTAAAAGAATGGGGTCGGAGCAAGTCAAAGAAGCGTTGATGCACTTGCATGCGGGAAATAGAAAAGAGTGGATCCGTCTATTGCTGCATTACTATGATAAAAGCTACGCACACCACGCTTCATTGATCAAAACCCCGATCATTCTTGAATTGACTCACACTTTGGAAAACACCACCGATACCGCTTACCAAATTCACCAACAATGTCGAATCCAATCCAATTAACCCAGTACACCAAAAGCGGAGGCTGTGGATGTAAGATGGGGCCCCTGCAACTCGAGGAGGTACTGAAAAATTTACCCAAACCTCACTTCCCCCATTTATTGGCGGGGAACGAGCACAATGAAGATGCGGCGGTGTGGAAATGGGATGAGGAAACCGCTTTGATTCAAACCACGGATTTCTTTTTACCGATTGTGGATGATCCGTACGACTTTGGTAGCATCGCCGCCGCCAACGCCTTGAGCGATGTGTACGCAATGGGAGGAAAACCCCTGATGGCCTTGGCCATTGTGGGCTGGCCGACTTCCAAAATTCCTTTGAATCATTTGCATGAAGTTATGCGCGGAGCGCATGATATCGCCGCTACAGCAGGAATCCCCATCGCGGGCGGACACACGATAGAAACAGAAGAGCCCATTTTTGGATTGTCCGTTTCGGGGAAAATTCATCCCCAACACATCAAACGCAACCACCAAGCGCAACTGGGTGATCTCATCTACATCACCAAACCCTTGGGAATTGGAATCCTCTCCACCGCATTAAAACGCGGCCGCATCAGCGCAGAAGGAATGGCTCCTGCCATAGCGGGTATGAAGAAACTCAATGTGGAAGGGAGTCTCCTGGGCAGTCTTAAAGAAGTGCATGCCATGACTGACATCACCGGATTTGGATTGGTCGGACATTTGATGGAAATGCTTCAACACAGCGGACTCGCTGCGGAAATCAAAAAGGACCAACTGCCGCTGTATCCCCTCGTCAAAGAGCTCGCCGCCGAAAACATCTATGCCGATATGGCCATGAAAACGCATGCTCGTTATCAAAAAGAATATACCGCAGCGCAGCTGTCCGATCTCATCATCGGTTGTGATCCACAAACTTCAGGAGGCCTTTTATTCACAGCGTCCGCAGATGCTCGCGCAATTCTTCAAGATCTAGCACAAGAGCATGGTTTTGAATTTATCCGCATTGGGGAGGTGGTAGCACGACAAGAGCAAAGTATCATCTGGAAATAATATATTCGCAACATGGCGGTATTTACTCCCTTTGAGGAGGTTCATCAATATATTCTTGAAAAACTTCAAGACTCCGATATTTGTGTCGGAAAAAAAGGTTCTTACCTCAAGGTCTTTCAAGCCGCTCTGCATTACAACATCAATGATCTGCCCAATGCCAAATCGGGAAGGAATTATTTTGAAAAAAACGCATTGATTCATGGGTTGTATTTTCTATTCCAATCTTTCAAAACCGGCTTTGCCCGAAAAGTCCCGTTAAAACGCTTTGTTTTAATCGATGGTAGCCGTTTTGAGGGAGATGAAAAAAGATCGGTTTATTTTGATAAAATAAAGCATTGGATTGGTCCTCACCGCTGCACCCACATCGCCTCGATGAAGCAAAAACCCTCATCTGCTGATTATGCTTCTTGGGAGGTGGAAAATCGTTTTCGCGTATTGGATTCTCTTTTCTATCATCAATTTCAAGATGTGAGAAGGGTGTATGAAAAGGCAAAAAAGTCGGAACGATTCACCGTCGACGAATTGGACTATTTGGGCGCCTGTTTACACAGTTTTTTAGTGCGATATTCCAAATGCTTAGCGCTGTATAAGAATTCCTCGGTGCAGACGGTGTTGTTCATTGTTCACTATCTCAATGAAGGATTCATTGCGGCGATGCAAGATTTGAAGATTGAATGCATCGAACTTCAACATGGGTTGATCAGTGCCGCGGATTTGTATTATGTCTATGATGAGCGTTATCGTCCTTGGATCCAAAATGCTTTTTTTCCCAAAAAAATGTGGGTGTATGGCGATCTCTGGAAAAAAAGAATGCACAAGGGCATCGCGGCTGATCAACAAAAAATAACGATAGCGGGAGATTACACTTTGTTTTTTGAGAAGCAAAATTTTTCTATTCCAGAAAAAGAAAACATCCTCTTGATTTGCACACAGAAATTTTTAGCGCATGATTACTTTCCTTGGATTGATGGGGTTTTATCTCATCTTTCCCGTCACCCTGATTGGAAGGTAATCATCAAGCTTCACCCTAAAGAAAGAGAACACGATATAGCTCGCTATCATGAATATGCTTCAGATAATGTAGAGATCATGCTCCAAGGAGATTTGAGCGCGTTGTTTGCGAAAACAAAAATCCAATTGAGCATTTACAGTACCACCTTTTATGATGCCATTGGATATGATGTGGTCAACTTCACTACCCATGAATTGCCCACCTACCGTCATTATGTGCAAGAATTAACGGAGGAGCACATCGCAACGGCCATTGGCCTCCAAGATGATCCCATTGATCAATTCCTTTCACAACAGCAATATCCATTTGTCCAGAGAAACATGGTTTACCATCATTTTCCAACCTCAGACATACAATCTTGGTTAGTCCAATATGATGCTCAATAAAACGCTGTTTACTTTTTCTCATCCCCCGCGTTTGCAACAATTGAACTTTTTGCGATTCCTGGCCGCTGCGATGGTAGGTGTTTTTCACTGCGCATTTGTTTTCTCTCCTCACAGTCCTTATTTGGATTTTCTGAGCTTGGGAAGTGATGGCGTATATGTTTTTTTTGTCATCAGTGGATTCATCATACCTTGGTCCCTGGACCAATCGCACTACTCCATTGAGCACTGGGGTGTTTTCATGATCAAGCGATTTCGCCGTCTTTTTCCTCCTTTTGTATTTTCGCTTTTGTGCTACTGGATCGGCTGGTGGTGGCTACACCCCGATCATGCTTGGGAGAGCGTTCAACTCTTATTGAGCAACTTATTTTTTCTAGTTCCCTTTGGTGTTGGCGAATGGGTGAACGAGATTTACTGGACCCTTTGGGTGGAGTTGCAATTTTATCTCCTTGTGGGGCTTATTTTTCCCGTGTTGATTCATCTCTTTCCCTCCCGATCTTCCGGAATCATTCTGTTATTGAACATGCTCAGTTTTGGATCCTTGCTCCTGCCCGTTGAAATAGAAAAGAATTTCATTCTCTTTCATCTACCCTATTTCACCATGGGTTTTATTGCATTTCAAATTGCTCGCATACGCGCTATCCACATAACACACACCTTATCATTGGTGCTAACGATCATCACCTTGTGGTGGTCCTTAACAAGTTTACACGGACTTTCGCTCTCGTCTCTTTTTTTCGCGTTTTTTACCTTCGTCTTTATTTTGTTCTTTAATACAACTTTTAAATTCTTGGAATGGCTCGGAGAATTTTCATATTCTTTCTACCTCATGCATGGTTTGATCATTGCATGGATATCGCTTCTTTGGGATCAGTTTAATTCCCTAGCGGTTTCTCCTTGGTTGTTTTTATTGTTGGTTCAAGTGTTCGCTTGGGTATTTTCTGTTATCCTCTATCATGGGATTGAAAAGAAAAGTTTACTTTGGTCCAAGAAAATAAAATATAATTATGCCCCTGATATTACCCGTTCAAGATAAGCGCCCTCAAATGGGCGAAAATTGTTACATCGCAGAAAACGCCACCATTGTTGGCGATGTTATCATGGGAGATGAATGCAGTGTTTGGTTTCAAGCTGTAGTGCGCGGTGATGTCCATTTCATTAAAATGGGCAATCGCGTCAATGTGCAAGACGGAGCTATCATCCATTGCACTTATCAAAAATGCGGTACTACCATTGGAAACAATGTGAGCATTGGACACCGTGCCATCGTTCATGGGTGTACCATTCATGACAATGTGCTCATTGGCATGGGAGCCATTGTGATGGACAACTGCATCATTGAAGAGAATTGCATCATCGCCGCCGGATCTGTTGTTTTGGAAAACACCGTGGTAAAAAGCGGTTCTATTTACGCAGGTATTCCGGCTAAAAAAGTAAAAGACCTGAGTCCTGAATTGTTTCAAGGAGAAGTCCAGCGAATAGCAAAAAATTATGTCATGTATTCCTCCTGGTTTCGGGATAATACCGCCCTGTAATTTTACCTTCCAAATTTCACCAATAATACAGCAATATCAGAGGGGTTTACTCCACTGATTCTGCTTGCCTGACCAATGGTTTCTGGTCTCACCGCGGATAATTTTTGTCTGGCTTCCATGCTCAAACTTTGCATTTGTTGGTATTCAAAATCAACGGGAATTTTGACATGATCCAATCGAGTCAATTTATCTGCGAGGGCTTTTTCTTTTTCGATATACCCAGCATACTTCACTTGTATTTCCGCTTGCTCTAACGACTCCTTTGCCATAGTGAGCGTATTCACCTTTTCCTGCAAGGCGCTGGTGTTTTGAATGATGCCTTCGAGGGTGGTTTGGGGGCGCGTCAGCAAGGCATGGACATTGGTTTTTTGATTGATTTCCGAAGATCCATTTTGGGTAAGATAGGGATTCATTTCTTCAGGCATCACCGATGTTTCTTTAAGCCAAGTAATCATCTGCTCGGTTTCAGCACGCTTTTGATTCAATCGCTCCATACGATCATCCTTTGCCAATCCAATGGCGTGAGACAACGGTGTTAAGCGCTCATCGGCGTTGTCTTGTCGCAAGAGGGTTCGATACTCAGCCCTGCTCGTAAACATTCTGTACGGCTCGTCGGTACTTTTGGTGATCAAGTCGTCTATCAATACTCCAATGTACGCTTGGTCTCGGGTCAAGATAAAAGGATCTTCTTCCTTCACTGCCAATGCCGCATTGATCCCCGCCATGATGCCTTGGCAAGCCGCTTCTTCGTATCCTGTTGTTCCATTGATTTGACCAGCAAAATAGAGCCCTGGCACATCTTTCGATTCCAGCGTGTGCAACAACTGGTTCGGTGGAAAATAATCATACTCGATGGCATAACCCGGCCGAAATATTTTCGCATTTTCAAATCCCGGAATTTCTTTCATTGCCTTCACCTGAACTTCCTCTGGCAAGCTGGTAGAAAAACCATTGACATAAATTTCTATTGTTCTTCTTCCCTCTGGTTCTACAAATAACTGGTGTTGATTCTTATCCGCAAAGCGCGTGATTTTATCCTCAATGGACGGACAATATCGAGGTCCGGAACCAGTGATCCTACCCGTGAACATCGGCGACTTTTCAAAACCCTCCGCCAATATTTGATGCACGGTATCATTGGTGTACGTGATCCAACAGGATAATTGGTTCTGAACTGAAGAAGTTTCCGTGTAGGAGAATTTAGAGGGATTTTCATCCCCTTTTTGCTCTGTCATAAGCCCGTAATTCAACGATCTCCCATCCACCCTGGGTGGAGTGCCCGTTTTCATTCTTCCTGCGTTAAAACCGATGGAAACGAGCTGTTCTGTGATTCCTTCTGATCTTTTCTCCCCCATTCTACCGCCCGCCAATTGTTTTTCGCCAATGTGAATCACACCATTGAGGAAAGTACCACTGGTAACAATGACTTTAGGAGCATAAAACTTCACCCCGATGGAGGTTAAAACGCCCACCACTTTTCCGTCCTCGAACAAAATTTCTTTGACCGAATCTTGCCAAAAATCCAAGTTTTTTAATTGTTCCAGTTGCCAGCGCCATTCCTCCGCAAACTGCATTCGATCGCTTTGACAACGGGGACTCCACATGGCAGGACCTTTCGACACATTCAACATCCTGAACTGGATCGCGCTGATATCCGATACTATTCCACTGTATCCTCCCAATGCATCGATCTCTCTTACAATTTGTCCCTTTGCTATTCCGCCCATGGCTGGGTTGCAACTCATCTGACCTATCTTATTCATATCCATAGTAATTAAGAGTGTTTTTACTCCTAAATTGGATGATGCCGCAGCCGCCTCATTTCCTGCATGACCCGCTCCTATGACGATAACTTGGTATTGATTTTTTTTCATTTCTCTTTATTTTGTTCCACGTGAAACAAACAAACTCATTTCAAAAATGATTGTTATATTATTTGTGATTGAATCCTCAAATATACATCTAAAAATTGGTTTTCGCAAGCCCTCATAGAAATCTTTTCATTTTTTGTTTTATCTTGAAAACCAATAATATGGAGTACTCCATGTGCTATCACACGGTAAAATTCTGTACTATACTTTTCTCTATGCAAAATAGCATTCTCTTTGATGCGGTCCAAGCTCATATACAATTCACCAGAGATTTTTTTTCGTTCTGTGCCATGATCGAAAGTGATGATATCCGTGTAATAATCATGCTGGAGAAATTGTCGGTTCATTTCCAATAATTCATCGTCGGAAACAAACACCAGGGTCAAATCACCGACTTTTCTATCAAATTCGAGACAAGCAAGGGGAAGCCAGGTGCGAATAAGCTTATTAGAGGCGAAATAAGGCCTTTTGACCCCTTCGAAATGAATTGATATTGCCATGTCCACAAAAGTCGAATTTTGAGGCCTACACATTCTATCCCGCGCCAATGAAGAATAAACAAGAGAATGTTCGTTTCAAGATTACCTCGCTCTATCCCATTTCCCAATTTTGGATGGAGATACGGTCAGGGAAAAAAAATCATGTGAATTTGATGGAGTACCCTTGAATAGGTGAAGAATGAACACTAGCCCTTCCTTCTTAACGACAACCACGAATTGAATCGGAGCATCCCTGAAGGATGTAGAAAACATCGGTTGACGATCTCAATTCCGTTTGCTTGGGAAACATCCACCGATGCCCGGTAAAGATGGTCTAAAATAGAGGTAGCGGCACTGTCCATCTAGCTGACTCTCTCTCTCATACAAGCATTACACAATTTATGCTCTAACAGACCCTGTAAGGCTTGACCACTTTGTGTGAAAATAAAATAAGACCATCCACATCAAAGGAAAAGCACTTATAAATAGTCTCTTCTCGTGGCTATCCTTCAGAATAAAGCTCGAAAACACTACACATTACAATTCATACTCCTTTGTTTTACGTGAAACATTTATCCGTTCCCAAAGGAATTTTATATTCGCGACATGAAAAGAATGAGAACATGGGTTGGTTTTTCAGCTTGTATTGTTTTGATGGCATGTCTATTTGCATGCACAAGAACTCGTTATAGAGGATTCACCGTAAGTGAAGTTACCATGGAAACCGGTTTGCAAGGAATCACGGTTGGAAACAATTACTTCCTGAAATTTGAGGGAAAAGAGATCAACGATGAAACCGATAGAATCACCATTTACCCCAACTTTACCTCTGCTACTTTCTATCCCAATTTCAGCGCAGACAAGGAACAAAAGAAATATACAATAACCTTAATGCGTGAAGAAGGATCCAATGAATACGAAGTGTATTCTTTTGACATCAAATTCATAGATCATGCCGGACAAGAAAGCTTCACCATATCGCCTGGCGACGGGTATAAGTTTCAATTCAAGATGTCTTGGCCCACCCTTTGGTAACTTCACATACCTTTTGGTAACGCACGAACGCCATCAATAAAGGTCACCACTCCTGCCTCATAAGTAAGCACAATTCGTGGTTCACCCATTTCGTTGTAATAAATCCAATCCCCTGATTTCAACCCACCTTCATATTCTCCCTTTTCCATCAACTTACCATTGGCATACCACATCTTATGTTTTCCACGTGGAATCCCCGCCACAAACTCTCCTTCAAATGCTGGTTCGTCCGTATTGAAATAATACCATTTCCAAACACCATTCTTTTCTCCATCCTGATACTCGCCTATTTCTAAATGATCATGAAGTTGGTATTTCCATACACCCACTTTGTTATCATCCTCATAATTTCCTTCCAAAACAACATTCCCCGCCGTATCCAATTCAATGTACTCCCCTTCCAATTTTCCTTTGTCATAATGTTCTTTGCGATGTAATTTTTTACTGGGATAATACCATATCCATTCATCATGGGGAAGACCTTTCCAATATTTACCAGTCTGCTCCACCTCACCATAAGCATTGTAATACTTCCATGCTCCCACTCGAAGATTATCTTGATATTCTCCTTCCGCCTTTAGATCACCTGAAAGAAAATATTCCTTCCATTGTCCCTGCCTCATGCCTTCACTGTCCAACATTCCCTCCGCTACCTTCTTTCCCATTTGATACACTTGGTTAATGATCTTTTCCCCTGAAGGACGTTCCACATGAAAAACACCTTGTCTTTTATTACCCGCATAACCACCGCGGATAATATTTCCATCTTCCTGCACTTCCTCCTTGAAGGTTAAATTTCCTGCCTCTCCATTGTCCGTCACCAAAATATCATTTTCATATGTTTCTGTTCGTATCACAATTCCTTTGCGATCATAATACTGAAATAAACCATTCTTCTTGCCTGCACTCCAAATTCCATCTTTCAACACTGCTTCTGTCTCTGGATAAAAATCCCTCCATATTCCTTCCCTTTGACCATTCATATCCAATTTATTGAAGCGATCTACACCTGTAATAAATCCCATAGAATACTTGGTAATCCCAATCCATCTACCATCAGAGGCATACTCCTTGGCCTTTCCATCCTCTTTATTATCATTGAATGGAATTAACCAATGAACCTTACCATCGGGATAATAGGTCTTTTTAATGCCTTGCTTTAAATTCTGAATAAACGGAATGGACTCTCTCAAAACACCCAAGCTGTCATACTCTTGTTGCCAACCATTTTTCTTTCCTTCTTTAAAATCAATACTCCGTTCCAAACGACCTTTGACATCAAAAAACTTCCACGTGGAATCCAGCTGTCCATTCTTTCTATTGCCTATCGAAATCAAAACACCATTTTCAGAATAGGTCTTCCATATTCCATCGGGTTGATTATTGACCCAGTAGCCTTCACTGGATTTTTTTCCATTAGGATGATAAAATGTTTTGTATTCCCTTTGAGCAAAAAGACCTAAAGACAGGAAAAGAAAAAACAAAAGAAAATTTCTTTTTACACCATTGTATTTCATTAAAAACAAAAAATATTTTTTTAAAAAAAGAGTAATAGGATATATAATGGTGTTCATAGCGTGTAAAAGTAATTTTTAAAACACTTGTTTTTTCGGTTATTCACTTTTATCAATTGGTTATTCACAAGTTATCATTTTGTAAATTCTTCATTTTGAGCATTATCATGGTTTATTAAAAAATTGACAGGGGATGCCTCGGTGAATAAATATTGTAGCGTTTGAATTGTTGAAACGATGGTTCATTTTGATTATTCAATGTGAACAAAAAGCAAAAAGTATTTTTGGTGGAAAGGTTTATTTTTTCCAAACCCTTGCTAAAATAACTTTCCAACTTTTGTTTTGTTTTGTTATGAACACTAATTAACAATCTGAAATTGCGAATTGTAGATAAAAGAAATAGTACTTTTGGGTCATGAAGATTATTATAGGAAGCGATCATGCCGGCTTTGAAATGAAAGAGGCACTGAAGGAATGGTTGCAAAATACATCCTTGACACTGGAAGATGTGGGATGTCATTCTGATCAAAGTGTGGATTATCCAGATTATGCTCATGTTGTGGCCCACAAAGTGGAGAGCGAAGATAGTGTAGGAATTCTTTTGTGTGGTTCTGCTAATGGTGTTTGTATTACCGCTAATAAACACCAAGGAATAAGAGCCGCTTTATGTTGGAATAGTGAAATTGCCACCTTGGCGAGGCAGCACAATGATGCTAATATTGTTTGTATTCCTGCTCGATTTATTTCTCTGGAACAAGCGAAGGATATTGTTCATCAATTTTTAAATACCGCTTTCGAGGGTGGAAGACATCAAAATAGAGTCAATAAAATCTGTATGTAATGAAAAAAAATGCAATTATCATTCTTTCCTTTTTCTTATTTCCTTTAGGAATATTTGCTCAAAAAGATTGGTCGCAGGAATATGCAAAAAGAATTTCTGAATCACGACTAAAAGAACACCTGTATTTTCTTGCCTCTGATGATATGGAAGGAAGAGAAACCGGAATGGAAGGACAACGGAAGGCCGCCGATTTTTTAGATCAATACTATGAATCTATTGGTATAAAAACACAACGCCAAATTTTCCCCTTGAAGAAATTGTATTTCACGGATTCAAAAACGGAGATCAACGGAGAGACTTTTTTGTTCATCAAAGATTTTTATTTTTTCAGTGCAAAAAAAACAGAAGAAATAAAAGCGAGTGAGGTAGTTTTTGTGGGATACGGAATCCACACCAAAGAATGGAATGATTATCAAAATTTGGATGTAAAAAACAAAATTGTGGTTTGTTTATCGGCAGAACCCGTAAAGAAGGGAAAGAGTTTGATCACCGGAACGGAAGAATTTTCAGATTGGACTTTTGATAGAGAGTTGAAAAGAAAAGAAGCGATTCAACAGGGTGCAAAAATGTTCATTCAAATTGATCAGAATTACGATCAATACATGAGCAGAATCAAGTATTATTTGGAAACTCCCCGAATGACTTTGGACCGCACAGGATCTGAGGACGATGAAGATTTAACCATTCCCTATCTCCATTGCTCAGAACGATTTGCAGAAGCGCTATTGAAAAATGCGGGATATAAAAATTTGGCGGCTGTGAGAAAGTCTGCTTTGAAAGGCAAAAAAGTGAAATCAAAAAAATCAACATTAGCGTTGAATGTCCATATCCACGTGAAACGCGAGGATTTGGTTTCTGATAATGTATTGGCCTTTATGGAAGGAGAAGATCCGGAATTAAGAGCAGAGGTGGTGGTGATCAGCGCCCATTATGATCATGTGGGCATTATCAATGGACAGATTCACAATGGTGCCGATGATGATGGATCAGGAACTGTGAGTGTGATGGAAATTGCCAAAGCCTTCACCGATGCAAAAAAAGAGGGGCATGGACCCAAGCGAAGTATTTTATTTTTACATGTAAGTGGAGAAGAGAAAGGTCTATTGGGAAGTGAGTGGTATTCAGATCATCCCATTTATCCATTGGCCAATACGGTTTGCGATTTGAATATAGACATGGTAGGAAGAAAGGATGTGGATCATGAGGATGAGCGGTATGTCTATTTGATTGGATCAGATAAGCTGAGTACTGATCTTCACAAAATTTCTGAGAACTGCAATCAAAAATATACCCAATTGAAATTGGATTATACCTATAATGATCCCAATGATCCCAACCAGTTTTACTATCGTTCAGATCATTACAATTTTGCTAAACATAATATTCCAGTGATTTTTTATTTCAGTGGAGTGCATGAAGATTATCATAAGCCAGGAGATGATCCTGATAAAATATTGTACAGTAAAATGACAGAGATTGATCAATTGGTTTTCCATACCGCTTGGGAGGTGGCCAATAGAGCAGAGAAACTGAAAGTAGATGTAACCAACGATTTTAATAATAAATAAGATGCAAGCAATTTTAAAAACCCTTGGATTGGAGGCGGTGAACGCGGGAACTTCAACAGGATTAAATTTTATGGGTAGTGGCGAGGTGATTTCATCATACTCTCCAGTAGATGGAAAACACATTGGTGATGTCAAGATGACCACCCAAGAGGAATATGAAAAAGTGATTTTAACCGCCCAAAAAGCGTTTATTGAATGGAGAACGATACCAGCACCCAAGAGAGGAGAGATAGTGCGTCAGTTTGGAGAAAAACTGCGTGAAAAGAAAGACGCTTTGGGTAAGTTGGTGAGTTACGAAATGGGAAAATCCTTACAAGAAGGATGGGGTGAGGTGCAGGAGATGATTGATATCTGTGATTTTGCTGTGGGGTTGAGTCGTCAACTCTATGGATTAACGATGCACAGTGAGCGCCCAGGACACCGCATGTATGAGCAATGGCATCCATTGGGAATTGTGGGAATCATTTCAGCATTTAATTTCCCTGTTGCGGTGTGGAGTTGGAATTCAGCATTGGCTTGGATTTGCGGGGATGTATGTGTATGGAAGGCCTCTGAAAAGGCACCCCTTTGTGCGATTGCGTGTCAAAATATTTGGAATGAGGTGGCGAAAGAAAACAACTTGCCCGAAGGAATTTCTTGTATCATTACAGGAAAGGTGCAAGAAGGGGAGTGGTTGGTTACGGATACGCGAGTACCATTGATTTCCGCCACAGGATCTACCCGAATGGGAAGAATTGTAGGAGCGAAAGTGGCAGAGCGTTTTGGAAAGAGTTTGTTGGAATTGGGAGGAAATAATGCGATTATCGTGACCGATACCGCAGATTTAAAAATGTGTATTCCTGCAATGGTCTTTGGAGCTGTTGGTACCGCAGGACAGCGTTGTACAACGACAAGAAGATTGATCATCCATGAGAGTTTATATGCCTCCACTAAAGAAAGTTTGGTAAAAGCTTATGGGCAGCTGCGCATAGGTGATCCTTTGGATGCCAACAACCATGTAGGTCCGCTGATTGATCAAGACGCAGTCAATAACTATTTGAATGCGATAGAGCAAGCGAAAGCACAAGGAGGAAAGGTATTGGTAG
>CANHWU010000051.1 GCA_947464415.1 Flavobacteriales bacterium
GTTGACTCAACAAATCGGATACAAACACACAGATTAAAAAGAAGCTGAAATAAAATCTTACAATCACTTTTACCAATTTGGGTAAAAATAAACAAACTAAGGTCTCGATAAAAAAAAAGGGAGGCATTCACCTCCCTCTCTTTATTTGCCTAATGACTTTAATCTTTTTGCACAATGATAGAATCCGTCGCGTTGGATCCTCTCACTACCAACACATAGTGTCCAGCAGAAAAATCTTGCATATCCAAAGTAAATCCGTTGTTTCCAACCGTGCCACTCCAAACTTGTTGTAGTACCTTTTTACCCGTCAAATCAAACATTTCTACTTGAATCATTTCTTCTTCTACTTGATAGTATCTCACCTCCAACTTTCCTTGAGTAGGGTTGGGGAATACATTCTGAATACTGATCGTGTTTTCAATAACAAGAGATTCCTCTGAGGCTAACTCAGGGTCTTCTGACAAACGAAACGCCGTTCCGCTCGTATTAGCGCGCAATGTATAACAAGCTGTATTACTGAAGGCACCGTTGTAACCATAAACGTACACCTTATAAGTTCCAGCTGCGCCATTATTATAAATGATACTCTCCGAAGTAGTACCTGAATTGGCCGATGCTCCTACCTGCGTATTGCTATTGTTGTACAATTTAACGTCATAATCCGCGGGCAATCCAGTCAAATCAATCTTGATATTTCTATCTGCAGTGGTGGTGGTGAATTTGAAGTAATCTTTATCAGTAGCAGTGCTTATCCTTGCTGTGATATTAGCGTTCTTCACAATGGTTTTAGCCTGACTCAATGAATTGTTATTTTCATACGAGTCCGTACATGTAGTAGAATTGGAAGTAGTAGTGAACGAAGAGGCCGTAGAATAAGCACCTGTGCCAGCTGTACACACCGCCTGCACTTGATAATTATACGTTGAACCTGCTGTTAAACCTGTCAATGCCTTGGAGGTGGTAGTAGAAGTGGTAGTAGTCCAAGTGGTGGATGTGCTCAACTTATATTGAACATTGTAGGAGCTTGCACCCGTAACTGCCGACCAAGAAACGGTAGCACCCGTTGTGGTAATGCTGCTAGCCGCCAAAGAGCCGGGAACTCCGCAAGTAACAGGAACAGGCGTTCCGCAACCATTGGATGTCATCAAACTTGCTCTGGAGCCGCCGCTCGCAAACAAAGCCTGCATTCTTGTTACTTGACCCGCACTGAACATGTACATGCAAGCGTCGTCGGTGTAATCCATATAATTCATGGTCATTTCAACAGGAGCTCCTGTGCAGGTGCTATTATGAGGATATGCAGGGCAGCCGTAATTGGCAGTATTGTGGGTAGGAGTATCCGAAACCAAATCACTGCCGCAATTGGCATCTCCCCAAATGTGACGCAAATTTAACCAGTGACCCACCTCATGAGTAGCCGTTCTTCCTTTGTTAAAGGGGGCAGTAGCGGTTCCTGTTGTTCCAAAATAGCGATAATCTATCACGACTCCATCGGTAGCCGCTGTTCCACCAGGGAATTGGGCATAACCTAATATTCCTCCACTCATGGTACAAACCCATATATTCAAATACTTATTTCTATCCCATGCATCCTTTCCACCTGACGAGGAATATTTCATGGCATCATTAGTAGAAAAAGAAGAGACGGTTGTAGAAGTACGGGTAATACCAGAGGTTGCATTACCAGTTGGATCTACTGTTGCTAAACAAAATTCAATGTTAGGATCAGCCGCTGTGAAAATACTTGGAGTTAAGGTAACATCAGCATTGGTTCTTCTGAAATCCTGGTTCAAAACACTCAATTGAGACATGATTTGAGCATCAGAAATATTGCTCGTCGTATTGTTGTAAATCACATGCACCACAACGGGGATGGTCACCAAAGCACGGTCCTGTTGTCCGTTGCTGTGCGCCACAAACTCCTCTGTTTGTTGCTCAATTTCCTGTTGTCTTTGAATATAATTGGGATCTGAACCCATCATATATACGTGATGGTCATACGACCCACAATTTCTTTGCGCCCAGATCATGGTGGGCATTAACATCATTAGGAATAAAATTTTTTTCATAGTGCTGGCTAATTTGATGTAAATATAGTCAAGTTTATGAATTTTCGCATTTACTCCAATTAAAACTTAAATTATTTGAAATTTGCAGCTTGATGACGAGCTCAAAAATAGGGATGCGGATATTGGAAGTATTGGCCATACTTTTTAATCTTGGTTTTACCGTTCTCTATATCCAACAATCTGAGTGGGCCTTTATTCTCGGAATGCTTGGACCTTCTCTATTAGCTATTTTGAGCTATCGCAGACAGTTGTATGCCGATGTTCTGCTGCAAATATTTTATATCCTGATTACCCTCTTCGGTTGGCTTCATTTGGGTGGAAATTGGCCATCCATGAGCATTTCACTTTCCACTCATATCCTTACCATTGGTATCATGCTCACCATCGGTTGGGGAATAGGTAACTGGTTGCAGGCAAAAACCAATGCCGCTATGCCCATTTTGGACAGTTGCATTACCACCCTTTCCATTTTAGCCACCTTCTACATGATGATAGGATGTCATGAAAACTGGATGTATTTCATGGTGATCAATGCAGCATGCGCCTATTTGTTCTTTACAAGAAAATTAATCGGTATTTCGATTCTTTACTTTTTGTATCTAATTTTAGCCATTGAAGGATATTTTCGTTTTGGATGGATTCCCATATAAAAGAGCAAATTTGGATCATTGCCGGTGCTGAAAGCAGCGGTAAAACTACTCTTTTCAATCAGCTAAAGTGGTATTTACCTCATTGCTCTTTCATTCCCGAATTAGATCGAAAATGGCTTGAGGATAGGCATTATACCCCCCCTTTTTCAGAGGCATTACTTTCCCAATTGTTTGAGTATTGCTTGCATGAATACCAAAGTTTGAAAGTTCCTCTACCCTGCATCATGGACACAGATATTTTGAATTTGATGATTTGGGCAGAGCACCTCCAACACCCGATGCACAATGCACTTCAAAGAGCTTTTGAACAACATAAAAACAGAAAATACATCCTATGCCCACCCAACATTCCTTTTGAACCCGATCCCTTGCGAACAAATGAATCCACTAGAAGTTGGGTTTGGAAAAGACATTTAGAGATTCTCCACGCTGATCAATGTCTTATTTTAAAAAGTGACAGTCCTGAAGGCAGATGGGAAGAAATAAATCACCTCTTTATTTAGCCCTGATCGCTGCAATTCCTGGCAACTCAATACCTTCTAAGGACTCCAACATCGCTCCGCCTCCTGTGCTCACATAACTCACTTGATCGGCCATTCCCATTTGATTGATGGCTGCTACAGAATCACCACCCCCTACCAAAGTAAAGGCGCCCTTTTGGGTGGCCCTTCCCAATGCCTCTGCGATGGCCTTGGTACCTTTTGCAAAAGTCTCCATTTCAAAAACACCCATAGGACCATTCCACAAAACAATTCGTGCAGCTTCAATTTCCTTGCTGAATTCGGCAATAGAAGAGGATGCTATATCCAAGCCCATCCATCCATCTTCAATGGCATCAATGGGGCAAACCTTTGTATTCGCATCATTGGCAAAACGGTCGGCCACCAACGCATCGGTAGGCAATAAAAACTTTACTCCTCTATCCTTTGCCATTGTCATTAAAGACAACGCTTGTTCTAAACGATCCTCCTCTACTAGAGAGCTACCTACTCTTCCACCTTGCGCTTTGATAAAGGTGAAAGCCATGCCTCCTCCAATGATAATTGCATCTACTTTTTGAATCAGATTCTCAATGATTCCAATTTTCGAAGACACTTTAGAGCCTCCCACTATGGCCACAACAGGTTTTTCCGTTGAATGCAACACCTTATCTATACTCCTCACTTCATCCTCCATCAGATAACCAAAATACTTATCCGTCGGAAAAAAGTTTGCGATAATCGCAGTACTCGCATGTGCGCGGTGAGCAGTGCCAAAAGCATCATTAAGATAACAATCTCCGTTCTCCGCTAACTGACCTGCAAAAAATTCATCCCCTTTTTCTTCCTCAGCGTAAAAACGCAAATTCTCCAATAATAAAACATCCCCATTGTTCATTTTATCCACCGCGATAGCTACTTTCTCTCCGATACAATCCTCCACAAAAGCTACTGGCTTGGACAGGGTCTCTGATAATGTTTTTATCACATGTTGCAGGGAAAATTTATTTTCCGGTCCCCCTTTGGGTCTTCCCAAATGAGACATCAAAATTACTTTACCACCATCACCGCTCACTTTCAAAATAGTCTTGGCCGCTGCGCGGATCCGAGTATCATCTGTTACTTCCATCATTTCATTCAATGGAACATTAAAATCCACTCTGATTAACACTCTTTTTCCTTCAAAATTTACTTGATCTATTGGGTACATAATAAGATAATTGGTTTACAAATTTAAGTAATAAAAAAGGGAGTCCGGTGAGGACTCCCTTTTAGTACAATAAGTTTTTTTTATTTCACCACTTGCAAGCTTCTGGTAAACATGCGCTTACCTTCCACTACCAAGCTAATTTCGTACTGGCCTACTTGCCATTCAGCAACAGCCAATTCAATGGTATTAATACCGATTGGTTGAACACCCAAATTAGAATAACTTACCAGTTTACCCTGAATATCACGAACCTCATAAGCCACCGCTGCTGCCTTATTCAATTCATATCGAACAGTGCTCACGGTTACTGCTGGGTTAGGGAATAATTGGAATGTCTTCAATGTTTCATCATTGACCTCATCCACACTCACTCTATTAGACAATATCAATCTTACAGCAGGAGAATAACTTCTGGAAGTAAACCAAACAAAACTATTGTCACCCGCTCTTTCTAACTGAGCGGTAGAATTATCTGAATCTGAGTTACCCTGCGCTAAGAAGGTCAATTCATAACTGCTGGTATAATTAGGATCATCCATGGCTGAAAGGTCAGTGGCAATTCCTGCAAAATACACTTCACCTGCTAACACCTGGGCTGCATCGGTAAAGGGTAAGTAGTAAAATGGCTCTGTGCCCGTGGCGCCAATCATAGCGGGGAACACCATAAATTCATTGGATGCCTCAACGCTTGGTGCGGTATTCAAACCGCCCGTTGCATTGATCAAAAATGTTTGCAAATAAGCATCACTAGAAGTGGATGGTCCGATTAACGCTGTGATTCCATAAGCTGTTGATCCTTCGTATGGAAAATGATAGAAATTACCCACACCTGTGGCTTCATATTCTACCGGATTCGAGCCGTCCACTTGAGTAGGTAAAATTTCAATATCCAACACTGTATCATCATGTCCATACTCATCCGCTGAAAACTCAATTTCTCTTGATAACACATTATTCGCAGGGGTCTCGTCCGTTGAATCAGAAGACATGGTAATGTTGATGATATAAGAACCCACCGCTGTCGGCTCCCAATTGGTAGTTACATACAATGTATCATTCACAAATGCAGGACATTCAGGGGCATTGGCATAACTCGCCACAGTGCCAATATTCTCCGTTTGAGAATGTACGACATTGCCTGCACCATCGATGATTTCAATATTGACATTAACATTGGGCTGATCGTTGTAACCGACATTTCTGTAAATAGCTCCTACCAATAACCCACCATCCGCAGCCGTAATTTTCTGCTCCATTGGAGTCAAGCGGTATTCCCAAACACTGAATACATCTCCATTGGTTACTTGACGCAACTCAATATCATTGGCCTTTGGATTACCGTATACAGAGATGTCATCCAAACCCCAAAAATAATGTGAGTATCCCGCAGCGTTTGCCGTGTTGAATCCGAAGCGAATCAACACTGAAGTCTGACCCGCCGCAACACAAGAAATATCCACCACTGTGTTCAAAGGATTGGCAGATCCTGAATTGGCGGCTGGAGAAAAATCACCATGACCCGGAAATACTACCCAAGTACCCCCATTATCTACAGAAACCTCAACGGTCAAGGGAGACATAGGGAAACAACAATATCTAAAATATTGCTCGTAATCCACCAACACAGAAGTCAATTGGCTACAATCAATCATAGGAGATTGCAACCAACCCGATACATCAACCACAGGATTAGCGGCGGTAATGGGGCCTCCCTGAAAGAAATCCGCATCAAAAATGATCCATCCATTAGATGCGGTAGTAGAAGCCATTACAGCTGCATTGGCCGAGTAGGCCCCATTGGGACTGGTAGCGTTGGCTAACATCCAAATAGAGGTGTCTCCACTGTTATCATATGGAATCCAAGCACCAATACCATTGTTGCCTGCAAAACCATTGTCAAAATCTTCGGTAAATACCACCATCCCACCGCGACTTGCGGCATTGCTGTGAGAGGGATTTTGAATTCTTTCTTCCAAAGCTGGAATCATCTTTGGCTGAGCCAATACGGATTCAATTTGCTTTTGAGCCATGGTTGAACTCAAAGTCAAAAAAGAACCTGCAATAAATAAAAGTTTTTTCATTGTTTCAATTTTTACAAATATATCGAAGATTCCAAAAAAAAACAGCCATTTAGGCTGTTTTGATGTGCGCCCACCTGGGCTCGAACCAGGGACCCACAGATTATGAGTCTGTTGCTCTAACCGACTGAGCTATAGGCGCGGGGTGGCAAAATTACATAATTTTAATCCTGAAACAAAATCCTGAGCCTGATAAAACCTCAAGAAATCAATAGTCCCAAGGCTGCCATTGGAATCCTTTGGTACGCAGTCCCAACATGATCCATTGATCAGACCATGTTCGTTGAGCTATCTTGTCATTTCTCCATCCCAACTGAGTAAACATTTCACCCCAATTTCCCACGGTTCTTGATAAGGTAAACTGTTGAAACATCAAAAAATGCTTTTCACCTTGGTACAAATCATTACCAAATTGACTGACAGGATTCATATAACTCATGAAAATATCGCCTCCATAATTCTTGTCACCCATATTCCTACCCATGATATTGTAATGTATCTGGTAATGCATTTTCCAAGAACCTTTGGTATACTGCCACATATTCACCCATTCTGCAAAATTAGCTCCCGTTGGGTGTGCCAGTGGTTGGTTCAAATGACCCCACGCCTGCAATGAACTCGCATGGGAATAAGTAAACGGACGGACGGCATTGACCTCACTGAGCCCACTCAAACCTGGCAAAATATTCATCCATCTTATTCCAAATTGCCCACCATACTTGAGACCCCACCAGCCGTTCCGGGCCCTGACAGCAGACAGCAACCATTCATCTAATAAAAACTGAAAATAAAATTTCACTTTTTGGCGATGGATATAGCTACCGGACATCGCCAACAACACATTATCAGCAGAACCTTGCGCATATTCAACGGGACGCCAAAAAAGCAAGGGGTTTAAATAATGCACATCAAAGTTTCTCACAGAAGTGGAATCATTGCGCTGCCATATCACCATCTCATGCAACGCCAATTGAAATTTCGGAGTAATCTCCCAATTCAAACCGTGCACCGCAATGTACTTTTTTCTTACACCCTCCCAACCATTTTGCACATCTTGCAACTGACTCCAAATACTGTACAATCTAAAATCACCGGCCTTGATGGTACTTCTTGCAAAATAATAGGGTGCAGCATTTCTACTTATTATCAGAGATCGGTAACCTTCTCCTATCATCAACTTGTTATGCCCTACTTCTAAAGAAAAATGCCGATTGGGAGAATATGCCAAATTGGCCATCCAATTGTAAGCCCTCACTTGTCCTTGCTTTCCGAAAATAACCCTACCCCAACCAGGCAACACATTCAACGTGTCCATTCCTCTTTGAACATATTCAGGCAATTGCCCGCCGATGTAAGAGGCTCCTCCCTGAGCATACCAATGATTTTTGTAGGCTCCTTCCAACATTAATTGAGCCGTTCCCAAAGTACCTGCCCTCAAGCCATGCTCTTTAAAAACTTGCCCTGCTACACAAGCATCTGGGACCACTCGAAAATATAAAGAGGGATGCTTTCCTAACTGAGTGAATCCTCTTTGTTCATCTACCCCAAAAGCCTTTGGAGACTGAATGTGGCAGAGTGTATCCACCTTTTTTAAAGAAGCTGCTTGAGAGGTATCTAGAATGTTGATTTCTCTCGCATCAAATTTCTGTCCCCAAAGACAGACAAGAATGAATTGAAAAAACAATAAAATCAATAACTCCTTTTTCATCAAGGGTAAAGTAAATACATTTTACGTTTGCTTTTATACTCCTCTAATCCTTTACTCCAAGTACTTCTGATTCCCTCTGCGGTCTCACCCGAAACAATGGCTTTCCGCAACTCATCACTGCCCGCCAATTTATCAAAGAATGATGGAGAGGTAAACATTTTGTCTCCTAACTCATGATGCACGGAAAGCAAAAAAGATAAATCAAGCTGTTGAACTTTATGACCACATTTCTTCCTTAAATCCATTCCTTGACATAGTTCATTCTCAAATGGAGGATGCTGCACTTTTCCTACCATCGAAACCGGAGTAAATAGCATATCGCCATGCCCCATACCTGGATAGCCATAGCAAGTAAAGGGATCGCTCGTTCCTCGTCCTACACTGACAGATGTTCCTTCGAAAAAACAAAGAGACGGATACCATTGAATGGCGCAATCCGAGGATAAATTCGGAGAGGGAGGAATATTCAGTGAGTAACCAATATCATGAAAATAGTTCTTGCATGGAATGACGGTAAAAAGCTCAGCATGCACCGTTTCAGAAAGCCATTGCTCACCCAAAATCATCTTGGCCAACTCACCGAGAGTACAACCGTGAACCACAGGAATGGGTATAGCCCCAACCATAGATTTAAACCGCATATCCAAAATGGGACCATCTATGTAATGACCATTGGGGTTGGGACGATCCAAAATGATCATTTTCTTCTGAAATCGATTACAGGATTCCATTACATATTTCATCGTCGTGAGATAAGTATAAAATCGCACACCAACATCTTGAATATCGAACAACACAATATCCACATCGGCTAAATCCAGTGAATCAGGTGCTACATGTTGACCATACAAAGAGACAATCTTTAAACCCGTTTTAGCATCTATCTCATGATCTATTTTTTCACCTGCTGGCACTGCACCGCGGAAGCCATGTTCTGGGGCAAACACCTTTACCACGCTCACACCCCTGGACAACAATGTATCTACCAAATGAACGCCATGCACAACAGAGGTATGATTGGCCACCACAGCGACACGCTTATGCTCCATCAAAGGAAGATATTCTGATAGTTGCTCATCCCCGCAGATCACCCTACTGGTAGAAATTGTCGATTGAGCACAACCCAGTACTAAACTGAGATAGCTACAACAAAAAAATAGGATCAACCCTTTCATCGAATACAAAATTGGAACAAGTTGACATTCCTTCTACCTTTGGCGACAAACTTTATGAGCCTAGCGCGTTTCATATCCAATAAACTCAACTCTCAAAGCAAAATGGGAGGGGCTCAACCCATTGTTTGGATTGCCAAAGGTGGAATCATTGTTGGGATGATGATGATGATCATTTCTATGGGTCTAGTAGGTGGATTTCAAAAAGAAATCCAACAAAAGCTCACCCATTTCGGAGGACACCTCAACATCCACTCCAATTTCCAATCCGGTGGAGACATGAGTACTCCATTTGATAGAGATGATTCATTGGAAGCCATCCTATCTCAGCATCCCCTTGTCAAAAAAATCAGTCCCACCGCACATTTACCCGCCATTTTAGAATCTAAAAATGGCATTCAAGGAGTGGTGCTCAAAGGCATTGCACAACCATCTGATACATTATCCCTTCATGATATGATGGCAAAAGGGAAAATTCCTGCTTGGTCTGCGCAATTAGCCACAGACACCACGCTTTCCATTGTCATTTCACAATTTCAAGCTGCACAATTAGGTGCAGGCATTGGAGAGAAATTGAGCATTTACTTTTTAAATAATAGCGATACACCGCAACAGCAGAACTTCACGATTTCAGGCATTTATGAAAGTGGATTGGAAGAATTTGATCGACAAATTGTTTTTATCTCCCTCCCTCAATTGCTGAAGTATTCGCATTTTGGCATCGAGATAAAAGCCAATGTTGATTCTGTACAACCCAATCAAAAATTGGTGTCCACCTATATAACGGGTGCCAAAGGACCTGTTACGACAGTATGGAAAATAGGGAGTAATATTTACCGAGATCTAGACAGTATCATTATCAATCTATCTCCCAATACCCCACCCTTGACCATTATTGCACAAGACGACGAAACTTTATCCACTGATTCGGTAACCGTTGTATTTAAAAACAATCCACCCTCCATTAGCTTTCAAGATTTGGGTGGAGCCGCTCAAAGAATGATAGGTAGTTATGAAATTGAACTGCATCAGATGGAAGACATGATAACGGCACAACAAAAACTATACGAGCTATTGCCTTATGATCTCGGGATTCAGACCGTAACCGAAAAATTCCCTGAAATCATCTCTTGGCTCGGCATGCTCGATATCAATGTCATCATCATCATCGTCATGATGATTTCTATTAGCATTATCAATATGACGTCGGCATTGCTCATCATCATCATTGAACGGCAGCAAATGATCGGCACCCTCAAAGCTCTAGGAATGAAAAACTCCACCCTTGTCCAAACCTTTTTGTATCAATCCATTCACATCATCAGTCGCGGGATGCTTTGGGGCAATGGCTTGGGCATTGTACTGCTCTGGCTACAAAAACAATTTCAATGGATTACACTTGACCCTCAACAATATTTTGTCAAAGTAGTGCCAGTAGAACTGAATATCACCTCCATTATTTTGCTCAACGCACTCGTACTTTTCATTTGTATTATTGCGATGTTAATACCAGCAGCATACAGTACAAGAATTCAACCCATCAAGTCCATCAAATTCAATTGAATGAAATATTATAAAAACATACTTGAAACCATTGGAAATACACCACTGGTTAAAATCAATCAAATCACAAAAGACATTCCAGCATTGGTATTGGCCAAAGTAGAAACCACCAATCCAGGTAATTCCATCAAAGACAGAATGGCCATCAAAATGATTGAGGATGCGGAAAAAGATGGCAGATTACAACCCGGTGGTACCATCATTGAAGGTACTTCAGGAAATACAGGAATGGGTCTAGCCATTGCCGCCATCATGAAAGGATATCATTGTATCTTCACTACCACAGACAAACAATCCAAAGAGAAAGTAGATGCTCTGCGCGCTTTTGGTGCAGAGGTAATCGTTTGTCCTACAGATGTGGATCCAGAAGATCCTCGTTCATATTACTCCGTATCTAGCCGATTGGAGAAAGAAGTTCCTAACTCTTGGAAGCCGAATCAATACGACAATCCGTCTAATGCGCAAGCTCATTACGAATCCACTGGACCCGAAATATGGGAACAAACGGAAGGGAAAATTACTCACTTGGTGGTAGGGGTAGGTACCGGTGGCACCATCTCGGGAACAGGAAAATTTTTGAAAGAAAAAAATCCCAATATTCAAGTATTGGGAATTGATACCTATGGATCTGTTTTCAAGAAATACAAGGAAACCGGCATCTTTGACAAAAATGAAATCTATCCTTATGTAACAGAAGGTATTGGTGAAGATTTTTTACCACAGAATGTAGATTTTAATGTCATCGATCATTTTGAAAAAGTCACCGATGAAGCCGCTGCCGTGATGACGCGACGTATCCCGCGCGAAGAAGGTATTTTTGCTGGCAACTCAGCTGGATCCGCAATGGCCGGATTAGTGCAAATGCAAGGTCGTTTCAAGGAAGATGATGTAGTGGTAGTGATTTTCCACGATCACGGCACTCGTTACCTCGGAAAAATGTTCAATGATGATTGGATGAAAATGAAAGGGTGGTTATAACCTATTTCACTAACTCTCCATTATCATATTTTTTTCTGGAAAGTTCTTTACCACTTTTGTCATCAAAGACAACTTCCCAGCCCTCTTTTTTCCCATTTTTATAATGTGTCTCATGTATGAGTTGACCTTTCTCTGCATATTGAAGAGATACGCCATCCAATTGCCCTTCCTTGTAACTGCAGGTGCGTAATAAACCTCCAAAAGGATATCGATACTCCCAATCTCCATGGGGCTTACCCATTTTAAAAGCACCTGTACTCACCGCTTTACCTTGCTCATTGTACTCAATAAATTTTCCATCCAACACGCCTTTATCATTGTAGGTCTCTAGTTTCTCTATCACCCCTTTTTCATTCCAATATTCCCATTGTCCCCATTTCTTATCTTCCTTCCATTTCCCTTGGTATTTCTTCTTACCATTGGAATAATAACCTATCCACTCTCCACTCATTTTACCCTTTGTGTAATAACCTTGATCCAACTTTTTACCAGTCTCATAAAAGCTTTCCCAGTACCCTTCTTCTAGATCATTGCTGTAATGACCTTGCTGCAGCACTTGACCATTCTCAAACCAAGTAGTCCAAAGACCCTGCTTTTGATCGAGTTGATAGCCCCCTGACTTATACTTTTGCTTTTCGGGATAAAAATATTGCCAATCTCCGGTACGCTTTCCCTCATCATACTTACCAAAAGAAGCGAGATTTCCATTGCTTTGATAATAACGCCATTCCCCTGATTGTAAATCCTCCACAAAATCTCCTTCCATCTCTAAGATGCCATCTTCCCGGTACCATTTCCAATGTCCTGTCTTCCTATTTTCCCAATGATTTCCCAGTACCAATAATTGGCCTTTATCCGAATATTCCTCCACGCTACCCGTCAATAGATCGCGATCATAATGAACCACCCTTTTCAATTTGCCATTGACATAATATGAAGACCATCGCCCTATCTTTCTTCCCTTTACATACTCTCCCACCACTTTGCCTCTTCCATTGGTAAAATACTCTCCATATTTCCCTTCCGGTAAACCATTCTTATATGCCGTAGTCTCCCTTAATTTACCGCTCTCATAGCGCTCCTCAATACCATTCCCATTGATTACATCACACTTCAAATGTCTTATCCCTTCCTCCATCAGCCACTTGCACGATTTCCATAAATACAAAGTATCTTGACGATACTCTTCCTTTCGCAAGGTATCAATACCTTCATTCAAAATACAATGCACTCCCACGCGTCTACCATTCTGGTAACTTCCTTTGGTCATTAATACCCCTTTATCGTTGTATTGTAATTCAACACTATCTTGTTTATCTAAAAAGAAATAAGCCTCAATTTGCACCTGACCATTGGGGTAGTACTTCTTACTCGGTCCATGCAATTTTCCATTCCAATACCATGACTCCTCTTGAAGCATTCCATTCGCATAAAACTTCCAAAGACTATCTTCCAATCCGTTCCTATACCATCCCTCTGCTATCAATCTTCCTTGGGCGTCTTTATCTTGATAAAATTGCTTTTGGGCTATCATAGAAGATCCACAAAAGCAAGCTAAACACCATACGATCCACTTCTTATTCATCGACACTAAATTAATTCATAAAATCACAGAACTAAGATAACCAAATAAACCTTTGAACATTGTGTTCTCAATGAAAATGGGGTATATTGCGGCATGATCAAAAATCTAAAATTCTCTTCCATAACGCCTTGGACGGGTCTGTTTTCTAGCTTCTTCATTGTCTTTTGTGGTGTCTATCTTTTTCATTCCGCACCGCCGAGAGGAGGCCTAAGCGAGGAGGGTTATGGCATCAATCCCAGCAGCAGGAAATACTTTGAGTACCTCAGAAATAATGACCCTGAGCAAAATCTATTGCCCACTCGCTGGAAACAAGATGAGCGAGATTTCGCAAATCACCTTCCCCAAAAAATGGGAAACCGCTCTGCTGATTGGACCCAAAGAGGTCCATTCAATATCGGAGGCAGAACACGAGCCATTGCACTTGATATCACCAATGAAAACATCATTTTAGCTGGAGCGGTGACAGGCGGATTATGGAGATCTACCGATGGAGGCAACAGCTGGACGCATTGCACTACACCAGACCAACTGCATTCCGTAAGTTGTATTATACAAGATACGAGACCTGGTCATACCAATACCTGGTACTATGGAAGCGGTGAAGAATTTTATGGCGTCGTCAGCGGTACAAGCTTTACTTCATTGTTCAGTGGTGACGGCATTTTTAAAAGTACCGATGGCGGTATTACATGGAATCCCTTGGCCAGTACCCAAAGCGGTACACCAGAAAATATACTGCAAAACGGTAGCTATGATTTTATTTGGCGCATGGCCGTTGATGCAACTAACACCGCAGAAGACGAAATTTATGCGGCTGTGTATAACGGAATCATCAGAAGTACAGATGGAGGAAATACATGGACCAATGTGCTTGGATTTACTTCCGGAGCATCAGAGTTTACAGATGTAATGGTAACACCTGAAGGCGTGGTATATGCCACCTTTAGCGATAACAGCACCAACGGCGGAGGATTCTTTAGATCAGAAAATGGAATAGATTGGGTGAGCATTAATCCTACACAGCCAGAGATCGCCAACCTGCGCAGAACAGTAATGACTTACAATCCCCAAAATACTGATGAAGTATTTTTTCTGGGCGAAACACTCAACAACGGACAATACGATTTAGACCACTTTTTATACAAATACACCTATGACAGCACTGATAACACCGGTGCAGGAGGAACTTGGGAAAATAGGAGTGCTAATCTTCCCGATACCCCCTGTCAACTTTTTACAGGAATCAATTTTGATTTTGCTACTTTCCGTTCACAATACAGCTACGATTTGACCATCGCGCATCACCCCACTACGGATGCGTTATTCATTGGTGGAATTAACTTGCATAGAAGTATGGATGGATTTGCCAATGACAACGAAGATTGGATCGGAGGATATCGTTGTAATGTAGCACAACCTTATTTTTATGTCTATCCTGATCATCACCCCGACCAACATTTTATTCTATTTTCTCCATCCAATCCCAATGTCATGTTCAGCGCCAATGATGGAGGGGTATATAAAACAAACGATTGCATGGCAGACAGCGTAAGCTGGATACCGCTCAACAAGGGTTATATCGGTAGTCAATTTTACACTTGCGGTTTTGAACAAGGTTTAAGCAATTCTGACATCATCATGGGCGGCATGCAAGACAATGGAACTTGGGTGACGGATAATACCAATTTCTCTAGTCCATGGAAAGAGTTGCATGCAGATGATGGTTCATTTTGTGCCATGCCCCATGGTGCTCAATATGCCATCGTGAGCTCGCAGTCCGGCAGAATGATGAAAAAAATTATAGATGCTCAGGCAAATCTTCAAGGCACGGAGCGAATCGACCCTGAAAATGCTCCCAGTTACTTATTCATTAACCCCTTTGTACTCGACCCCTGGAATCAAGAAGATATTTTCATA
>CANHWU010000052.1 GCA_947464415.1 Flavobacteriales bacterium
CAACAAAGGAAATACACCTATGGATATTGGCCCAATGGGGTGTCGAATCAAGAAAAGACGACATTAGACCGTACCATGCACTTTCCTGATACAGAAAGTAATTGGACATTGGATGCGGCATATCAAGCCAATGCAGCGAACGGAGAATCGTTTGTTTTTCCTATGTCCGAAAAAATATTGGAAGATGTTGTAACCAAGGAGGACACGATTACTCCTCAGAATGGGAACTCTGACGGCGAAGAGGATTTTATGCCCTCTAAACTCAATGCAGATAAAAAAAATGAAGGGCAATCCTCAAAGAATGCATACGGTACGGCACATGATCCTTGTTATGATCCTTACAGAGAGGAGTTAACAAAAGAGGTATCAGACAATGTACTGTGGGGCGTGGTGTCCTTGTTGTTGAGTGCTCTGTATGGAGTGGGTTTCATATCAGGAACAATTTATTTTTTTAAAACTATCAAGACGCATAAAAAGTTGAAAGAACTCAATACCAACGGACAATATCAAGATTTGAAGCGAATGAATTTTGCTGCATTGTTGGCGAATGGATCTATTTTTGCCACGGTGGCCTTGATGGTATTGTTTTTATTGTTCTTAGTGGTGTTGGCGCTAACTGGAAATCTTTGATTTGATTTTTGTGGTTTCGATGTTTTTATTGAATTAGATCATCTTTGAATGACCTTCGAAGTTGGTACTATTTGTTATCAATATCAGGGATTGATCCGATGAAGTTTGATTGTAAAATTATACAACTTCAAAATGTAGGTTCTCTGCAATTTAGAATTGTAAATAAATGGGAGTCACCGGCACATCAGCTTTTCCCCAAGCGATGGCTATTAACATGGCCACCACATACAACCAGAGCACCCAGGCTTTTTGTTGGGCCATTTTTTGAATAATGATGTCGTTCCAGCGCAAGGGAAGCCAATGAAGCAACATGGCCAATAGGATCAGATCCAGGATCCATTGATAATGCGCAATAAATTCCATTGCATAAGTCAAATCCATGTTGAAGAAAATTTGATGCAATACGATGTAACTTTTTTCAAAAGAATCGGGTCCAAAGAAAACCCAGCAGAAAACCACAAAGTGAAAAGTGAGTAGTATACTCGCCCATTTGGGAAGGGTGAAAAAAGTTGTTTTTAAAGACAATCGCCATTTATCAGCGGCCAGTGCTATACCGTGGAGTGCTCCCCAGATGACAAAAGTCCAGTTAGCGCCGTGCCATAATCCCCCGAGCAGCATGGTGATGAAGAGATGCATGTACGTGCGAACAATTCCCTTTCTGTTGCCACCGAGCGGGATGTACAAATAATCTCTTAGCCAAGAGGACAATGAAATGTGCCAACGCCTCCAAAATTCTGTGATGCTTGCACTTTGGTAAGGAGCGAGGAAGTTCACTTCTATTTTAAATCCCATCCAACGCGCAATACCAATGGCCATGTCGGAGTATCCACTGAAATCGCAATAGATCACCATCGCATAGCCATAAACCGCTGTCAGGGCGTAAAGCCCATTATATCGGGTAGGATCATCAAATACTACTTCCACGATATTGGTGTATATCAAGTCGCTGATCACCATTTTTTTGAAGCAACCGGTAAATACATAAAATAATCCGAAGGCAACATCCTCTTGGGTGAGGGTAATTTTTTGTCTGATTTGAGGGATAAAATCAGCGGCTCTTACGATGGGGCCCATCATGAGCTTGGGGAAGTAGGATAGGAAAAAGAGGTAGTCGATGAAACGATCTACAGGTTTGAAATGCCGACGATAAACATCCAATGTGTAGCTGAGGTTTTCAAAAGTGTAAAAGGATATTCCTACGGGAAGGATGAGATGCAAATATTGGAGGGAATCTCCCTTCCAATCATTCCAAATTTCAATGAAGAAATCGGTGTATTTGAAATAGACAAGCAATCCTAAATTGAGTAAAATACTTACGATGAGTAGTGCTTTTCTTTTCCATTGCACTTGCCATCGATGGATCCAATGACTGAGCTGATAATCCACCACTGCCGCGAGCAAAATAAAGACGACATATTGTCCACATGCTTTGTAGAAAAAATAAAGTGAAAAAAAAGAAACCAAAATGATGCGAAGGGTGATCTTTTGATACAACCAAGCATAAATGAAGAAAAACAATGTGAATGCGTAAAAAAAGAAGGCTGAGTTGAATACCAATGGGTTATCAGACTGATAAAACAGCTCATTCCAAAGTAGTGGCCAAGACAGACTTTGCATTTTAGTGTAGCAGTAAATGGCAGATGGCCTCAGCAAAGGATTCTCCTAATTCTCGGTATCCACTCGGTGAAAAATGAATTTGTTTTTTATCTGTCAAACCTCGTTCTGCCCATTGTTTCATAGAGAGTTCTCCTCCCATCACTTCATACAGATCAAAAACAGCTAACTGATTCCATTCCGCCACATCAAGTATGATTTTTCGGATGATGGGGACATTGGGATGGGGTACAAAGTAGCTCTTGCCTTTTTTGTAGGTTTGTTTGCTGACAGCGGGTGGGGTGACTAAAATAATGGCAGGATTGCTTTTTAAACTGCCCAGCATTTGTATCATCTCATCCACTTGAAGGTACATCAAACTGTCTTTGAACTCTTCATTTTGAAAAGCTTCATTGGTGCCCAACGATACTACAATGATATCGGGTGCAGTGTTTTCTAATTGATTTCTGAACCTATCTGCTTTAAGGAAATGATCATAGGTGGCACCATTGATTCCAATAGAGGTGTTGATGAATCCCATTTGGCCATTTTCTACAAATACACCATACAGGGTAGAACTTTTTTGATATTCATGAAAGCGCAAGTGGCTCATCGTGAAATTCCAAACGGGCCTATTGAATTCAAATACGCTTTGATGGTCATGCGAAAGCTGAGGTAAGTAGCGCGCTTTGTTACCATCATAATCTAAAAACTGATAGAAATAGTTGGAGTCGGCGGTAGATGCGTGATAAACCGTAATGCGTTGAACAGCATTTTGAATTTGTGTGGTATCAAAGTCCCATGATATTTCCGCCTCTATGTCCATTGTATGGAGAGTGTATCCTGCCAATCCGATGGGAAAGTTGGGTTGAGTCTGAATGATGCGGGCACTTTGCCATTGTGCATCAGACACGGTTTTATAGGCGTCTTGGCCATTGGTTTTGGCCACTGAATAAGGGAAAGCATTGCCATAACCACCGTTGGGCATACAGTCGTTCAGCATTTCGGTAGTGGGCAAACTAAATATGCCAGGTTGTGTATGCGAGTCACCAATATGCACAATTCGTAAGGGACGGTGAAGCGCATTTTGAAGTTGCACTTTTGATTGGATGCTCTGTGTATTGCCGCTCAATTGTGCATTGCCACCATAGCAGCAATAAGATTGACCGTAGGTTTTGGTAATGCAAAGGATGAGTAGCGTAAATATTTTGTATCGTAAGTCTATCATTATTTTACTTTCTTGGCAACTTTGGGTTGTTGCAGTTGATATGCGTCATATGATCTTTTGATATAGGCAAAGATAGAATCAGCCAAGACATTAGCACCTTGAAAATTGGGATGGGTGTAATCTTTATTGGCTAATCTCGGGGTGGAATCATTTACCCAGGCTAACATGGATCCCTCTCCACCCATGGCGTGGTATAGGCTATAAAAGGCGAGTGATTTATTTTGAGCGATTTGCATTTGATGATTTAATATAAAGGGAACGGCAGGATCAGCTATCCACTTTCCATTTTCATTGATGCCTTTATCGGTCATTCCTACCAACAAAATGGATGCACCAGGGAAACACTTTTGAAGATGATCGATGGTTCTTTCCATCGCCTTTTGATAGTTCTTATAATCCGTAACACCTGCACCTAGAACGTTCAAACCATATTGAATGATGAGCAGTTTGTAATTCAATGAATCGCTGATGGATTGCATCAATGGGGAGTCGAGGGTGCTTAATGAAGTACCCGTGCTGCCCCTGAAGGCAAAATTATCTACATAGACGCCATCTCCATTTTCGAAATTCAAACCAAGCAGCTGGGGTTGTCCTTCCGTACAACGCAATGTGAGGTGTTTTGCTTTTTTATTGCCAATCCGTATCACAGGACCTTTGGTGGAATCTGCATGGAGACAATAGGGAAGCGGTGGAAGTTGATCCCATTGCACCTCTACTTTTCCTGATCCTTTTCTATTCCAGATGAGCTGTGTGTGGGCAAAAGGGAAATGGGTGGCGTGAAATTGAACTTCGGCTCCTGCTTGTGCGGTAAAAAAATGGCCACAAGGACCAAAGAGAGCATTCCGATCAAGTTCGCGTTGTGTGAAATTTTGCTCTTGCCAAAGTTCGTTGAATGCATGTCTAATAGTATTTCTGAATCCCGCTACAGGAGAGGTGATCGGAATATACCCTACCCCGTTACCACCGAAGAGCGATTGCATTTTTTTTCTGAATTCGGCGGTCAATAAATCGCCTTCAATCATGGAGTCACCGAAATAGGCGATATGCACTTTACCACCGGAATCGAGCATCCCTTCAATGGCCTCAAAGAAAGAGTTCAGTTTTCCGTCTCTTTCGAATGGTATTTCATTGGATGGAGAAAAGTTTTCAATGATTTTTTTTACCGAATCCAATTGTGCTGGGGCACCAAGAACATCGTTTTCAGGAATTTGAATGTCAGAGAGGTAATTGATTCTATTTTGGAGAATCCGTTGCAAAGAGGAAATGGACAGGAGAGTAATGGCTGCGCAGGCAGCAAGTAACAAAAAGGAGAGTTGCTTCAAGGGTGAAGGATGATCTTTCTTGTTCATTGGACACGAATATAAAGGAATCAAGGAGACAAAGGCCGTATTGTTTTGAAAGTTTGCGAGTGGCTATGTTGAAAATCAGAGAGTGAAATTTTAACAATTTCATTTAACTTTCTGTAAATTCGCGTTGTAATAAAAACTAAGTAATGAAAACCTATTGTAAGCGTCTATTGTTGTTATTCTTGTTGTCGTTTGTCATTGGCGAGGACGTCGTATTCGCACAAACTCGTAGCACGCAATTTTCCATGTATGGCCACATTCAAAATCATTTTGATGATTTTACAAACGAACCCAAGAGCTATTTTTCATTGGGAGAACAGGACTTTTTTGTTACTTCAAACATTACGGAACGTATTTCTTTTTTGGGAGAAACGGTGGTGCGTTATGATGCCAATACAAGTTCGAAATTTGCCCCTAGCTTGGAGCGAGCGCAAATTAAATATGATTATCGTCCCAACCATAGTGTGGTGGTAGGGAAGATGCACACGCCGGTCAATTATTGGAATGATGTGTACCACCACGGTCGCTTGTTCTTTCCCACCATTGATAGGCCTCACTCGTTCAGTTACATGGTTCCATTGCATACCATGGGCGTTCGGCTTCAAGGTCAAAATATCGGAAGTTTGAAATTTGGTTATGATGCCGTTGTGGGGAATGGTATTGCCTCGACGGATATCTCGGATCCCAATTTGAATAAGGCCGTTACTTTGGCTATGCGCATCGAGCCCTCCGATAATCTCCAGATTCGTTTTTCTTACTTCAATGATTTTTTAAGAACGAATACGGCAGGGGCGCATAGCGGTCATGGCGGTGCTTTGGCTTCTACCTACAAAGGCGCTTTGAATTTTGAACTATGGTCGAATTCCATTGCTTATTTTGGAGAGGGATGGGAATTTTTAAACGAGTTTTCATACAACAGAAACAAGACTCAATGGAAGGGCTATGCGAATAATTTCAGCAATTTTACTTACTTGGGTGTTCGTGTGAAGGAAAATCAAACTTTGTATTATTTGACGGATGTGATGAAGGTGGCAGAGAACGATTTGCATACAGTGGGAGGGGAGATATTGAAATTTGCCTTGGGTTATAAGTATGAATTCAGTTATTTGTACAAGGTGAAGATTCAAGTGGAGAGATTAGGGACCATCACACATGATCATGCACATCATGATGCACAAGATCGTTATGATATTAAAATTCAATTCGCATATGGGTTTTAAGCGTTGGTGGTTAGTAATGGTCATATTCCTGGGAGTAGGAATCGTGACGCCAATCTTGGGACAATCTGATTTGGTTTTTATGGGAAATGATTTATCGATGACGGAAATGAATACCGCTTTGATGAAAGACGTGTTCAAAGCGCGATATGCTTTATGGCCTAATGGAAAGAGTATTACGGTATGCCTGCCAGGAAGTAAAAGTGTGCATGCGGAAAAGGTGGCACAGGAGATTTATGGAAAGTCGATTAAAGATGTCCAAAAATTTTGGTTATCGGTGGTGTTCCAAGGAAAGGCCAAGTCCCCTTATTTCTTTGATTCGGAAAAGGAGATGTCTGATTTTATTGCTAAAACTCCCGGAGCGATTGGAGTGATTACCAAGTCGGGAGGATTCACAGCGCCGAAAAGTCAATTGATTAAAATCAACCCATGAGATTTAGGCCCACCATTTTTGTTCAAATTTGGTTGCCTTTTACTTTCATGATTGTATTGGTGTTGGGGGTATTGGCCTTTTATTATCCCCAAAGACAGCGACAAGTATTATCTGGTTTTAAAAAAGAAGAACTCGCCCAATCCGCTAAAATGGTGGCGCTGGGAGTTCAGCTTTCCATTGATAGTGATGATTTTCCTGGCCTTCAGAAAACCATGAGTACCATCAGGGAAAGTCAGCGGTTGGATTATATTTCCATGGTGGTCTCAGACTCCATTTCAGGGGATGCCATTTTTGAAACTTTCCCTAGTGATTTTAAACTTCAATTGAATGCTATTGATTCCATTCAATATCTCAATGTCAAGGCCCCTTTTTCATCCAGTATTTTTAAAGGGTATATTATCATGGGGATTGAGCAGTCTAAAGTTTTCAAAAACATAGACGCCTTGAACAGACCGATGATGGTCTTTTTGCTTTTTATTGCTGTGCTTACCATGTTGGTGGTGTATTTAATTGCGGATAAAATAACGAGTCCTATTTCTTGGGTACAGAATTTTGCTAATCAATTGCAAAAGGGAGATTATTCTACGGATGATCGTTTAGAAGCCAGGGCTGTGGAGTTGGTATCGCTCAATGATTCTCTTCAAGATCTTGCGAAGACACTGCAGCAGCAGCGGAAGGACAATCAACTTTTGACTACGGGATTGGAGGAGAAAATCAAGGAACGTACGGTAGAGTTAGATCGGGCGTTGATTGATCTAAACGATGCTCAAAAAATCTCTCACCTGGGTAGTTTTGAGTATTATATGTACCTTGATCATTGGAATGGATCCGACAATTTGTTTCAGATTTTAGGCATTGACAAAGAAAATTATGTAAGGACGTATGCTAGTTTTTTGTCGTTATTGCATCCAGAAGACAGAGAATCCATTCACCAAAGTTTTGAGCAGGGGAGACTTACAGGGCAAGAGTTGAATTTTGAATGTCGATTGACTCGACCCTCTGACGACAAGGAGATTTGGGTAAATTGCAGAGCCAAGTATTTTTCAGACAAAGAAGGAAGAAGCTCTAAAATGTCTGGGGTTATCCAAGATATCTCGGAAAGGAAGCAAGTAGAGGAGGAGTTGAATATTCTATCATTGGTAGCCAAGAAGACTTCTAATGCCGTTATTATCACCAATCTTCATAAGGAGATTCAGTGGGTCAACGAGAGTGTATTGGAGATAACAGGATACAGCAGGGAGGAGATTATTGGCAATACACCTAAAATGTTTCAGTTTGAGAAAACTGACCCAGGCGAGATTGCTAGAATCAACAATGCAATACAAAATCGTCAGCCCGTTTGGGCGGAGTTGATCAATAGAAGCAAATCGGGTCATGAATATTGGCTGTCCATCAATATTGTACCACTGAAGGATGAGAAAGGCGTTTTAAAAGGCTTTATGGCCGTGGAGACGGACATTTCGGAAAGGAAAAAGTTAGAAGCGCAGCGTGAGGAGTATGTGAAATTGTTGGAGCAATCAAAACAAGAAATCGAGAAAATCAACGAGGAACTGGAGGAGAAAGTACGAGAGAAGACCAAAAATATCGAGCACTTGGCGCTTTTTCCTGAACAAAATCCCAATCCAGTAGTAGAGTTGAATTTTGACTTGAGGGAACTCTCCTACTCCAACCCAGCGGCACGAACCATCCTCCCTCAGTTTTTGGAATTGAATTTTGATGCGCAGCTTTTATCCCTGAATGTAACCAGCTTGGATAATGTATTAGCGGCCAATAAGAGTGAGTTTATCATAGGAGAATTGATCTTTGAAGTCAACCTGTTTTTACTAGAAGACAAAAATATTTTGCGCGCGTATCTGCATAATATTACGCAAAGAAAACAACAGGAAAGTCAGTTGGCGGCATTGGTAGCGCAATTGCAATCGGCAGAAACTGAATTGCTTGAAAAGAAATCGGAGTTAGAAAAGTCGTTGCAAGAATTAACATTGGCCCAGTCTGAGATTATCAGCAAAGAGCGTTTATCCACGCTTGGAATGCTGATTGCGGGTATTGCGCATGAAATTAATACTCCTTTAGGGGCCATTAAGGCCTCCGGTGAGAACTTGAAGTATCTCTTTACAGAAGGGGTGATGAAATTGATTGGGGATATGAATCCGGAAGCGCTCAACTTGAGTATTCAATTGTACGAGAAATCCTCTATGCACAGTCTTTCTACTTCGGAAGAAAGATTGAGAACCCAGGAGTTAACGCAGGATATGGAGGGCATGGATTTCCCTTTGAGGTATAAGCAGAAAATGGCCAGAATGTTGGTGCAAATGGGGATTTTCAGGATGGATGAACAGCTTAAGGAATGGATGCATCACCCATTTGCTGAGTCAATTTTCCAATTGGGATTGAACTTTGTTTTGATCTTGCGCTCTATCGTTACCACCACAGCGTCTTCTGATCAAGGAGGTAAAGTGGTGAAGGCGCTCAATAGTTTTGCACATGGAAATGTCGGATCGGAGTTTACCACCTTTGATTTAAAAGAGAGTATCGATACAGTCATCACCATATTGTGGAATAAAATAAAACAAGGTTCTCGAGTCATCAATGCAATACCAGAAGACATTCAATGCTTTGCTTTGGCAGATGAATTGTCACAAGTTTGGACCAATTTGATGAATAATGCGCTCCAAGCTTCGGGGAACAAATGTTTGATCACTTTTGAATATGCAGATGATGGAGTGAATCACATCATAACGGTAGGGAATGATGGGCCACCTATTCCCAGTGAAATCATTGAAAAGATATTCGAGCCTTTTTTCACTACCAAAGCCAGAGGAGAGGGCACTGGTTTGGGATTGAATATCGTCAGAAAGATCATCGAGAAGCACAAAGGAACGATTATCTGTCAAAGTGAGGATAGTTTAACCAAGTTTATCGTATCATTGCCAAAATCTAACTAACTATGGAAGCGGCAATTTTGGCGGTAGATGATGATATAATGGTCTTGAATGCTTTGAGAATGCAGTTAGAGCGTAATTTCAAAGAATACGTGTTGGAATTTGCACAAAATGTAGATGAAGCCATTGAGGTGATTGATCAACTTCGCGGAAATAGCATAAAGTTAATTGTGATTGTTTCGGATTGGGTGATGCCGCTCAAAAATGGAGATGTTTTGGCTAAGTATGTCAAGTCCATTGACGAAAACGTAAAAGTGGTGGTATTGTCGGGCAAATTAGAGGAAAGCAAAGTGGAGTCTTACATAACCTCCAATACCATTGACAAGGTAATCATGAAGCCATGGGATGAGGCCAATTTAATGGATACTATTAAATCTGTTATTGCATAATTGGAAACTCCATTTGTAATATTACTGGTGGACGATGATACTTTTATCTTAGAGGTATTGCGCATCCAATTGGAGAGAGCATTGCCAGAGCATATCACGGTGGAAAGAGCACTAAGTCCTAGAGAGGCCATTGAGATGCTAGAAGACTGGAAGAAAGATAGTTTTCAGGAGTTGGCTTTGATTGTATCCGATTATTTGATGCCCGAAATGTTGGGATCGGATTTTTTATTGAAGGCCAACGAATTGTTTCCGAAGGCGCGCAAGATGATGTTGACCGGACAAGCTGAAATGGAAAATGTGCTTCGGGTTTTACATGAAATGTCGTTGTTTCGTTATCTCAGCAAACCATGGGAGCCCGCTATGATGAATAAGGCAGTGCTCGCTGCGGTGGAGGATTTTATCCATTATTATCAAATGGAAAAGAAATTGGAGGAATGTCTCTCCAAGTCGGTATGATTTTGTTAATAGTTTAATCAAGCCGCTGTCTTGCAGCTGACTTCGATGATTATTTTTGTCTCATGACAAAAATTCATCATGTAATCCTGTCTGCTTTGTGTCTTTTGTTGTTGATGGGATGTAAATCAAAAAAGGATATTTCCATCGCTGAGTGGGGTTACATTGACTCTGCATGGGTGGCAGCAGATTCATCAGTTTTTTATGTGAATGAGTATCAGCCTATCCCCAAATTGGTGATTGGCATTACGGTAGATCAAATGAGGTACGACTATTTAGAACGATTTAAAAGTGATTTTGGTGTTGGGGGATTTAATCGATTAATGAATGGAGGCGTCAGTTTGGAACAAATGCATTACCACTATGTTCCTACCTACACTGGGCCAGGGCATGCAAGTATTTTTACGGGTAGTGCTCCTACCTATCACGGAATCATTGCCAATGATTGGTATGATAAAAAAGCAGATGCCCTTCAATACTGTGCGAAAGATCCCAATGTCATGGGTGTGGGAACATCTAGTGAATCCGGAAAAATGTCGCCGGTGCATTTGATATCTACCACCATTGGTGATGAATTGCGCATGCACACCCAAATGCGCTCTAAGGTGATTGGGATCAGTTTGAAGGATCGCGGTGCTATTTTGCCCGCTGGCAGAATGGCCAATGCGGCCTACTGGTATATAGGAGGTGCTGAAGATGTGTGGGCCACCTCCTCTTGGTATGGCATGTCTTCATTGCCTCAATGGGTGCAAGATTTTAATGCTAGGGGCTATGGAAAGAACTGTTTGACAGAAACTTGGAACTTGCTGTATCCGGATAGCATATATAACGAATCCATGCCGGATAACAACCCTTATGAGGCACCATTCAAAGGGATGATCAAACCCGTTTTTCCTTATTCTCTAGCTGAGTTGGCCAAATTGAACAATTTGTATGATTTGATGAAAGCCACTCCTTGCGGAAATACCATGTCGATGGAATTTGCTAAAGCGGCCATCCTAGGTGAGCAAATGGGTGCAGATGAAATACCTGATATGTTGTGTTTGAGTTTTTCGGCAACAGATTATGTGGGGCATCAATTTGGTCCTCATAGCCGTGAGCTACAAGATACCTATCTCCGCTTGGACAAGGATATAGAAAATTTCCTTTCGTTTTTAGACGAAACCATTGGGTATGGCAATTATTTATTGTTCTTGTCGTCGGACCATGGAGCGGGAAATAATCCTGCATGGATGATGGAAAATAAATTATCCGCGGGTTATTTTGTGAGTGATCGTTTGGAGGAAATGGTGGAGGAGAGGTTGATTAAAAAATACGGAGCAGGAAATTGGGTGTTGAACGAATCCAACCTCAACATCTTTTTGAATCGAGTTTTAATTGAGGAGAAGAAGTTGTCATTAAAAACAATACAGCAAGAGGTGGCATCATGGTGCTTGGAAATGGAGGGAGTCCATTCAGCGTTTACCCATGCAGAATTATCGTATAGCATTGCCCGCAATAGTTTGTCTGAAAAAGTTCAGTTGGGTTTTGATCAAGCGCGATCAGGAGATGTTATCTATACTTTGCAGCCGGGATGGATGGAATATGGAAGACAAGGAACCACGCATGGATCAGGTTATGATTACGACACGCATGTCCCCGCGATTTTTTATGGAACAGGGGTAGGTATGGATTATAACACCATCACCGGCAAATATTCAATTGCAGATATTGCCCCTACGATTTGTCATTATTTGGG
Source organism: Flavobacteriales bacterium (assembly GCA_947464415.1). Classification (GTDB taxonomy): domain Bacteria; phylum Bacteroidota; class Bacteroidia; order Flavobacteriales_D; family Sanyastnellaceae; genus CAMCTV01. Next base: position 11,970 of record CANHWU010000052.1, read on the forward strand.
AATACCCAATCCATCGGGATGTATTGGAAAAATTATCGAGTAGAATGATTCGTTACAAAGTAAAAGGAGGCTTGCCTCATCATCGATTTATCAATTTCGTGGCCTTGTTTCCATCACAAGGCGAAACCACTACTATTCAGTTGCCTGTATGGCGTCCGGGTAGATATGAGCTGGGTAATTTCGCAAAAAATGTCAGAGGATGGAAAGCCTACAACGCGGATACAGGTGAGCTCTTGTTGTGGAATAAGACAACGCCGCATACATGGCAGGTCCATACTGAGGGGGTAGAGTGGATCAAAATTCATTATGAGTATTATGCCGCAGAAATGAATGCGGGTTCGTCTTATTGGGACGGCGCACAGTTGTACATCAACCCGGTCAATGCATTTTGTTTTTTATTGAGTGAGCAACAAATGGACATGGAGATTGAGGTGGTGGTTCCTAAGGATTTTTCCTATGCGGGCGGCATTCCTGCTGAGGTCATTCAAGAGTTTGCGGATGATCAAGTATGGCTACTCAAGGCGGCCAACATTGATCATTTGGCGGATTCTCCTTTTGTGTTTTCACGTAACTTATCCTTTCATCATTACCAAGCACATGGGCAAGAAATGCATGTTTGGATGAATGGGGATGTGGATTTTGGAACGTTTGATTGGCCCAAAGATTTTCAGGCTTTCTCTGAATTGCAAATGTCTATGTTCGGTGATTTTCCGAGAAGCCACTATCACTTTATTTTTCAATTTGCTCCATATTTTATCCGGCACGGTGTGGAGCATGAAAACTCCACCATTATCGCCATGGGGCCCAGCCAGAATTTTCATGAGCGCAAAAATTACGATTCTTTTTTGGGGATCTCCTCTCACGAGCTTTTTCACGCTTGGAATGTCAAGTGCATCCGCCCCAAGGATATGACACCTTACGATTTCACTCAGCCCAATTATTCCAATACGGGTTTTATCACAGAAGGAATTACTACGTACTATGGTGACATGATGCTGATACGAAGTGGAGTTTGGGATTTTGAAAAGACCAAAATTCAAATGGAGGAATTTATTGAAACCCATGCCAAGAATAGAGGGCGTTTGCACCAGAGTGTGAGTGATAGTTCGGTGGATACATGGGTGGATGGATATACGAGTGGAATTCCAGGTAGAAAGGTGTCTATTTATAATGAGGGGGCTTTGTTGGCCTGGATGATGGATGTTGAACTGTTGGAACAATCCAAAGGAACTCTTTCTTTAGATGATGTGATGAGAGAGATGTACAGACGATTTGGAAAACGAGGGGTGGGATATACTGCTGATGATTATTGGGGTATTTGTGCAGAGTTGGAGTTGAAGGGCTTGTCTTATTATCGATATGAATTGTGCGAAGGAACAGGGGATTATTTAGCGATGTTAAAGAATACTCTCAAAGCCCTAGGTTGGAAACTAGAGTGGAAGAGCAGTGGAAATCGATTTGAGGATTATTACGGAGTGGTTATTGATGACAGCGGAAGAGTGAGCGATGTGGTATTTGAAGGGCCAGCTGATGATGTAGGAATTGGCCAAGAAATGAAGATCACGCAAATCAATGGCCAAGCGGTTCAGAAGAATGCCAAGTCATTGTTTAACCAAGCGGAAGGTGCAGTGCAAATAGTGGTGGAGGATAAGTGGAGAGAATATGAATTGACCATTATTCCCAGAAGTATTCCCTATAAGCGCAAAGCAGATTTGGTGGAAATGGCTGATTCCGAAATTCGAAAAATTTGGATGTCTACAAGATTGCCTCAGTAACTCCAGCGCTTGCTGTAGGTGTTGAAGAAAGATAGGCCCACCTTATAGTTCAAGTCAGCGGCTTGGAAGTTATTGTCAGAAGAACAAGCAAATATTCCTAGACGAAATAGCTGTTTTTTGATCCGTATCACGCGCTCTAAGCCTAAATACAACTCTTGGTGAAGGAACCTTTTGTCTTGTAAATACAATGTTGCTATACCCGCCGCTTCTGTGATTTTAAGTCGATTGATCAAAGGGATTTTATTCAATACCAGTCCATTGAAATGGTGAATGTAATTGGCTCTCAAATAAGGATCTGTAGTGTTGAATACGGGACCCAATAATTGAAAACTCCTGGTGGGATCGGAGAAGAAAAAGGGATCTGACCCTCTAAAATATTTGTGCTCCACAATGCGTAGATCTTTTTTATTCAAAAATGATCCGACGCAAACATTCCAGTCTCCCATTCCAATGCCGCGTAGATTGTAGCTTTGTTTGATGGTGATTTCTGCAAAATCGAAGTTCACTTGGCTATTGAAAATATGCGGAATGCCTTTTCGATAAATGAAGGTGATTTCGGGGTTTTTATTGGGTAACAATACTTTGCGACCTCTTCTCATATAAAATCGTTGACCAATTTTGTATTGCAAATCCAAACGTATTTCGGCTTTGGTGTAAGTGTCAAAATCAGTAGGTTGATTCCATGAGCCAAACACATCATCGGACCAACGATCCTGTTGTAGTCCGCTGATGGCTTTTTGCTGGTTGTAATAAAAGGTTACTTCCCCATACAAACCATTGAATATTTCCATTCTTTGCGCGATATTGATCGTGCGCGCTCGATAAAAGTTACTTCTAGCAAATAAAGTTCCGAGTGAGGCATAGGTATTCAATCTTTCAAATCGATCGCCCGCTGTAATAGAAGTACGCATGAATTTATCAGGACGATAACCAAAACTCACTCCCAATTCTCCATTCACATCGTTGTTCAAGAAACCATATGAAACAACTCCTCTCACGTCTAAGTAAAATCGATCATTCAATTGCTTTCTCACAGAACCTCCGAAATTATGGCGGTATCCTCCTACACTCAAAGGTTGAATCTGCGCAATCATGGGATTGATGAAATAGGAGAACTCTTGAATAGAATTTCTAAATCCCATTCCATTGAGCGTAACATCCCAAAAAGAAACGCGATTGTACAAGGAGTCTCTGATTTCTTTGTATCGGTTGCTCTTGTATTTTTGCTGCACGCTGTCGCAAAAATGACTGTATTGGTATTCCAAGGAGTCCAAATCGATAGGACGTTCTTTTTGCCAAAAATCTTCGGGTTGATGGTCAGACTCGTGGGTGAATTTTTGCACCTCCAAGCCAAATGAAATAGGTTGGAGGTAAAATTGAGCGCTGTCCAAGAGAATTTGTGTAGAGCCGATAATGGTATCTTTTTCTTCGATAATACTGTATCGGATGTCTCTTCTTGTGGGAATAATGAGACTATCTAAAAGTTGAAATTGCTCCTCGAAGTGAAATTGATGATGAAAAGTCAATGCTCGAGGGGTAAAGTCAAAGGCAATGGATTGGACGATATAAGAGCTGTCTTCTATCCA
>CANHWU010000053.1 GCA_947464415.1 Flavobacteriales bacterium
CCGATGTATTGGTGGTCATCACGGCATTTCCATTGCCATCAATATTGTAAAAGTGCACTCCATCATAATTACCGCCGCACATAACATCACCAAAACCATCGTTATCGAAATCGGCAACAGTCATCCCCCACTGAGCTTGGCCCAAAGCGGAAGTTGCCGTATTTACTTGAACAAATGAACCATTGGGCTGCTGATACAAAATTCGCAGCGTGGTACTTTGATCCATCACCACGATGTCATTCAAGCCATCATTGTTCATGTCCCAAACACCAGTGACGCCACCAGATCGATTGGTTCCAGGCAAAGTACCTTGAACAAATGTCTGGCTCCAACCAATTGTTGTCATTAATAACAACAATGAAACTGAATACATTTTTTTCATTGAATATTTTTTTTTGGTTTCTTAAACTTGCTCGTGCAAAGTAGTTTAACTATTTACAACAAAAAAAAAAATTAACTTTTTTGTTCATTTTGGTACGAACTTAGTTGTAAATTTCATCAAAAAATTAATTAAATATGATGAAAGTCACTTCATTTATTCTTTTTGCTACCCTGCTGATCATGGGATGTTCGCAAAACAAATCGCTAGGTTCAAAGGTAAAAGAACCTTTTTCTGGCAACAAATATGAAAGCAATGACCGGTATTTCAGAGGAGTAGGAAAAGGCGAAAGCAAAGACCAAAATATTTCGGAAAGCAAAGCTGATTTGCAAGCCAAAAAAGAGCTCGCTCAGCAAATGAGTACCAACATCAAAGCGGTAACAGATCAATACCTGTCCGAAACCGAAGTCAATAAAGCCAGTGAAATCAATGATAAATTTGAGTCCTTGATTCGCGAGGTCACCAATACGCCGTTGGCCGATATACGAAAAATAGGTCAAGAGCAATTCATCAAAGAAGATACCTACACCACTTATGTGGCTTATGAAATTCATAAAAAAGATATGTTCCGCTATCTCAAAAAACAAGCGAAGTTGAACAAGCAATTGAATGAATCGGAGCGTAAAAAGATAGAAGAAATATTAGAGGAAGAAATAAAGAAGGCGGAAAAATTAGATGAATAAAAAAAGGGGGCGTCGCCCCCTTTTTCAATACCATCAAGGACTTCTTACTTTCCCAACTCTTTATTCAATTCAGATTGAATCTTCTCAGTCTCTTCCTGTGCTAGAATACTGTCTACCAAGATTCTTCCGCTATGTTCATCGATGATTACTTTCTTTCGTGCCGCCACATCCATTTGTTTTTGAGGAGGAATGTGAATGAACGATCCTGCGGATGCTTCTCTATCAATAGGAACCACCGCTAAACCATTATTAGCACCTTTGCGAATACGCTCATATGCGTCCAATAGTCGCTGATCTATCAAAGTCTTAGCGGCATTACTTTTAGCTAACAATATTGCTTCCTCCTTTTCGGTTTCAGCGATGATATCTTTCAATTGCTGCTTCTTGAATTCTAAATCATTGGTTCGTGCCTCCAATTTTTGTTGAGCCGCCTCCAAAGCTGCCAACTTAGTTTCGTGTTGCGCTTCACCCTCTCTGATTTTTTTCTTGAACAATTGAATTTCCAACTCTTGAAATTCAATTTCCTTGTTCAAAGCCTCGTACTCACGATTATTCTTTACTTTGTCCAACTGCTCTTTATATCTCTTAATCTGCGCTTCAGCGTCCTTAATTCCCTGCTTCTTCTCCGCGATATCCGTGAGGACCGTTTGTGCTTCATCTTGCATACGATTCAAGCGAACATTCAATCCCGCTACCTCATTTTCCAAATCTTCCACTTCCAAGGGAAGTTCGCCACGAGTCGCATGAATTTTATCAATCCATGAATCAATGATTTGAACATCGTACAATGCTCTCAATTTGTGTTCGATGGTAATACCAGTGTTTTTGTTGTCGCCCTCCACAAAGGCAAAACGGTTTGATGTTTTCATATCTGATGTTGATTCCTTTTTTTCTTTTTCATTCTTCAAAATGGCCGCCACAGGTGCAAATTTTACGTTGGCCATACCTTCTGGTGTAACCACAAAAACGGGATTAGCTGCGGGCTTTTCAGCTCCTTTGAACTCCATTAACCTGGGCTTGGGACGCTCAGAAAACTCAGCTTTTTTTATATCTACTGGTTTCTTTTTCGGCAATTTCACCGGCTCGTCTGCAATCAATGTCTCGATAGGCAGATTCTTCACCTCACTTAACAACTCATCGATCTCTGATTTGCTAGGAATTACTTTTTTAGCAGCATTCGCTGTTTGATTTTTTGTTGTGTCCTTGACATCCTTTTTGCTCTCTACCCCTTTCTTGGCAGTCACAGTCAACTCTTTAGCTTTCGCAATGACTTTGACATCAGCCTTACCTTTAACCGCGACTTTAGCAAGTGGTTTCGCGACACTTCTTACTTTTGGCTGTACCACCTTTGCCTTGGACTTTGTCTTCGATGCAACCGCAGATTTACCAGGCTTTTCCACCACTTTTTTCACCGCCGACTTTTTAAGAATCGGTTTAGCGGAAGGTGCAACCTTCGTTATTTTCTTTGTTCCTTGCTTCTTCGCTGTTTCTTTTGCTTTCGGGGCTTTGGAAGCTGCATTTTTTTCTTTGGCAACTGAACTCTTAGCCACAACCTGGCTCTTCTTTACTGCTTTTTCCACAGGCCTTTTAACAGAAGCTCCCTTTTTAATGGCCTTCTCAATTACCGCTTTCTTCACTGTTTTTGTTGGCATGGCTTTCTTCACATTTTTTTTCTGTGCCGGAACCACTGCCTTCTTTGCCACGGTTTTCGATTTAGAAACCCCTGCTTTCTTGCTGGTAACCGGCTTTGCTTTCTCAACTGTCTTTTTCTTCACCGGCGCCACTTTCTTCGCTGTTTTTACCGCCTTTTTTATCGCCTTTCCCTTCTGAGGAGCTGCTTTTTTTGCGGGTTTAACAGGCTTGATTGTTTTTTTCGCCATGTTAGAAATATTGTACGGGATTGGTATTAACGCCCGTCTTATGGACGGCAAAAGTAGTAAATTTTTGGCCAATTGCTACATTTAATAAATCGATCACGCACTTTTCTGTTTCATAGTGCCCAATATCCAATATCACAATTTTACTTTCGTGATCAAAAAATCGATGGTATTTGAAATCCGCTGAAACAAAAACCTGAGCACCGCTTCGAATTGCATCCTCCAACAAAAAATCACCGCTCCCTCCGCACCATGCCACTTTCGAAACTTTCTCGTGGTACAATTCAGTGTGTTTGATCATCTTCAATTGAAACCGGTCTTTTACGCCTTGCATAAATTCCAGGATGGGCATAGCTTCGCTCAACTCCCCTACCATACCAGCACCCACCTCTTGATGAGCGTTGTCAATCAATGTCCATTGGTGAGCCACCACCTCGTACGGATGAGCGAGCTCCATGGCTTGTTGCACCCAACTCCTTCTCCAATCTGGCACCATCACTTCGAGTTTAAACTCATCTATAAACTCCCGAACTCCCGCGCTTCCAAGAACGGGATTCGCATTGGCCGTTGGTTTAAAAGCTCCTTTGCCCGCCATTTTAAAGGAGCATTCAACATAGTTACCGATGGCGCCTGCGCCTGCGTCAAAGAGGGCTTTTTCGACCATTTCCAAATGATCAAACGGAACATACACCGTTAAACTCCAAATCTTTTGATGCATAGGACGCAAAATCTTTGAAGATTCCACCCCCAAGACCTCCCCCATTGCTGCATTGACTCCTGTAGCAATATTATCCAAATTGGTGTGAATAGCATAAATGGCAATGTCGTTCTGAATGGCTTTGATGACAGTTCGTTGAACATAGTTACTGCCCGTGAGCCTTTTTAAACCGCCAAAAACAATAGGATGATGCGCGACAATCAAATTGCAATTCAACCGCTGTGCCTCATCCACCACTGCCTCAGTACAATCCAAGGCCACCAGTACTCCTTTTACTCCATTGTCCTTATTGCCAACTATTAATCCACTGTTATCATAACTTTCCTGTAAACCAGGGGGTGCCCAACTTTCTAGATAATGAATAACTTCTTTGATCTTGGTGGCCATAATTCTATTATTTTGCAAGGCGCAATTTACATCAATGCAACGATATTGGTTATTTCCTTTCTCACTACTGCTCCATGCCGTTTTAAAAATTCGACATGTATTATTTGATTGGGGAATATTTTCCTCAAAAGAGGGGGTCATCTCCAGTATCGTCATAGGAAATCTAAATATCGGCGGAACGGGAAAAACTCCGTTTACGAATATGCTGCTGACCGACTTGCAGAAAGAACACACCCTTGCATTTTTATCTCGCGGTTACGGACGGCGTTCAAAAGGCTTTAAAAAGATTGAAAAAATGGATGATGCGGAAACCGTAGGTGATGAGCCTTTGCTCATTGCCCAGCGACATTCCAACCTATCTTGTTTCGTGGGAGAAAACCGAGTGGCTTCCATTGAAAAAATACAACGCATTGATCCACACACCCAATGGATCGTATTAGATGATGCCTTTCAACATAGAGCATTAAAGCCCAATATTTCAATACTTTTAACCCGATATAGTCAACTCTTTACTGAAGATCAATTATGGCCAGTGGGCAATTTAAGGGATCTCAAAAGTGCCGCAAGAAAAGCAGATGCCATTGTAATCACTTCCACCCCATTGGATTGCAGTGAAGAAGAACGGGAAAGCAAGAGAAAATCCATTCGTCAATATTGTAAGGGGGAAATCTTCTTTGCCCAAACCCAATATCAAACACCTCTGCCTGTTTTTGAAAAACACCAACCATTATCTTTACCATTGGGCGCATTTTGTGGAATTGCACAACCAAAACCATTCTTAGAATACGTCCAACAACATTTGGGAGCCACACTTCATCGATCTTTTCCAGATCATCACCCATTTTCCGCACATGATTTGACATCCCTTGAGGCAGAAATGGTTAACTTTGACAGCAAAATCAATACATGGATCACCACAGAAAAAGATGCGATGCGCCTGCGACACCTAAAGGAATGGCAATCCATGAATATTTTTTATCTGCCGATAGAAACAACAATACACCCTGAAGATCAAGTGCTATGGAATCAATGGTTGACGCAAAAAATGAGAAAGTAATTCCTTACGACGACTACGAATTGGTGGTGGGCTTGGAAGTCCACATGCAGCTTTCCACCCAATCTAAAGCCTATTGCGGAGACCAAAATGAGTTTGGGGCTTTGCCCAACACCCACATCAGTCCTGTTTCCATTGGACATCCTGGAACTCTGCCCATGATGAACCGAACTTCCATTGATCATGCCATCAAATTGGGCTTGGCCATGAACATGGACATTCATCGCACCATGCATTTTGCGAGAAAAAATTATTTCTACGCGGACTTACCCAAAGGGTATCAGATCACACAAGATAAAACCCCCATTTGCACCGGGGGGTATTTGGATATAAAAGATGAAAATGATCAACCCAAGCGAATCGGGATTACCCGAGCACACTTGGAAGAAGACGCTGGCAAAAGCATGCATGATCAAGATCCATTTGATACCCTGATCGATTTAAACCGAGCAGGAGTGCCCCTCATCGAAGTGGTAAGTGAACCGGATTTAAGGAGCTCTAAGGAGGCCTATAATTATTTGACAGAACTTCGGAAATTGGTTCGCTATCTGGACATTTGTGATGGCAACATGGAAGAGGGTTCCATGCGTTGTGACGCCAATATCTCGGTGAGAAAAAAAGGCGATACGCATTTCAATACGCGCTGTGAGGTAAAGAACATGAACTCGATTCGCAATGTGCAACGTGCCATTGAATACGAGATGAAGAGACAAATTGAAATCGTAGAAAACGGTGGCGCCATCTCTCAAGAAACCAGAAGTTTTGATGCCGCCAATGGAACCACCTTTTCTCTGCGCAGCAAGGAGCTCGCGCATGATTATCGATATTTTCCCGAACCCGATATTCTTCCTGTTTTCTTGAAAGAAAACGATATTGAAAATATCAAAGCCCAGATGCCCGCATTGCCCCAAGAATTGCAATTGAAATACACCAAAGAGCTGGGGTTAAGTGATTATGATGCCATGATCATTACACAGGAAAAAGAAACTGCTATTTGGTTTGAATCCTTGATTGCCATTACCTCTGAATACAAATCAGCGGCGAACTGGTTGATGGGACCCATTAAAGCAATGCTAAACGAAAGGGCTATGCACATTAGTAACATGTCATTGACCCCTTCTCAAGTAGCAGGGCTCATCGCATTGGTGCAATCGGGTAAAGTCAGCTCTTCTGCAGCAGCGGAAAAAATTCTTCCCGTCCTCTTTGACGATCCTCAAAAAAATGCCGAAATCATTGCGCAAGAAATGAACATGATTCAAGATGCCGGTGAGGATGAAATTGTGAATATCGCACATGCAGTACTCGCCGCATGGCCAGATAAAGTAGCGGCATTCAAGGCGGGTAATAAGGGTTTGCTCGGCTTGTTCATGGGGGAGCTCATGAAAAAATCACAAGGCAAGGCCAACCCAAAAATTGCATCCGAAATTCTTCAAAAACTCCTTCAGTAAAATGAAAAAAATCATCCTTGCTTTTTCGATTATATCAAGCCTGTATGCTTGTACTACAGACCATCAACACATCCAAGGTTCCATCAATGGAGGACATGGTGAAACCCTTTATTTATATGCTTTTCGCGATGGCGAAGATGTGATTTTAGACAGCACCGTAATCGATGAAAAAGATCAATTTGAATTGATTCCCACTACCGGGCTGTTCAAGGATATTTATCGATTAGGCCTCTCTGACAATGATTTTTTAATCCTGATCACAGACAGCACCGAGAAGGTAACCGTCAATGGTAAGTTTGGTGAACTCAAAAAGTCCGTAGTGGAAGGTTCTCCCTCTACCATCCAAGTTGGAGAATTCATGTCGAGCATCAGTGCTCCTTTGGAGGAACTTTTTGAATTGATGGCTTTGGAGGACACCGCAGTAGAACCCAAGATCATGGAATTGCAGAAGAATATTGAGATCACCACGAGAACTTATGTTGAAGGGCATGCCAACGATCCCGCGTCTTTGATTGCCATTCAATACCTCGATCCCATCAATAATATGGATATGTTTGAAAAAGTAGTGATGGGGTGTAAAAATGTTTTAGATAAAAGTGAGTATTTTGAATCTTTTGCGGTGTACATCGACAAGCAAAAGAACCTTGCCCAACGCAACTCCGCTGGAGGCCGAATTGAAATCGGTCAACCCCTCAGCAACATCAGCTTGCCTAATCCATCCGGCCAGATCATGAGCATTACAGACCTGAAAGGCAAAGTAGTGTTGGTAGATTGCTGGGCATCTTGGTGCGGGCCTTGCCGCCGTGAAAATCCCAATGTTGTAAAAAATTACAACCAGTTTCATGCAAAAGGATTTGAAGTCTTTTCCATCTCGTTGGATGCCGACAAGGGACAATGGCAAAATGCCATTCAACAGGATAAACTCTCTTGGCCATACCATGTGAGTGATTTGAAACAATGGGAATCCGTAGTGGTGAGCCAATGGAAAGTGGAGTCCATCCCCTATTCTATTCTGATCGACAAAGAAGGCGTTGTACGGGCTTTTGGGGATATGCTCCGTGGCGAAAATTTAGAAAAAGAAATTAAAAAACTCATTCCATAAATACCATGAGAAAACTTATCACACTGGCGCTCTCTTTGCTTGTAATGACTTCTTGGGGACAGCAAAATTATTTTCAGCAAGAAGTCAATTACACCATCAATGTAAAGCTAGACGATCGCAATCATTTTTTGTACGGTGACGAAAAATTCGATTACATCAACAATAGTCCCCAAACATTGCAATACATCTACATTCATTTGTGGCCCAACGCATATAAAAATCAAAACACTGCAATGGCAAAGCAGTTGTTCAGGGATCGAAATTATGTTTTTTTCAATGCTTTGAGAAATGAGAAAGGATTCATCGACTCATTGGACTTTAAAGTCAATGGACAAAAAGTGGACTGGAAACTGGATGATGAGCACATTGACATTGGTATTATTTATTTAAAGGAACCATTGGCTCCCGGTAAGAAATGCACCATTACCACCCCTTTTCGTGTCAAGTTACCCAGCGGAAGTATCTCGCGCTTAGGCCATGTCGGACAAAGTTATCAAATTACGCAGTGGTATCCTAAGCCAGCAGTATATGACGCAGCCGGTTGGCATCCTATGCCTTATCTCACTCAAGGTGAATTTTATAGTGAATACGGAAGTTTTGATGTATCCATTACGCTGCCCTCCAATTATGTAGTAGGAGCCACTGGAAATCTACAAACAAAAAAAGAAATTGCTTTTTTAGACAGTCTTGCCCAATTGCCGATTGTCAATGAAAGCACCATGAAAGCGGATACCACCCTACCATCCTCTTCAAAATGGAAAACCATTCAATACAAGCAACGGAATGTTCACGATTTTGGATGGTTTGCGGATAAGAAATGGAATGTAAGAAAAGGAGAAGTGGTAACCCCTTACACCAAAACCAAAGTCACCACCTGGGCCATGTTTACTCCTCAAAATGCAGATTTATGGCAAAAATCCATTGAGTACATCAATGATGCCACTTATTACTACTCCTTGTGGAATGGAGATTATCCCTACACACAAGTAACAGCTGTTGATGGCACCATCAGCGCCGGAGGAGGTATGGAATACCCCAATGTCACCGTAATTGGAAATGCCAGCAGTGAGCAGGATTTAGAAACCGTCATCATGCATGAAGTGGGTCACAATTGGTTTTATGGCATTTTAGGAAGCAATGAAAGAGACCATGCCTGGATGGATGAAGGCATCAACTCTTTCAATGAAGACCGCTACATGATCACCAAATACGGAGAGGATAAAAAAGGCGAGGCCCGAATGAGCAAACTCATGGCGGCCATAGATTTAGGAAGGATGAATGCAAGAGATGTTTCCATGCTTACTTACCTTTTAACGGCAAGTTATGATTTTGACCAACCCTTGAAATGCCACTCTAATGATTATTTGAGCATTAATTATGGCGCCAATGTTTACAAGAAAACCGCGGTTGTTTTCTTTTATTTACAACAATATTTAGGAGAGGAATTGTTTGACAAATGTATGCAGCACTATTTCTCAGAGTGGAAATTCAAGCATCCTCAACCGAAAGATATAGAGGCCTGCTTTGAAAAAATTTCCGGACAAAATTTAGACTGGTTCTTCCAATCCTTTATCGAATCCAATGGAAAAGCAGATTTTAGCATCAGAAGTGCCAAGAACAAGAAACAAGCGGATGGGACTACACAAGTGGTGGCTACCGTCAAGAATTACGGCAGTATTACGGGTCCATGCAACGTAACTACGGTAAACAAAGATGGTAAAACACAAACCCAATGGACAGCTCCACTCGCACCAGGAAAAAAAGGAAAGGTTTATTTTGATTTAAAAGACAATGTGAAGATCGATAAAGTGATTGTCAATTATGATACCGTCATACCCGAAATCTCCTACAAAAATAATCAGTATCGGATGCGCAGATTATTGCCGAAAAATGAGAAGATGGTGTTGCGCGGATTAACGGGGTTACCCAACCGAGATCGCACCCAGATTTATTTGTTACCCGCCGTTGCATGGAACAGTTATGACCAATGGATGGCCGGATTAATGTTTCACAATCAACATGTGCTCAACAGACAATGGCAATGGATGGCGGCTCCAATGTACAGCTTTGGACAAAAAGACTTGGTTGGAGTGTACAGCGCCGCTTTGAGATGGAAAAAATTTCAGTTTGGTGCACAAGGAAGAAGTTTTCACTCTGGATATCAAGCCAATTTATTGAGCTCTTCCAGTAATGGGCATCAATTTGCTGAAAAATACCAATGGAATCAACAATACATCAAATGGACATCCAAAGGAGACCCGGCTCAGTATCATAAAGGTTATAAGACTGAAATCATGATCAATTACATCACCGTGCAATCGGATATCAAGTCGGATATTGAGTTGTTCCAGGTTGTGCGCAAGCGTAATTTTATTCAAGCCCATTTCAATACCCAATGGAAAATAGGAAATAGAGCAAGTGTTGAATATGCTTTTCATTGGAGCGCAAATACGGATGTGAAAAATCCAGGCTCTCAAAGAATGACCACTTTCAATTACAGCTATCAATACCATCCGACCAAAGACAATCGGAAATTTCAATTGAACTTCTTTTCTGGCGCCAACAACAATCAATTGTTAAGTCTATGGAACCCCGCTGGTATGACCGCCAATATGGATTATAGCTTTAGCCAATATTATTTTGGAAGGAGTGAGTATGATGGAATTTTGTCTCGTCAAATTGCTCCTGGTTATGGCCAATTAATGGCCAATACCAATCAATATTTTAATTTGCGATTGATGTCACTCAACGCCATGCTTCGATTGCCTGCAGATAATGTACCTGTTTCTGTTTTTGTATCAGGGGCAGCCGGCTTTCAAAGAAATAGCCCTGCCTTACTCAATGTAAGTGAGGGAGAAATCACCACGAGCTATTTATGGTCAGGTGGTTTTATTGTACATGCTTTCCCCGGTATTATGGATATCTATGTACCCGTTTACGTGAATGAACCTAATCCGAATTTGCTCACCAAAAAGGGGAAATTCAATATTTGGAAAAACGTAATGTTTAGTCTAAATATTCCAGCCATGAATCCTTTCAATTTGGTTACCAAGACCATCGCCCGGTAATGTCTGTCATTTACTTCATCTCAGACCTCCACCTCGGCAGTCCTAACGCAACGGAGAGCTTGATTAGAGAAAAAGCTTTTGTTGAGTGGCTCGATAGGGCGCATCAAGAGGCCGATGAAATTTATTTGGTGGGAGATGTTTTTGACTTTTGGTTTGAATACAAAAAAGCCGTTCCGAGAGGATTTGTGCGATGTCTAGGGAAAATTGCCCAAATCACTGATGCGGGCACACCTGTTCATTGGTTCACGGGGAATCATGATATGTGGATTTTTGATTACTTGCCTCAAGAATGCGGGGTGCAAATTCATCGCAAGCCCATTGTAAAAGAATACAACGGCAAGCGCGCTTATATTGGACATGGTGATGGATTAGGTCCCGGAGATCATGCCTACAAATTCATGAAAAAATTCTTTGACAGTCGAATTTGTCAATGGCTGTTTGCTCGATTACATCCTAATTTTGGAATCACATTGGCTTCTAGTCTTTCAGGATATAGCCGAGGAAAGGCCATCGAAAAAGATAAAAAATTTCATGGCGAAAAGGAATGGCTATTTCAATATTGCCAGACCATTGAACAAAATCGACACCATGACTTTTACATTTTTGGACACCGGCACTTTCCGGGATCGATGATGGTAAATGATAACAGCCAATACATCAATCTCGGCGATTGGTTGCACCATTACACCTATGCGGTTTGGGATACCAAGGGGGTTCGCATCGAAAAGTGGCAACCTTGACCTTCGTCAGGTTTAATAATATTCAAGGAACTCGCCACTTTTTATCTTTTTATTTTTCATAGCTTCGCTGAATGACGAAATTTTTCATCATCACCTTCTGTGTTTTTACATTTAAAATAATTGCACAAGAAATTTTGGTATATGATCACCAAAACCTTTGGCTCAACCAAACACTTACCTATGGGATTTCCCCTCAGTACTCATTGCATGCAGAAATTCAATGGCGGCGTGAACATTGGTGGCAACATCCTCAACAGTCCTTGATCAGGTGGGGAGTCAACCGAGATTTCGGCAATGGCCTCAGCACATCAATCGGGCATTGTTATGTTCACACATCCATTTACGGAAAGATTCCCGCCAAAGCTCCCTTTCCTGAGCATCGAACCTGGATGCAATTACAACAAAAAAATGTTCGAGGCCGATTGGAGATGACCGAAAGAATACGCTTGGAACAAAGATTTGTTCACTCCCCCGTTAAAAATAGTATCACCCAACAATATGAAGCGGGAGCATCCATTTACTCCAATCGCATAAGGTTTTTACAAAAAATAAATATTGCGTTGAACAAAAAAACGATTGAAAATGGCAGCCTCTATCTATCCTTATGGGATGAGTTTTTCGTCTCATTTGGCCAAAATGTCCCTATCAATATTTTTGATCAGAACAGAGGTTTTATTGGATTGGGAATGCAGTTAGCGCCTATAGGAAGAATTGAAATAGGTTATTTGAATCAATTGATCAACAAAGGATATTCGGTGGATGCAACATCTGCCGAAATCGTGAATAAGAGAGAAGATAACCATACAATTGCTATTTCCACTTTCACCACCATTCAGAGAAAATCGAAATCAGATAAAAAAAAGGAACAGTAAACTTATCTAGAAACAATCTCCATAGGAGAATCAATCAATGTTTGTATCGCCTCTCCTCCCTCCAACATAAACTCATCATCTTCCAGCACTACCCACACCAAATGCCATTGCTTGCCTTCCTGAATCAAATCTGATATTTGTTGAATCAACCACAATAACGCTTTCATTGAAGAAGAGTTGAAATAATTCAACTGAAATTCAAATTTAGTTCCCGTTACAATTTCATTCTGAGCATCCACTACCCATTGAATGATGGGATGATAAAAATCCATTGAATCTACAGGAGTAGAAACTCCGACAATGGTACATAGCCCTGAGGACACATGATAATCTACTGTTGGGGTGGAGGCCGTTCCTTGGACTTGATATTTCTTTTCCATTGACATAACTAAGCGATTTTTTCAAAATTTACAATACAACAACAACGAAATACATCCTCTAATTTATTTTCATAGGTAACAGAGAAATGCTTCGCACCATTTTTAATCACCTGAATAATTCCTAAACCCGCTCCACCTTTATCACTCATCACTCCTTCCTTTAATTTTGACAAATACAAAGCATTGAGCTCTGGTTTCGTCATCCTCAATAAGCCCCTTACTATCTCTTGAAGGCGGAGAATATCGGGCAGTTTTGCGTCATTACACACTGTAATTTGGACGCCATCAGCAAGTAACTCCAATTTGATACTTATATCCTGGCTTACTCCATGTCTCAGCGCATTGTCCAACAATTCAATAGAAGACATAATGGTTTGCTTGACCATCGTTTTGCTGGGAACTGAATTTTTGGACAATTCCTGGATCAAACTCAATAAATTAGCATTGATACTTTCATTATTGATGCCTGAATAATTTAATATATTACCCATATTGCTTTTTTACAATTCTAATCCTATAAAAACTACATCATCCGTTTGGGCTGCTCCCTCCATCCAATTTTCAAACAAATCATTGATTTTTGTCTTTACTTGATGCATTGGCAAATCTCGAGATTCAGCAATCCATTCAGCAGTACGCTTCTTGGATAATTTTTGTTTCATTTCAACACCCCCAAATTGATGAAAAAATCCATCACTGAAAGCAAAAATTCGATCTCCTCTTTCTAATTGCACATCCACATTGGAATATTCAAGCTTCTTGCTTCCCGCGCTCTCTCCAATCGAGAATGGATTTCCCTTGATGACTTGAGTTTCGTTTTTTCTCTGAATGATCAAAGGCAAATTTGCCCCGGCAAATTGAACTTGCAGGGTATCGATCTCTATTCTGACTAAAGCAATATCAATACTCACTAAGAAATTACTTACTCTAGATTTTACCTGCTCACTCCGCACTTCGAGCCTTTTGTGCAATTCACCCAATACTTCGTTGCATTGTCTAAAATCTCCGCTCTTAATTATCTCGCTTAAATTAAAGTAACTCATGATGGACAACATAGAAGCCGCTACACCATGCCCAATGCAATCTACCGCCGCAACATAAAGGTATCGTTGATCTTTGAGCATGAATGGCAAATCACCACTCACCATTTCCAATGGCTTATGTAAAATGAAGGCTCCCTCCATATTTTTCTTCAAATCACTTTCTGTCGGAAAAACGATATTTTGAAACTTCGAAGCATATTCAATTCCAGAAACAATCTCATGATTCTTGTCGTTCAAAGCTGCATTCACCAAATGAATTTGTTCATTTTGTGATTTAATGATCTGGTTCTTTTTACGTAAACTAAAGAGAAAATAAGACACCACCACTAAACTCGCTAATAAAATTAGTGAGGCCATCATGATTAAATTCCGCTGTTTATTTTGAACTTCAATCTGTCGTGATTTCTCTTGATCCCGAAATGATAATTCCGCTCTTTCTTTCTCAGATGTCAGAAGGGCCGCCTTTTGATTGGCCGCTTCCGCCTCCAAAATCAAACTTGCGTTTTCTTGTTTACTCTGCTCGATCTCTAGGTTCTGAATAATATTCAATTGTCTCTGCTTCTCGAGCTCGGCCGCATTGCGCTCACTCTCCAAAAGACTCTGATTCAATTGCAATTCACTCTTATACGCATCCAATTCTTTTCTACTTTGAATTTCCGCAATTAACTTTTCACTCTCTGTCTGACTGATTTTTAGTTCAGTCATGCGCTTTTGCTCTCTTTGTGCATCAACGTCGGAACGAATCCAGTACTCCCTACCTTGAAATTTATTTTGTCTAACCGATTGTTTCAGAGACTCTTCCTGTCTCCTTTTCATAATTTCTTTGAGCACTTTCTGGGATTCTTGCTGATGATAATAGGCCAATTCTGGCTTATTATTCATTGTTTGATATTTAGCCAACAAATTGTGCATTTCAAAATGAATATCCAAGTCATCAGCTTTCTCCGCAAAATTCAACGCTTGTTGAGCATAATCAATGGAATAATTCAACCATCCCTTTTTGTTGTGCACCGCCGACAAAAAAACATTACACAGCGCCTGATAATAATAGTTAGATAAGCGCTCACTCAAATCCATTACTTGCTCCAGATATTGTTGCGCCACCACTAAATTATCCGATAAAAAATAACACTCAGCAATATTAATAAGCAATGGGAGCCTGATCGCATGATCCGAATCTGAACATAAAAGCAAAGATTTATTGTATAATTCTAATGCGGAGGTAAAGTTCTTTTTTTGAAGATAAATTTGCGCTAGCCAACCATTCCATTGAATGCGTTTCACCTTGTCAACACTTCCATAAAAGGACTTCATCAAAATGTTGCAATTTTCCTCGGCCTCCTTCCAAGACTTTGCCATTACAGCGGCCTCCACGGCCAATGATAGCAAGCGCTCTTCCCACAAATATTGTTTCGATAAATTAGAAGAATTTTTCATGCGAAACTCCTGGACCAACAGGAGTGTTTTGTGAGCTTGAGCG
>CANHWU010000054.1 GCA_947464415.1 Flavobacteriales bacterium
ATTTATCTATAATGCAATTGAACAAACAAGGAGTTATTTAGATATTAAATGTGAACTGCGAATATCCTCCACGCTGAAGGTTGATCACTCATTGAAGTCTGCCGAGCGTGTTAAAGCAATTTGTAATAGCTTAAAGGCTTCTGAATATATAAATCCCCAAGGTGGGACAGAATTATATGATCATCAAGACTTTAAGAATTCCGGTCTGGTTTTAAAATTTATTCAAACCAACAACATCACATATCGTCAGACTGTTCCGGAGTTTGTGCCGCACTTATCGATTATTGATGTTTTAATGAATATTGGTAAAGAAGAGACAAAGAAGTTAATTTCTACGGATTATACTATTTCATAAAAATGAAAAGTTCATTTAATTGGGAAAAAAAAGGTTTGGTATTTGTGCCACAGCAGGTTACTGATCACAACTGGTTGTCGGAGTTCGCTCAAGCACCAGCCACCTTGCAGTTTGATGATTATCTACGTGTTTACTTTTCTTGTCGTCCAGCGCCTGATCAAAATGGCCAATACCTTAGTTATTCTGCTTTTGTAAATTTAGATAAGAACGATTTTTTCAAAATATTACAAGTAGCAGAGCGACCAATCATAGAACTTGGTGATAAAGGGACATTTGATGAATTTGGCACATATCCGGTTTCCGTGATCGAGCATGAGGGAAAGTATATCGCGTATTATGCGGGTTGGACACGGTGTGAATCAGTACCGTTCAATGTTGCAATTGGAATGGCCCTCAGTGAAGATGGTGGTTGCACTTTCCGTAAACTAGGATCTGGGCCAGTAATCTCATACTCATTAAACGAACCATTTATTATAAGTGGTCCAAAAATTAGAAAGTTTAACGGTTCGTTTTACATGTTTTATATTGCCGGTTCCGAATGGATTTTACACCAAGACAAACCTGAACCTGTGTATAAAATTCGAATGGCAACATCGGAGGACGGATACGTCTGGAAAAAGCATGACTTGAATTTAATAGACGATAAGTTGGGTAAGCATGAAGCGCAGGCAAGTCCTGATGTCATTTTTCACAACGACAAGTATCACATGTTTTTTTGTTATCGGTACCCCACTGATTTCAGATCCAAAGAGCGTGGTTACCGTATTGGATATGCATCATCGGTTGATTTGATTAATTGGGTACGTGATGATGAACGCGCTGGTATTGATGTTTCTGAAGAGGGTTGGGATTCTGAAATGATCAGCTATCCCCACGTATTCGAGTTAAATGGAAAACTCAATATGTTTTATTTGGGAAACCAGGTAGGAAGGTACGGCTTTGGATGGGCACAACTAAACGGCACATTAGAATGAGGAAATTGAAGTGGGAAAAATTGGGATTGATTTTCAATCCTCATGAACACAGGCAAATTAGCGATTGTATCTCTTTTGCACAGTCACCACAAACCCTCGTGCTTGATGATCGTGTGCGCATATACTATTCGACGCGACAAACAGATTCGGGTAAATTTTTAAGTCATATCAGTTATGTCGATTTTGATTACTCGTTTACTCGAATTTTAAATATAGCGAATAGGGAGGTTGTCGCTTTAGGGAAATTGGGAACGTTTGATGAGCACGGAATATTTCCTATAAATATACTAAAAGATGAAGATCGGATTGTGGGCTACACGTGTGGCTGGTCGCGGCGCAG
Organism: Flavobacteriales bacterium; assembly: GCA_947464415.1. Classification (GTDB taxonomy): domain Bacteria; phylum Bacteroidota; class Bacteroidia; order Flavobacteriales_D; family Sanyastnellaceae; genus CAMCTV01. The sequence continues at coordinate 1,670 of CANHWU010000054.1, forward strand.
CTCTGTATCAGTTGAAACTTCTATCGGAATAGTTATCAGTTCAGATGAGGGAACTACTTTTCAGAAAATTGCTGATGGACCTATTATGTCTTCAAACTTAAACGAGCCATTTTTGGTTGGCGATGCTTTTGTATTAAAGTTGGAAAAGGATTATCACATGTGGTATATCTTTGGTAAACAGTGGTTGAAGAATGAGATAGAAGAACCTGCACGCGTATATAAAATTGCATATGCGCATTCGGTTGACGGAATTAATTGGAAACGCGACTCGAAATGCATTATTCAAGATGTGTTGAATGAATATGAATGTCAGGCTTTACCTACAGTGGCTTATCACGATGGAATTTATCACATGTTTTTCTGCTATAGGGAGGCCATTGGATTCAGGACTGACAAGGGTAAGGGCTACCGTTTAGGCTACGCCTATTCTACAGATTTAATAACTTGGACACGTGACGATGAAATGGGTGGAATGCAATTAGCCGAAGATGGTTGGGATTCTGAAATGCAATGTTATCCTCATTTATTTAGATTAGATACCCAACTATATTTATTATATAATGGAAATCAATTTGGAAAAAACGGTTTTGGTTTAGCTAAATTGTGCTCATGACAAACTTCTCTGACATAGAAATAACGCAAAATCGTTCAATGCAATCTGATATAGAATTACATTTAAAGGCATGTGACAAAATGTTTGTGCCTCCTCTTTCAGGGCGGGTTGATTTGCACGATTATTCAATAAAGTTGTTTGAAAAGAGTAATCGATTTGAAGCTTGGTGCAAGGATGTGTTGGTTGGTTTGATAGCGGTATATTTGCGCGAGGACAAGACAGCCTTCGTTTCCAATGTAAGCGTGCTAAAGGAAGTTGAGGGTATGGGTATAGCAGGAAAGTTAATGAATAAATGTTTGTCACATCTTAAAGATGAGCATATTACCCTTATAGAACTCGAGGTAAACGTTGGTAATTCTCGTGCGATTACGTTTTACGAAAAATTCGGGTTGAAATGCAGAGATAATAAAAGTAACAATCTAAAGTATACCTTAACTTATTTTTAAAAAACTATGAAACTTGACAGTAATAACGGAAGAGACTTTAATAAAGAGACTTCTGACGCAATGGGACATCGATATGCTTACAGCTTCGATTTTGATATTATGCATAACTTCATGATCAGATCTTTTGCACCTTTTTTTCAAACGGGCAGCGCATTGGAACTAGGAAGTTTCAAAGGTGAATTTACCCGAAAATTTCTACCCTACTTCAATGATATCACATGTGTTGAGGCTTCTGATGAAGCGCTCATGGAAGCAAAGCAAAAATTGGGAGAGAATATAAAATATTTCCATTCGATGTTTGAAGAGGTTAATCTTCCCTCTAAATACGATAATATCATCATGACACATGTCCTAGAGCACGTTAATGATCCGGTTTTAGTTTTGAAGCGTATTAATGATGAATGGCTCACAGACAATGGCCGATTCTTTCTAGTTTGCCCTAATGCAAATGCTCCATCCCGTCAAATAGCTGTTAAAATGGGCCTGATTAGTCACAATAGCGCAGTGACCCCTGCAGAAAAAGAGCATGGTCATCAAATTACTTACACTTTGGATACACTCGAACGTGATGCCAAGGCAGCTGGACTCAAGGTGGTATATAGAACTGGTATATTTTTCAAAGCTCTAGCCAACTTTCAATGGGATCGATTACTAGAAACTGATATCATCAGTAAAGAATACCTCGAGGGCTGTTATGAACTTGGTCATCACTACCCTGATTTGTGTTCAAGTATATTTCTATTGTGTGAAAAAGGTAAATAATTATACACCATTAAGCGCTCCTGTAAGCGTAACTGAACAGGTTTGGACTGATGATATAATGCCCGTCGTATCAGTATTTAATTGGGTTTATAATCATAAAGAATACATTAGGGAGAGTATTGAAAGTATATTAATGCAGCAAACCACTTTCCCTATCGAAATAATAATACACGATGATGCGTCTAATGACGGAACTAAAGAAATCATTTTAGAATATCAAGAAAAATATCCTCGGCTCTTTAGAAATATTCTTCAGGAAGAAAATCAATGGAGTCAAGGCAAGAGTGTGATGGCTCCATTGATAACTGCTCCAAGAGGAAATTACATAGCTCTAACGCATGGCGACGACTACTGGACCGACCCATTGAAATTGCAAAAACAGGTTGATTTTTTAGAAGAAAATCCAACTTACACTATTTGTTGGACAGATTATAATGAATTAGGAAACAACATCCTATCAAACCCCGACTGGAATTCCCACCTTTCTAACTTAAATTTCTTTGAGGTGAATTTAAAAAACTTTAGTTATCCCTACTGCACCCTAACACTCACCACTCTTTTTAGGGCAAGTTGTATTACAAGTTTACCAATAAACAAGATGAGGCACTTTAAGGACAACACATTGTATATTGCCTGCCTGAGCGAAGGAAAGGGAGCACTTTTAAAATTTAAATCTGCTATCTACAGAATCCATGACACTAGTATCTACTCTTCGAGCTCATCGTTGACGAAAGCTATTTCAAATTTTTTTAATATCACTGAAATAATCTTCTTTTTTCCATTGGCTCGTAACAAGCACTTTAAATTTTTGTTTCACCATTTTCAACAGACCATAAAATCTCAAATCAATACCACTGTTTATTTCCACCTATTGTTGCAGATTCTTAAAATAACCGTAAATGCAAAAGCTCCGAAAGCATTAATATTTTTGCTATCAAAGAAATAGTTAATTTACAAAAGGAAAAAATGAACAACCCACTTGTCTCGATAATAATGCCGGCCTATAATGCTGAGGCATTCATTTCGCAGGCAATTAATTCCGTACTTGGACAAAGTTACCTCAACTGGGAACTCATTATCGTAAATGATGGATCAACAGATAACACTTCTGTTGTGGTTAAGAATTATTGTCATCAAGATAGTAGGATAATTTATTTCGAAAAGGAAAACGAAAAGCAAGCTATAGCTCGAAATTTCGCGATAACCAAAGCTAAAGGTGACTTTGTCGCTTTTCTAGATGCCGATGATGTTTGGCTCAGCAATAGATTGGAACTGTGCTTACTTCATTTTAATACTCATGTTTTTGACTTGATTTTCTTTGACTCCTACTACAGCTACGAAAAAGGAAAAATGACCTCAAATGAAAACATGCGCTTGGGTGTAAAAGATTATATTTACTCCGATAGTAACGGGTTGAAAAAATTTTTAAGCTCCAATCAAATTCCCATTCTAACGGTTTTGGCGAAGCGAAAAAAATTATTGAATGTGGGAGGTTTCGATCCTCATCTTGTACCCGCAGAAGATTATGATCTTTGGATAAGACTCATCAAAACTGGATCTAAATTTTTAAGCGTTTCAGTTCCCATTTCTATATACAGATTTCAAAATAATTCGTCTACGGCAAATGATCGATATGCAGCCAAGCAAGTGATTCAAATGATTGATAAGAATATTTCAAAATCAGAATTTGATCAGCTCAAGCCCTTTGATGATGTCAGGAAATGGTTTATACGAGCGTTAGATTTACAGAAAAATACAACCTCAGATTATAAAATTTACCGATCGCTACTCAGAAAGTTTGATCTACTTGGAAAAAAAATGAAACTACTTTTCGCGCTCCAACCCGTACTTCCAAAAACTGTCTTCCTTAAAATATTCCGTCGGTTGATATGAAAAATGCGTTAGTTTCCATCATTGTTCCTTGCTACAATCAATCGGAGTTTTTAAATGATTGCTTGAGCTCCGTGCTCCGACAGACTTATGTTAATTGGGAATGTTGGGTGGTCAATGATGGTTCTACAGATGATTTTGACGATCGGATAACGCAATGGATCTTGTTGGATAAAAGAATAAAAAAACTCTCAAAACCCAATGGCGGATTGAGTTCCGCTAGAAATTTTGGCATCAATCATTCCACAGGGCAACTCATTCTTCCCTTGGATGCAGACGATATGATTTGTCCCAATTATGTGAAAGCTTGCGTGAATCACTTTCATGAAAATACTGAAACTAAATTAATTTTTGGGAGAGCTATTAAATTTGGAACTGAAAATGGCGAATGGCGACTTCCTAAATACAGCTTCAAAAGATTATTAGAAAACAACTCAATTTTCTGCACAGCTATGTATAAAAAGGAGTTTTGGAAAAACATCGGAGGTTATGACGAAAACATGAAAGAAGGATGGGAGGACTGGGACTTCTGGATCAGACTACTGCAAAACGAAGACGGAGTTTTTCAAGATGATAATATCCTCTTTTACTATAGAACTAAAACAAATTCGATGATAAAAAATTTCGCCTCTGTACAACAAAAAATGAATAGCACTAGGAGGTATATCTTTGAGAAAAATTTTTCTATCTATCAAAGAATATTCAATGTTGAAAATTTTGATGATTTCAAGAATCAAACTTCGCCTTGAAAATTAATTCGAAGTATTTATATTTTTTTTAAATATTAAAATCGTGAAAAATCCTGCCATCAGCATCTGTATCCCGGTGTATAACGGAGCTAAGTATCTGGCAGAAAGCATTCATTCGGCTTTATCTCAATCCTATCCCCATTTCGAAGTCATTATCATTGACGACGGATCCATTGATGACTCATGGAAGATTATTCAGGATTTCGCAAAAAAAAGTGAAAAGATTCGCGCTTTTCAAAATAAACGAAACCTCGGACTTGTAGGAAATTGGAATGCGTGTATCGCCAAAGCGGAAGGAACTTGGATCAAGTTTCTATTCCAAGACGACACGATGGTTTCTTCGTGCCTTCATGACATGATTTCATGTGCCGTTGAAAGCAAAAAGGAATTTATCCTTTGCGAAAGGGAATTTTTAATAGAACAAAATGCCTCAGAAACCATAAGAGAGTACTATCAGCGGAAAGTAAAAAGATTGGAGTATGTGTATCCTAACGGGGGCATCATCTCTTCCTCACAGATTTGTGCTGAAGTATCGAGATATTTGAATGTGAATTTCATCGGAGAACCTTGCTCCTTTCTTTTTAAAAAAAGTTTAACACAACAATATGGCTTATTCAATGATCAATTGGATCAGCTATGCGATTTTGAATTTGCAGTGAGAATTGGAGTCAACCAAGACATATACTACACCACAAAAAGACTCATATATTTTCGTGTTCATGGCAACTCAACCTCAGAATCTAACCACACTAAAAAAAAATTAAAAATTCAATTGCTTGATAATTTTCTGCTGGCCTATTCTTATCGACACTATCGCCATTTCAAAAATTTAATGGAGCTTCATCCTGAAGCGATACGATCCTTCTATCAAAAAAGAGAAGCTCTCCTTTTTTCAAATGGCTACAAAATAGCTCTTGAATTGACCTTGCCTTTGTTCAGAAATTATCCAAAAATTTCCTTTGTTTTCATTCAATATCTTATCAAAAGGAAATTCTTACATGTATTAAAATGGTGCCGTGATGTATTTAAATACAATGAATCAAAAGGTTAAATCCGAGCCATGACATGTTTCTTTTACTAAATTGCAAAATATTCAGTATTTAGTAAATTTCATGTTATGAGGCATATAGTTACTTTAATGTTTTTCGGTTTTTTTTCTAACTCTTTCCTATCTCAAAACCTCTTTATCAATGAGGTAGTGGCTTCCAATAATCTCGATCAAATGGATGAGTTTTTTGAATACGATGACTGGGTGGAAATTTATAACTCTGGAGGGATTATCAACTTGGCAGGATATTATTTGTCCGATGACCCCAACATTTTGACCAAATACCTGATTCCTGCTACCAATGCAGGATTAACTACAGCCTTACCCAATAGTCACATCATTTTTTGGTGTGACAACGACGATTTGACACAAGGAGAGAACCATACCAATTTCACCCTAAAATCGGGTGGCGAGACGGTATTTCTTACCGCCCCTGATGGAGTTACCATCATGGATAGCGTCACCTACGCACCACTGGCAAGTGATATCAGCTATGGAAGAACTTGTGATGGATGCCCTGATTGGCAATATTTCAACAATACAACTTGGGATGCTCCTAATCAAGAAATCATCAATCCGAACGGAGAATTGCTTTTTATCAATGAAATTCAAACTCAAAACATCAATACTATCCACGATTTAGATTTCGAGTACGAGCCGTGGATTGAAATATACAACCCTAACTCATTTCAAGTGAATCTCGGAGGATATGCAGTACAATTGGGTGGCAACACCTACACGATCCCAACTAATAATCCAATAGAATCTATCATTCCTCCGGGTGGATTTCGAAATTTATGGTTCGATGGAGATCTCAACCAAGGAGTATTACACATTGGACTTTCGATGCCCTTACAAGGTACTGTAAGTCTGCTGGGACCCAACGGATCAACCATCGTTAGCCAATATAATTTTTCTGATATTGCCCAAGATCAAAGTTGGGGAAGAAGCACTGATGGTGCTAATACCAGTATCACCTTCACACAACCTACCCCGACAGTAACCAATTCACTTTTCTTGATTGAAGGAGAAAACTTATTTATCAATGAAATCATGGCCAAGAATCTGAGTACCACCTCAGATAATTTTGGTGAATTTGAAGATTGGATAGAAATCTATAATCCCAATAATTTTGCTGTCAACTTGAGTGGATATTATTTGAGTGATAATCCGGAAGTTCGGAATCGTTGGGTAGTCCCATCCGCTTTTCCAGACAGCGTAACCATCCCTGCGTTATCATGGATGTTGTTTTATTGTGACGGGGATAACAACCAAGGTGTTCTGCATACCAACTTCAGCTTATCGAATGGTGGAGAATATGCCGGACTTTTTAGTCCGGATGGATTCAGCTTGATTGATGAGATTCAATGGGGATTTATTGGAGCCGACACCTCATATGGCCGTCAATACGATGGTAACGCGAATTGGATTCAATTCTTGATCAGCACGCCCGATGCGTCCAATGGAACCAATCCCAACAACATCGTGTCCATTCAAGAAGATGATTTACAGCTTTATCCAAACCCCTCTATTACATCTATCCAACTTTCAAAAAGTTGCGATGTACGCATTTTCAATAACCAAGGCCAACTCGTTTTTAGTGGAACGAACACTAAAATCATTGATGTTTCTCAATGGTCCATTGGAAAATATATCCTGAACACCGCAGAAGGAAGATCTTTAAAATTTGAAATTATTCGTTAGCCGATAATTCTTTCTCCAGAATTTCTCTCCAGTGCGTCGGAATAGCATGGGGCGTTTGCGTTTTATGATTAAAACACACCAAAACGCAATGACCAATGGCACAAAGCACTCGCTCGTCCTCTTTCCGTTTAAAAATTCTGCTGGTTAGGGTAAGACTTTTATTCCCTACATGTGAGCAATTTGTTTCAATCCAGACCTGATCACCAAAAAAAATCGGAACTTGGTAATTTAGCTCATTTTTAGCCACCACCACTCCCTCTTCAATCCAATCCCAATGCTCCGCCCTTAATGTTCTGAAATAATCAATTCGAGCTTGTTCTAAATAAGTAAAATAAATTGCATTATTAATATGCCCCATAGCGTCCATGTCGACAAATCTGATTTCTGGCTGATAAGTGCTCATTTTCTTTAATTTAATCCAGGATCCTCTGGAAGGTTTGCAATCATTCTACCCTTAGGTCCAAATTTCTTCATGATGGATTTCCATAAATCTTTATCATCGGTATTCATGATGACCTTGGGAGTGAGGTGGGTAATATACCAGCTCTGCTCCTTGATTTCATCTTCTAATTGCTGAGCACTCCAGCCACTGTATCCAATAAAAAAACGAATTTGGCTTGCCTTAATGCTTCCTGACACCATATTCTTCTTTACAACATCGAAGTCGCCACCGAAATACAAACCCTCCATCACCTTTGCACTATTGGGAATTACATCGCCCAAGGAATGAAGGTAAAATAAATTTCCGTTTTTTACAGGTCCCCCAATACTTATAACATTTTCCCAATCTGGAAACTGCTCTATTACTTCCTCTAGTGAAACATCAATGTAATTATTCAAGACAAAACCAAAGGATCCATCTTGGTTATGTTCGCAAATTAGTACTACCGTTCGTTTAAAAAAAGGATCGCTTAAAAAGGGTTCTGCTAATAATACACATCCTTTCTCAGGAATTTGATTTTGATTGGGTCGCAAGTCAATCATTCCGCAAATTAATAAGGATTTTTAACCGTATGCACACCCACATTAAATTTGAGCGGTGTATGTCTAGGAATTCCCAATTGATCAAGTTGTTCAAATGTCCATTCCGACTTAGAGACAATCTCAACAGAATCTCCATCATGCAAATGAGGAATCACCCATTGAATGGCCGGAATCCATTGTTGCTGACTATTCAGATAAGCCGCAATATCTACCCTTGAATATAACAATTCTCCATCTAAAGAGCGAGTGCTGATATGGGTTACAATCTGTTGATTGGTATCAAGCGTTGAACCCTCCATCTTACGCACCCAGCGCCACAATAAACCTGTCCTTTTTCCCTCCCATGGTTGATCCCCAATCCAATTCGCGCCCAACCATTGAATCACGCTATCCTCAGGGAATAATCCGGATTGTGCCATTTGAGAGAGGGCGCCTAACCATTCCTTGAGTTTCCATGTCTCTAAAACCTCTACATCCAATAATGCAACATTCCACTCCAATGGCACCTCTGGATCTGGCCAATCTTCCACTAATGTCCATTGATAGCGTTCACCTTTCCTCAGTGAAGCGAACCGACCACTAAGCCAAGGATACCATTCAAAATAATCCCGATTTACAAATCGTTCCGTAGAATCCATCAAACTACCCTCCAAATTAAAATACTTGATTCGTACCTTGATTTTATCCGCATCAGCTACCACCATCGTTTCGTCGGAAAATTGAACTAGCTTTTCCTCTAAAGCGCCATCTTTAAAATATTGACAGCACGTCATGCATAAGGAAACTAAAATACAAATCCAAAATACCCTCATTGCACGCTCACTACTTTTATTTCATAATAAAGAGGTGAATCACCGGGAATTTTATTGGAATCACCTGTAAAACCAAATGCTAAATGAGAAGGCATCACCACTCTCACCTCATCTCCCACACCGAGCATAGGCATCAGTTGATGAAGCCCCGTCTCCACATGATCCTCCCCTACCTTAAAACGAATAGGATGACCCAAATAATTATCATAGCAAAGCTGTCCATTGAGTAAATACACTTTGTAAAACAAAGAGACAAAATCACCATTATTGATTTTCCTTCCTTGCTTTGAACTCATCACTTCATAATAAAGACCTGTCGGTGTAACCTTCATACTCCAACCCTTGGAGGAAATAAAAGTTTTCAAAGAGTCCGCTTCCATTTTTTGCTTATCTCTATTGGCAATAATCAACTCTCTCTTGACTTGCTCTTCATCAATAATGGGCACAGGCTGATCACTGCAACCCAAAAAAGCAAAGTTCATTATCAAAAACCAATTTCTCATGCCGTCAAAACTTTAAATCGCTCCACTGCCTCGCGTAAAGTGCCCACCCAGTGCCCTCCTGCTGCGTTGTAGTGTCCTCCACCATTCCAATGGGTTCTTGCAAAAGTATTCACATCAAAATTTCCTTGTGACCTAAAGCTACATTTGATTTTTCCCTCATCTTCTGACTCTTTAAAAAAAGCTGCCAAATGAACTCCATCAATCGATAATGCCTGATTCACCAAACCTTCTGTATCCCCGCTTTGATGATTGAATCTCTCAAGCTCTTCTTGACTCAAATACACCACCGCCACACCGCTCTCTTGCCACACTTCAAGTTTCGAAGACAACGCGTAGGCCACCAATCGCAATCTACTCTCAGATTGCGTGTCATAAATTGCTTGGTGTATTGGGGCGTGCTTCAAACCTTTATCCATCATATTCGCTACAATCCTATGAGTGTCCGCTGTCACTACCGGGAATCGAAAAGATGCCGTATCGGTGACCATTCCCGCATAAACACACTCCATCGCTCTGACGCTAAGAAATTCCATCCATCCCATTTGATCTACAAAATGATACACCATTTCACAAGTAGAGGTAAAGGTTGTATCAGAATACAACACTTTTGCAATATCTGATGGCTGTTGGTGATGGTCAATCATAATCATCGGCGCTTCCAATGATTCAAAAAAAGCACTCATCTTATCTCCTAAGCGGCCCAAATGATTCAAATCCAAAAGAAAAATCAAATCCGCGCTGCACAATGATGATTCACATTCATTTTGCTCCTGTGAATAGTATTTTATCCCTTCGGCTCCAAACATAAATCGATAAAATCGGGGAATCGGATTCGGAAGAATCGCTTCAACTTGATAACCCTTTTGCTTCAAAACCGCACTCAAACCCAAAACAGAACCTACGGCATCCCCGTCTGGATTGTAATGAGAACAAATAACAATGCGCTTCGACTTTTTTAATAATTCATTGATCTCATTAACATCGGATTCCAATAATTTTCTTGACATTCTCCAAATTTATATCAATCAAGATGCTTATTGCTATTTTTATAAAATGAAATTTATTTTCCTCTTGAATTGCCTTCTGCTTACATCATGGCCAACGCATAAATTTTATTTTAGTGAAACACTCATTGAGTGGAAAGATCCTTCCACCCTACAAGTCACTATCAAAGTATTTGCCGACGACCTTGAGAATGCAACCCAAGCCAATCAACCCGATTATAGGCAGGGTCATTTAGACTCTCTTTATTCGTCTTACATTCAGCTTCATTTTCAGATAATCGACAACAACGAAGCTCCTATTCAACTTGAATTTATTGGACACGAGAAAGATGGAGAGTTCATATATCTTTACTTGGAAAACAACCATTTCGATAAAAAAGACGTGCTGGTGCAAAATACGATTTTGACTGAATTGTTTAGCAATCAAAAAAACTTAGTGAATTACCGATGCGATGGAGTCACAAAAAGCATTTACTTTTTTAAAGATAGTCAACCACAACCTCTTCAATGGCCATGAACAAAAAAGATCGCGCTCTCATTGTCATCAATGAACTTGAAAAGTGCTATCCCGAAACCCCCATTCCACTTGATCATCGAGATGCTTACACTTTGCTCATTGCAGTGCTGTTGAGCGCTCAATGTACAGATAAAAAAGTGAATGAAATTACCCCACAATTATTCAGGTTAGCCGACAACCCGCACACCATGGTGAAATTAGAGGTAGAACACATTAGAAAGATTATTCAACCATGCGGACTCTCGCCCGCAAAAAGTAAAGCCATTCATCGATTATCTGAGATCATCATTGAAAAACACTTCGGTCAAGTACCGAAGACCTTTGAAGAATTGGAAGCTTTGCCGGGCGTTGGCCATAAGACGGCAAGTGTAGTCATGTCACAAGCATTCGGAGTTCCTGCATTTCCAGTTGACACCCATATTCACCGATTAATGACTAAATGGAAGTTGACCAATGGCAAGAATGTAATTCAGACAGAAAAAGACGCTAAGCGTCTTTTTCCTCGTGATAAGTGGAACAAAATCCACTTACAAATAATATTCTACGGACGTGAGTTCTCACCGGCGAGAGGCACTCAAAATGACTTCATCTATGAAATGATCAAATGATTATATTCCTTTTAATGTAGCTAAAAACTGCATCACCACAACGCTCGTCTGTCCTGGCAAAACGCCTGAAATTTGGGTGACATTTCCTGTTTTGTTAACATTTGCCTTCCACTTCACTAATCCCTCTCCAAAGTCGACAATCAAACCTTTCTCCGGACTGATCAGATACTTTCCTTGAACCCGAGAATCTGGATCTGTTAGACATTTGGGGCCATAGAAACCTTTGGCGACAATGACAACATTGTTCTTATTCAATGCCACATAATATTTCGACTTATCATCTAATTCAGAGGAAACGAATATTGCCTCAATGGGCTTTAAATCGGGAGCCGTAATTATTTCAGCAATCGCGTCTTTCTGATCCTTCTTCATTTCATTGGTTTGACGCTTGATCCATGCCTCAGGATTGTGCTTTCGCGCATCTATCAATAATGTCATAGCATCTTGCCTAGACTTGGCGGATCCATAAATTACATAGGTCAATCCATTGTGCACTCCTCCCTGTTTAGCTTGTGAAAAACCAGCATCTCTCAATTCTTTTACAAAAGCGTCAATTTTGCTGGATCGTCTGAATGCACCTGCTACTACCAAATACTCATCATCCACTAAACGAATATTCATGTACTTATTATCCGTGGCTTCTTCCACCTTACCATTGTCAGTGACCACAATATTCCTAATTGGTTTTGATCCACCTCCGCTTCCAACTTCCGCCGTGGCCGCGTTTGACGGGAAAATATTTCTCACCAATTCTACGGTTTCATTTCCCACCATGAACGGCAAAGGCAATTTCTTAAAGTCCTTCATTCCAACCGTTTCAAAACTATCAACGGCAAATGTCAATGTACTATCCAAATTCAAAAATGCATTTCCCTCAACATCTAAATCTAAGTTCTTTCCTTTATCATCGGGCCCCTTTACTGAACTCTTCACGTTCACCCGCTTAAAAGATAATCTGGTATCTGGCTTTCCTTTTTCTACAAAATGAACCTTCGCGAAAGTTCCTGGCAAAAACTCCAATTTCAATACATTATCCCTTCCATCAGCTGATAATCGATTAGTAGATACATACCATAAAGAGTTGGAAAAACCCACTTTGGATAGTGCGAAATCATCTCGTCTAGAATTTACGGGCGCGGCAGGCCAAAATATTTGTCTCTTTGCCAGTTCATATCCATAAATATCCAAACCGCCTAATCCCACCCTTGAATCAGTTGAAAAGTATAAAACTCCATCGACAAAACTCGGAAACACCTCGTCACCGGGCGTATTTACATCCGGTAAAACCATAGGATTTGACCAATCCCCTGCACTGTCGCGAGTACAAAAGTAAATATCAAACCCGTTGCCTTCACCCTTGTTGCTTGAAAAATAAAGCACACTTCCGTCTTGATTAAAGGAAGGATGCATATAGGACGCCGCATCCGAACACATAGACATTCTTTTTGCTTTCTTCCACTTTCCTCTTATTTTCTTCAGCTCAAACAACTGTGGCAATCCGCCACCGGGTTTCTTCGAAAATGGGACATTCCGAGTAATGATCAA
>CANHWU010000055.1 GCA_947464415.1 Flavobacteriales bacterium
AAAATCAAAAGTTTCCTTTGGAGGTGTTCTATCATCAAGTGAATGGAATTTGCTTGTTTTATAGCCAGGTTGAAAAAAAAGTTGCAGAGCAGTGGATAATCGATCCTCAATTGATTTTCTCAACCTACAGCGGAAGTACATCGGACAATTTCGGATATACTGCCACCTATGATGATGAGGGCTATTTGTACAGTGGGAGCAGTGCCTTTGGTCAAGGTTATCCCACCACCATAGGGGCATATCAGGTAATGTGGGGTGGCGGTGAGGGTACTGGCACATTGCCGGGTACCGATATCGCCATTACAAAATATGATGTTACGGGAACAAGTGTAGTTTGGTCGAGTTTCATTGGAGGAGATCGAGATGAATTGCCTCATTCACTGGTTGTCGATGATGAGCATCGTCTACTGCTTTATGGATCATCGGGATCCTTTAATTTTCCCACCACGAGCAATGCATTGGATACCACCTTTAATGGAGGTGTTTCATTTTCTCCTCAAGGGGTAGGGACCACTTATACTCTGGGAAGCGATATCGTATTGGTTCATTTTTCATCAGATGGTTCGGCTTTGGAGAATGCCACATTTTGGGGAGGTAATGGAAATGATGGAGTCAATACAGCAGTTGGTTTAAAGTTTAATTATGCAGACGAGTTTAGGGGTGAAATTGATATCGCTCCCAACGGAAATATAGTGGTAACGGGTACCACAATGAGTGCTGATTTCCCTACTACACTGGCTAATCCCAATGGAGGTATGCAAGATGCATTTGTAACTGTTTTTGATGATCAGTTGACGAGTGTTATTTTTTCAAGAAAATTGGGGGGAAGTGAAGACGAGTCAGGTTGCAGCGTTACCTTCGACAGTTTGAATAATATTTTTGTATGCGGGGGGACGCAATCCGACGATTTTCAGATGACGGCAGCCTGCTGGCAACCTCAAAATAACGGAGGATCCAGTGAAGGATGGATTGTGAAACTGAATTCGAATGGGGTAGTAATCAAAAGCACTTATTTTGGAACATCGGCTTATGACCAATTGTACTTTATCGACACCGATGAAATAGGCCGACCATTTGTGTATGGGCAAAGTTTGTCAACCGGAAATGCATGGATACAAAACGTAAGTTGGTCGCAACCCAATTCAGGAATGATGGTAGCAGCCTTAGATGCTGATCTGGCCTCTATTATTTGGAGTACCACTTTCGGTTCAGGGGATGGTGTGCCCAATCTTTCTCCTGCCGCCTTTTTGGTAGATGTGTGCGGACAAATTTATTTATCGGGCTGGGGTGGTTCAGTCAATCAGAGTGCCAACGCTCAAGTAGGGAATACTCAAGATTTATGGGTGAGTGACAATGCTTTCCAAAATACCACTACGGGCAGCGATTTTTATTTGCTGGTGATTGAATCCGATGCTTCGGCTCCAGTATATGGATCTTATTTTGGTGGAGGAGTTTCTGCAGAACATGTGGATGGTGGTACGAGTAGGTTTGATAGAAAGGGGGTGATTTATCAGAGCGTTTGTGCTGGATGTGGTAATCATGATGATTTTCCTATCTATCCTAGTAATGCCGTTTCTGCAATCAATGGTTCGAGCAATTGCAATAATGGTGTATTTAAATATGATTTTGAATTGAGTTTGACTTACGCACTGGCCATATTTGAGGATGAAATTTGCCTCGGCGATTCTCTTTATATTCAAGGGCAATTTCAAAATGCGAGTACCTTAATTTGGGAATTGAATGGCGAAGTAATCCAGGAAAACAATCCTTCATTTTGGTTGACATTGTCCGACACCGGTTGGTACTTTCTCAATTTAATTGCTATTGATAGCAGTACGTGCAATATCGTGGACAGCTCGGGTCATGCTATTCATATTAGGGGACCTGTAGTAACGATTGAACCGGTAACATCAATATGTGCGGGTGATTCCATTTTGTTGGGTTATCCCGAGACATGGATTGGAGCGAGTTTTCAGTGGATTCCGTCTGTCGATCTTTCTGCTGACACCTTATCTCAGGTGGTTTTTAATGGCGATGAGAGCAATGTATATTCATTGTTGGTGAGTCATGGGGTGTGCACGGATACCAGTTTTTTTGAGGTGGTGGTCAATCATGTTTCAATCGATTTACCTCCAGATACCGTTGTATGCAATGCAGATCAATTGGATGTATCGCCATTAGATTTCTCCCCAGATGCGTCTTTGATCTGGTCAAACTCATTTGATTTTACAGATGTTTTGTCCGAAGATTTCTTTTATTCTTGGAACCTTGGGTCATTCTCTACATTGTATACTGAGGCCAGTTATTCCGGTTGTTATGCGGTGGATTCGATGCATGTTTTGGTGCTTTCCTTGGATCAAATTTTAGGGGACGATTTGTCGGTCTGTCAAGGAGATACTTTGTGGTTAGGCGCTAATACGGTGATGGAAATGGTCCAATATGAATGGAATGCAGATGATCAAATCATTTCTTCATTGGACAGCAGTATGGTGCATGTGGTAGCCAATGAAAGCGAGGTTTTTATATTGACTTCGAGCACAGCCTTGTGCAGTCGATCTGATACGATTGCGCTCTCTATTTCCTCATTGACGCAGAATGAAATGAATATTATTGCCAATCCCTCTTCTGTTTATTTGGGCGGGGAAGTGCAATTGTCCGTTACTCCCACAGCCGAAGAGATCAATTGGGAAGGTAATGAGATCGTGGGAATGACCACTACAGCGGAGACTGTGCTTTTGCCCGATCAATCTCAGTGGGTGATTTGTCAGTTGAGGGATGGAGAGTGTGTCGTGCGAGATTCCGTTTGGATAAGGGTGGAGGAATGGCTTTGTGGTGATGAATCAATATTTGTACCCAATGCTTTCAGTCCCAATGCAAATGGAGAAAATGATCAGTTGAAGATAATCGGGGCAAATGGATTAGCATTGGAATGGTGGATTTTTGATCGCTGGGGAAATCAAGTATTTTATACACAAGACGCCAATCAAGGTTGGGATGGAACCTATAGTGATCATCTTATGCAATCGGCTGTTTTTCATTTTGTATTAAAAGTCAAATGTGATGATGGCCGCTTTTATCAAAAGGAAGGGAATATTACTTTAATGCGTTGATAAGTAGGCTTGTACATATTGTTTGCTTTCTCATTTTAGGTTGCTGGATGGCAGGTGCACAGGATATTCATTTTTCACAGTGGGATAAAAATTTCATGTCTACATCATGGGCAGATTTGGGGAATTTTGATGGAAATATCAGGTTAACAGGAGCTCATCGATCACAATGGAGAAGTGTGAGCGGAGTACCTTATTTAACTCAGAGTATTCAGGGGGAGAGCAAGGCCAAGTATCCACGATGGGCTTATGGTGGATCATTGCATTTGGATAAGGCAGGAGATGGTTTGTGGAGACAGACGCAAATAAATGCGGGAGGTAGTTATCAATGTGTACAGGACACCAGTCGTTTTCAATGGCGAGTAGGAATGGGCGTAACTTGGACACAGTGGACATGGAATCCTTCTGTATTGCAATGGGGTAATCAATGGAATGGATTTGAGTGGGATGCTCAATTGCCTACCAATGAGTACTTTGATCAACAAAATTCATTTTTCAGCTTTCATTTGGGAGGAGCAGGTGCATTGAAATGGAATGCGCGATTAAGAAGTCAAGTAAGTGTAGGCGCCTTTAATTTGTTTTCCAATGCCGTATCAATGGGGATGGATGCCTATCGATGGTATCCCAGATGGGTGATTTTTCAAAACACGCAATGGGTGTTGAATACCAATCATGTTTTCAATTTTCAGACCGGATGGTCACAGCAGGGTTCATCCAACAATGCAATATTTTGGATCAAAGATAAAGTTACGATGGATACACGATCATGGAATCAATGGGGCGGTGTGGTGGGTGTCGGAGCAAGGAAAGCAGATGCAGTGACTATTCAATGGGGAGGTTTCTTTATGCAGCATGAAGTAATGCTTTCATATGACTTCAATCTTTCAGCTCTGCGCATGGCTTCTCATGGAAGAGGTGCTTTGGAAATGGTTTATCAATGGACTTGGAAGTCTCCTAAGAAATTAGCTCCATTAAAAGAGATTTGTCCTGAATACTATTGATTAACTTTGTGACATGTTGATCAATGTGGTTTTTATTCTCTCTATTTTCTTTCATCTGTTGTATTGGATTACCAAATCTCTGGCCACAAAGTGGGGTTGGGCATTCAGCATACATCACGAGTTCAATGCAGTCTTCGGATGGTATACGATATTACAATTTCTTGCGGTGGTTTCGCTCTTTGCGGATACAGTAATCCGTTTGGATGAATGGAGAGAAAAGGGGCAATCTTCTTTGCGATTGTCTTTATCGATTCTTTGTGTATTCGGATGGATCGTACAGATCCTACTCGCAGTGGTAGATTTGTATACGGCTGGACAGCTTCAATAATATCAACCTCCTACCGCATGTTTCAAGTTTTCCATGGCACTTTCCCACAACATTACACAATCTTCTTCCTCTTCTGGTAAGCAGAAATCAGTGACGATCAAGGCAAGTTCAGAAGTCATCTCATCAATTGTGATTTTGATTTCGAAAAAAGTTTTTTCTTTTCCATCATCGAGCCAATGAAATTTCACAAATTGATCTTTCTTGGAAGAAACCAATTTCGCTTTCTTTTCTTCGCCTTCCCAAATAAAAGTGTATTCATCACCTTTGATGTTCACCTTATCAGCAAACCACTCCTCTAATCCGCTGGGCGTGCTCATGCAATTGTAAATCGTGTGAACAGATGCACGAATGATAAACTCTAGTGAAATTTGCTTTTTGGTCATAAGGAGTATTCGTTAGGTGTATTGCAATAATAATAAATTAATTTGAATAGAAGTTCAAGTTGCTTTAATTTGTTGGAATCTTTCTTAAATTGCCCTCATGAAGTTAGAAGGAGTTTCAAAAGTTATGCGGATAGCCATTGTTGGCATGGGTCACATTGGTAGACGGCACTTTGAAATGATCAATGGAATTGAGTTCTTTCAACTCGTTGCGATTTGTGATGTGGATGAGGAGCGAATAATGCAATGGAGAGGTGTCAATCAATACAATGATATCTCAGTTATGTTATCCGCCGAAGATGTGGATATTGTGGTCATAGCGACACCCCATCATTTACATTTCGAGCAAACCATGATGTGTCTGCAAAGGAGGGTTCATGTTATCGTTGAAAAACCAATGGCTCTCAAAACCGACGAGGCTAGAAAAATGATTGAGTATTCCCGGCAATGCGAGTGCAAATTATGGGTGGTGAAACAAAACCGATTCAATACTCCTGTGTTTGCTTTAGACCATTTGATTAAATCTGGAAAGTTGGGGAAGATATATTTTATAGAGGCACATGTTCTTTGGAACCGAAATGATAAATATTATACTGCTTCCTCATGGCGTGGAAAGTTAAAAGAGGAGGGAGGAGCGTTGTACACACATGCGAGTCACTTTATCGACTTGATGGTGGAATGGGGAGGTGAGGTGGTGGCGGCTAATGGATTTTGTACTAGAAGACAACAAATGATTGAGACGGAAGATTTGGGGAGCGCCAATTTGGTATTCTCAAGTGGAGCCTTGGGAAGTGTTCAATGGACCACTTTGGCACATCAAAAGAACTTTGAAGGCAGTATTGCCGTTGTTGGAGAAAAGGGTACGGTTAAAATTGGCGGGCCATATTTAAATCAATTTGATCATTGGAGTGTTGAGGGCTATCCTTTACCGGGCATCAATTGGGGAGAAGATGTGCAAGATGAGTTCAATCTTTATCAAGATTTTGGGGGTAATCATATCAAAGTTTATTACGCGATTCTCCATGAGTTAATAAGCGGAAAGAAACTCTCCGTAGACGGAATGGATGGAATTAAGAGCATAGCTGCTATTGAAAAAATTTACTCTAATATTCAAACAATTGCCTAATGAAAGAGGTAATGGTGGTGAATTTTAAGTCGCCTCCATTCATTGGAATTGGAGGAAGGCGTTGGGGAAAGTTAACCCATTTTTTTTTAGAGCAAGGCATTAAGGTTCATTTAGTGCATGCGAATTGGGGCGATAGTTCCGAATTGAAGCCATTAGATTGGATGGAACATCAGTTATTGCTGAGGTACGAGATTAATCCGGGAAAGTTGGCCAAGAATTCCAATCTTTCTCTAATAGATAAATTAATTTTTAAATGCAATGCCTGGAAAGCCCATTGGCTTGGAGAGTATTCCATTTTTGATGAAGGAAGGTGGAGCTTATCTGAACTGCAGAGCACTTTGAATACTATAAAAAGTCATAATCAAATTGAAGCGGTGTTTGTAACTGGACCACCTTTTAGCTGGGTTACCACCGTCAGTCAATGGAGTGCTCAGTTTCAATTGCCGATATGGATCGATATCCGAGATCCCTGGCTGCGGGCTAATAATTGGGGGATGCAAAATCTATCAATTTTTCAGAGAAGGGGAGAGGAAGAGAGGTATCGAAGTATGTTTGCCAATGCTCACTTTGTTTCAAGTCCTACGATGTCTCTACTAGACGAAATTCCTTTGCCTCAATTTGCTCATAAAAAGGTGCACTTGAAACATTTCTTTGATTGGGAAGATTGGATGCAATCCCAAGGAATCAATACAGAATCCGATTTAGTGGTTTATTCAGGACAGTTTTATGTGGGCATGGATACGTATATGGGTGTTTGGAAGGACATCATTTTAGAAAAAAAACAAGTGAGATGGGAGATTTATTCCAAAGATTGGAAACGTTTTCGGGAATATTTTAACGGAATGGAGCAAGTGAAGATTTACCCCGACCAAGGTCAGCAGGTGTTCGAGCGCCTGGCAGCGGCGTCTGCGTTGGTGATTTGCTTGGCAGACTATAATAAAGATTTTTTTACCACCAAGTACTATGATTATTTACCTGCTCAAAAACCTATATTATACATAGGTCCAATGGGCAAGGTAGCTGAAACTTTGCTCAACAATCAGAATAATGCGGTCAATGCATGGTTTCTGAAAGACAACTTTTCTGATGATGCAGCTGTCTTTGAATTGCCAAAAGGAAGGTATCTTGAGCAATTGAATGAAGATGAAAAATCCGCAAGAGGAAATTATATACTTGAATTATTTAAAGAGAATGAGCAATCAAAATAATTGTAGAAATGCATTTTCGCGATTTATCGCAGTGGCGGTAATTTTTTGCGGTGTGTCTATAAATGGACTAAGTCAACTACAGATCACTCCGGGTGTCCCTGCCGCTTCTTTGGGCGGTTCGGCATTTGGAAATGGAATTACCATTGTGGGGGAACCGATCATCAATTGTAATGTCAATCAATACGGTGTGTTTTCCAATGGAATGTCCACCTCTTTGGGGTTTAATAGCGGCTTAATCATGTCCTCAGGAACGGCCACATTGGCAGCGGGAGCTGCCTCTTCTTTTGCATCAGGTACTTATAATGTAAGCGTGACGGATCCTCAATTGACGGCGATTGCAGCCGGTGCCACTAACGATGTTTGTATTATCACCATTACATTGGTTCCTCAATGCAACACGTTGGCTTTGCGTTTTGTATTCGGATCAGAAGAATACCCTGAATTTGTAGGGGGCAATTTCAATGATGTCTTTGGTTTTTTTGTCAGTGGTCCAAATCCTGCAGGTGGAACCTACAACAATTTAAATGTTGCACAACTGCCCAATGGAACACCGGTCTCCATTAATAATGTAAACCCCAATTTAAACAATGCATTTTATGTAAATAATGCCAGTTCAACTACGATTGCATACGATGGAGTCACCACAGTGCTTACCCCCGTTTTAGATGTGATTGCTTGTCAAGAATATACCTTTAAATTGGCCATTGCGGATGCGGGTGATTTTTCATACGATTCGGCCATATTCATCGATTTTATATCTTGTGCAACGAGTGTAGCAGCGGTGGATCCTGTTATTACTCCCACAACATGTGGTGATGCTTCAGGTGGCGTGGATGTTTCCATAGTGAATGGAATTGGTCCTTTTATCACCTCTTGGGTAGGTATTCCGGGAAATTTTACTGACCATATCACCAATGTTCCTGCAGGGAATTACACGATCAGCATCTTCGACACGGGAATGCCGTGCGCAACGGCATCTAATTTCACATTTACTGTGCCCAATAATGGTGTCCCAGCGGCTACTGATGTTTCATCGCCTGATAACGTGATTTGTTTGGGAGAAACGGTTACTTTGAATGCGGTTGGCGCAGAGAGTTTTATTTGGACAGATTCTTTCGGACAGCAACTTTCTACGACATCTTCCTTGAACAATGCAATCTCTGAATCACAATACATCTATGCAATGGGATCTACCATTTGCAGTTCGGATCTAGACTCCATTTTTGTTCAAGTCAATCCCACTCCTATCCCTTCACCTACCGCCAGTGAGTCGAATTGTGTGGGAGACGATGTTCAATTGAATGCCAATTTGAGTATTCCCGGTGTAACTACTTGGATTGGCCCCAACAATTATTTTTCCAACGCGTTGAATCCTGTTTTATCCAATGTGAATATCAATACGGGTGGAGTATATTACGTTACGGCCAGTGCTGATGGCTGTTTTTCCAGTTTAGTTCCGGTAACCGTAACCATTACTTCCACGCCCATTGCCAATCCGCAAACGGCAGGCGTTGTCTGTGAGGGTCAATCGTTGTTATTGATAGGAAATCCTGATATGGACAGTTATGTATGGTCAGGTCCAAATGGATTCGTATCGGAAGTAGAAACGCCTGAGATTCTGAATGCAAGCGTGCTCAATGAGGGTACTTATAGTTTGATAGTGACAGATAATGGCTGTGTATCAGCCGCGAGTTCAATAAATGCTCAAATAACCCCTAATCCAATAGTACAAGCGGCTCCCATCAGCGCTATTTGTGATGGTGAGGATCTTCAATTATTGGCCAATTCTATTTCTTCAGCATCGTATCAATGGACAGGGCCCAATGGCTTTTCATCGATTGATCAAAATCCTCTGATAACCGGTGCATCTTTGAATGATGCCGGAACATACAGTGTAGTTGCCATTGCGGGTGATTGTCCTTCGAGCGCATCTGTAGTAGAGGTAGTGGTAAATCCCATCCCTGAAGTAGTGGGTTCGGCTTCTCTATCTCAAGGTTGTGAGGGAGATGATATCACATTGTTTGCTACCGATTATGTAGGGGCCAATTACCATTGGGTTGGCCCCAATGGATTCACTTCCGATAGTCAGAATCCTATGTTGAACGGAGTAGCTACGGCCTCCACTGGAGTGTATTCGGTGTCAATTACGGCTAATAATTGTGAGTCGTCTATCTCTAATGTGAACTTGCAAATTTTTCCTATCCCCTCGTTTAGCGTTTCCAGTAATAGCCCAATTTGTGCAGGGGATAACATGAATTTGATGGCCACTACTGTTGAGAACGGAACCTATTCATGGACGGGACCCAATAGCTTTGAATCTTCGGAAGAAGATCCTCAATTTCCAGGAGTGTCATTAGCAGAAGCAGGAGATTATTCCCTGATAGTGGCTGCCAATGGATGTATTTCAAATCCACAAAGTGTTGCTATTACCATTCATCCGATTCCCATCGCGAATCCTATAAATAGCGGACCCGTTTGTGAGGGAAGTACATTGCAATTGAGTACCAATACCTCCAATGGTATGACCTATCAGTGGCAAGGACCCAATGGATTCTCCTCCACAGCTTCAGCTCCCGTCATTAACTCAGCTCAGTTGAATAATTCCGGGGAATACCAATTGGTTGTCACTCAAAATGGTTGTGCATCTCAATTGAGCTCAACTTCAGTAATCATTTGGCAGAATCCAACAGTCGTCGCTTCCATTAGCCAAGATTCTATTTGTTATGGTCAAACTGCCCAACTTTCTGTGAGTGGCGTAGTTCAAGCGGTATGGCAACCCGGACAATTACAGAGTTTAAATCCAACAGTTTCTCCAAATACTAATACAGAGTATTCTGTTGTAGGTATTGACGCCAATGGTTGCAGTGGAGCCGATCAATTGGAAGTGGTGGTGACACAACCGATCATCATTGCAAACGCAACTCCTGAATCTATAAACAATCCCGGCACTGTCGAGGGATATTTACCATTACCGGTGGAGTTTTCAGTCAGCACCAATTGTACCTCTTTTGTTTGGGATTTTGGTGATGATAGTCCAGTGGAGGGGGGCAACAACTCTGCGGTAATTTTCAGTCATGAGTACCAATCAGAAAATATTTATTTTGCTGTTGTTTCAGGTGATTTGAATGGATGCTCAATTACCGATACCATTTTAGTCAATGCATATGGAGTAGCGGCTATTGGCTGTCCTGACGGTTATGTGGAGTGTGCAGAGTTCGCAATTCCTAATATCATTACCCCAAACGGTGATGAACATAATGATTTCTTTTGGGTTCCGAATGTGCATTTGAAAGAATTGGATATTCAAATTTTCAATCGGTGGGGAATTTTAGTGGGGAGTATTTCAGAACCCAATCATTACTGGGACATTCCGAAGAGTCATTGGAATGGGGATGCCTTCGAATCTGGAGTTTATTTTTATACTATACACGCCATTGGAAAAGATGGCGTACATTTCCAACGACAGGGAACGTTTCAACTTGTGAAATAAAATGAGAAAAATTGGTTTAATCCTTCTAATACTGCTTTTAGGACATATCAGCAGTTTTGCAACGCACATATTTGGCGGTGATTTATCTTATATCCATTTGGGTAACAATAGTTATCAAATAACTTTGATTGTGTATCGTGACTGTGGCCCTTCCAATACCAACGGAACCGGATTCGATGCCAATGCGGCTATCGGAATTTACAATGCGGGTGGCGGAATTTTCCAAACCGTTTCTGTCCCTTTGAATAATGCCAATGTGAGTTTAGTGCCCATTACACTCAATGATCCATGTTTGTCTGTGCCCGTCGATCTCTGTGTTGAAAAGGCCATTTATCAAACCACTGTTACATTGCCATTTTCGGCATCAGGGTATGTTATTTCTTATCAGCGATGCTGTCGTAATAATAGTATTGATAACATTACTAATCCTGCAAATAGTGGCATTACCCTTACGGCCACCGTTCCAGGGACGAATGCTGTGAGTGTTCAAAATTCGAGTCCGCTTTTTAACGCTCAACCTCCTGTGGCTTTGTGTCTAGGATCTAGTTTCGTGTACGATGCGGCCGCTACAGATGTGGACGGTGATTCTTTGGTGTATTCTTTTTGCGATCCATATCTTGGGGGCACCTCTACGGCTCCTACTCCCAATCCTCCCACGGCTCCGCCATACAATGCCGTTACATGGGCAGCCGGATATTCCACCGATTACCCCATAGCGAGCGGTCCAGCCATGACAGTCGATCCCCAAACGGGTGTAATGAGTGGGGTGGCGAATCAATTGGGTACATATGCCATAGCCCTTTGTGTGGCTGAGTACAGAAATGGAGTTTTGATCAACACCATCAGAAGGGATTACCAATTCAATGTAGTGCTCTGCGATCCCACTACGACAGCGGCCATTGGCCTACCTTCCAATCAATCCAATTGTGTCGGAGCAGTAGTTAATTTTACCAATAATTCTGTGAACGCTACAAACTATCATTGGGATTTTGGAGTTTCGGGAAGCGATGCGGATACTTCCAATTTATTTCAACCTAGTTTTACCTACGAAAATCCTGGAACTTATACCATTACATTGATTACTAATCCAGGCTTGGATTGCGCGGATACTACTACCTTGACCTATAGTGCTTTTCCTGTGCCAAGTACCATGCCCTCTTCCCTTGATCCTGTTTGTGTTGGGGCAGATGTTCAATTGCAAACCTCTACTTTTCCCGGAGTTACCTATCAATGGTTTGGTCCGGCTAATTTTTTCAGTGGACAACAAAATCCGGTCTTAAACAATGTAGCTGTCAATCAATCGGGAACGTATTATGTTACTGCTAACTTCTCAGGATGTTCTTCTCCAATTGCCTCTGTGGTGTTGACCGTAAACTCAACGCCCAATGCCCAACCTACTTCAGGTGGTGCCGCATGTATAGGCGGAAACATTCAATTGATCGGTAATACACTGTCCAATGCCACTTATTCATGGGCAGGGCCACTCAATTTCATATCTTCAGAGCAGTCTCCCTTATTGAGCGGTGTAAGCGCTAATACAGAAGGTTTTTATTCATTGCAAGTCACTAGCAATGGTTGTGTCTCCGAATGGGATTCGGTATATGTGGATGTGCTGGCCGAGCCGAGCACCCAGGCCTCCTACAATGGGCCACTTTGCAATGGTGATTCACTGATTTTATCCTGTGACCTCATTTCAGGAGCTTCTTATCAGTGGTCGGGACCCAACGGCTTTAGTTCTTCAGAACCTTCTCCGGTTATCGTTAATGCCAACAATGGGATTGCCGGCCAGTATAGCGTTGTGGTGATTTCAGCATCATGTCCTTCTTTAGCTTCGAGTACAAATGTTGTTGTCAACGAAATCCCTTTTGCGCAAGCGAGTATCAGCAACACATCTTTTTGTGTTGGGGATGATCTTGCTATCAACGCAAACGTATTGCCAGGCGCAAGCTATGAATGGTTCGGTCCGAACGGATTTACGAGTGGTCAGGCGAGTGTATTCATCAACAATGTCCAGCTTGAACAAGAAGGGGCCTACGAGGTCATCGTTTCCCAAAATGGATGCAGCTCCTCACCAGCGGGAGTATCATTTGAAGTTTTCCCCATTCCTACCGGATTGATCAACCAAAACTCCCCTGTTTGCGAAGGAGAGCTTCTAAGTTTAACGGCCATTAATAACACTGGAAGTAATAGTAATGTATGTGATGCGGCGGGTAACTTGGTGATTTATTCCAATTATGACGGTGGAATTTTAAACATTAATGTGGATGAAAATATTCCCAATTTGAAAGTAGGTATTTGTACCTACGAGCCAATACAGGTCAATTTTTCTGGGCCGTTTGTAGGAAATATCACGGAGGTGGTATATGCGGGGTTTAATTCAACCCAAAACAATAATAACTGTGGACAGGGGAATTTTGTGACGGCCATTACAGGAGTCAATCCTGGAATTGTGTCCATTCAAACAGCTCCTCAGGTAGGTTATACTCCCGCCCATGGAAATGGTGCTGGACCATGGGGCGGAATCATGATTGGATCTAATGGTCAGTGTGACACTCTCCAGTCTGCAGGAGGAGTGAACACTCCCGATGAAATTGTGTATTATTTTGAAAATGCATTGAATGCCAATTTGTATTTTCATTGGTCGCAATATGCATGTTGGTTAAATGAAATCAAATCTCTGAGCGAGCATGGTAATTGTTGTATTACCTACCAAAATGCTTCTAGTGCCAATTACACTTGGAATATTCCTGGTGCAGGTCAGCAGAATGGCGAAACTTGGAACACTGGTGCAGCCACTTTGAACAATGATGGAACTGTCACTTTGACCATTGAACAGGATGGTTGTGTTTCCTCCCTCATTACAGCCGAAGTCCAAGTCAATCCTATCCCGAATGTCACCATTCAACAGGTAGATGACTATTGTGAGGGGGAGACCGTCATCTTAGATGCGATGGCTTCAGTTGGTGGCAGTAGTTTCGTTTGGACAGGGCCAGGAGGATTTATCAGCAATGCAGATCCTGTAGTTTTGAATAATGCCCAGGTGAGTCAATCAGGCAATTACACTGCGGTGGCGACAGCTGCGGGCTGTGAATCGGATCCGTTGAATTTGATTTTGGCGGTACATCCATTGCCGGAAGTGGATATTGTGGTGGCGGATAATTCTGTTTGTCTAGGTCAATCGATAACAATGAACGTAACTGGGGTGGTTTCAGCGGTATGGAATGGATCATACAACGGATTATCCTTTGATTTCTTGGGAAATAGTTCGGATGAAATTACAGTGGTAGGAACAGATGAGTTCGGGTGTTCCAATGCAACTTCAGAGAATATGATTGTTCATTTGCCGAGCATTAATATTTTCCAAGCGGCACCGGCACATCCCGAGTTGGAGGGTTATTTGGGAGGGTATTATCCGTTGTTAACCCAATTCATGGCCAATGGGAATGCTGAGAGTTTTTTATGGGAGTTTGGAGATACCACCTCATCATTGTTTACCACAATGCCCGATACCATTTATCATATTTATGAAAATCCAGGGCAATTTATGTTGCTAGCCATAGCGGAGATTGATGGTTGTTTTGCTTACGATACCGTTTGGATTGAAACTTTTGCGGAGTCTTTGCTGGGTTGTGATGCAGGTATTGAGCACTGTATTGAGGGCGAGATACCCTCTGTGGTAACTCCCAATGGAGATGGTGATAATGATTATTTCTGGATTCCCAATCGATTCATGTTAGAATGGGAGGTAAAGATTTTCAATCGATGGGGTACTTTGTTGTTTACCATCGACACCCCGCATGAAGAGCGGATGATTCCGGTTCAATATTGGGATCCTAAAGAGGTAAATGGCGGGGTGTATTACTACACCTATCGAGGTAAGGGAGTGGATTATATTGACTATCAGGGACAGGGATATTTTCAAGTAGTGAAATAATTTGGTATAGTCAGAGAGAAGTACTATCTTTGCACTCCTAATTTTAAAAATTTATAAACAAAATGAATCGTTACGAAACTGTTTTCATTATGACTCCCGTGTTGTCTGAAGATCAGGCGGCGGAAACAGTGGAAAAATTCAGAAAGTTTTTGAAAGGAAAAGGGGCTACCATCAAGCACGAGGAAAACTGGGGCTTGAGAAAGTTAGCTTATCCTATCCAAAAGAAAACTACTGGATTCTATCACT
>CANHWU010000056.1 GCA_947464415.1 Flavobacteriales bacterium
ATCGATCATCTCCACATTGGTCTGCGGACGGAATGCATTGTACACCTCGGGACGATTGATGGTAATTTTGGCAATACCATCTTGCCATTGAAACAGAATATCAGTGTATTCCTTGATTGTTTTCCACTCGCTCATTGTATTCCTTGAAATATTTAAAAAACAAATCTAACTCAATCGGGTTGACCTCTGTTGGAGTTTTTATGACTAAAATTTGACTTACTGAATTTTTGAAGAATGCCTGGATATTTTCCTCACTGGCAACACCACACTCCTCTACTTCCCAACCCCATCCTTTGGCCCACTTAACAATATCGCGCTTGTGAGGTGTTTCAAAAAACACCGGGACCGTAGGTTCTTCTTTGGCTCCATCGATGATTCTAAAAATACCTCCCCCTCCATTATCGATTACCACCACCTTTAAATGGGAAGGCCAATGATCCATCCATAAGCCATTGGCATCATACAAAAATGACAAGTCGCCGGTGACCAACACCACAGGGCGCTGACTCTTCCAACTTGCCCCCACTGCAGTACTGGTGGCACCATCGATACCACTCACCCCTCTATTGCCGAAATACACCAAATCTGGCCGCTGCTCCATCAGTTGAAGGTATCTCACAACAGAGCTGTTGCCCATTTGAATCATCGCATGCTCGGGAAATACTTTAGACAATTGATGAAAAACTTTAAGATCGCTATGTGGTCTATCCTGAAAATAGGCATCCAATAGTTGGGAATGTTTTTGATTCAGTGGGTGATTTTCATTTGTACCATAATGGCTTGCAGTGGGAAGCCATGCACGTAGAAATTCCAATGGCTGACAATGGAAAAGGCGAGGATTAAGACGGTATGTATTGATGGGTTCCTTGTGAAATTGAACGGACCAATGCGCTTTACACTTCTCCTTGATCAAAGATTTAATCTTCCGCGATATCACATTATGACCGAGCGAAACTACCACATCCCAATGCAAATTGTCCTTTTGTTGGTGGCTTAGCGACATGATCCACCGATCAATCTGATCAATGGCGCCTAGTCCATGCACATTTCCATGGCTCTCCGTCAGCACGGTGATATTTGGAAATTGCAGCGCCTTTTGGATCCAGTCTCTAAAATCAGCGGAAGGCGCATTCTGTCCCACGATGAGCAAATAATTCAAATGTTCATTCCATTCGGGAAAAACCGGAATTGGCGCATTATTGCCTATCGCGTTAATCGGATTCTTCTGAGTGAGCGGATGATGCTCCGTTGTTGTTTGATACAACGGCTCCTGAAATGGCACATTGATATGCACCGGTCCGAAAGGAGGTTGCATGGCACAAACCATCGCATGATAAATTTGCTCGTGGTTGAGCAAGATTGCCTCATCATTTTCTTCCACCGACAAATTTGCGCTGTATTTGATGAAGTTAGAGAATATTCCTTTTTGCTGAATGCACTGCCCTTCGCCCTGATTGATGCTCTCCGGAGGACGATCCGCAGTAACCACGATCAATGGTACTTCTTGGTAGTAGGCCTCTGCAACAGCCGGAGCATAATTCAAAGGGGCGGTGCCGGATGTGCAAATCAAAACCGCTGGTTTTTTAGATTGCTGGGCCATCCCCAAGGCCTGGAATCCAGCACTTCTCTCATCTACTGTAATCCGTACATCAAATCCAGTATGTTCAGCCATTGAAATCGCAAAGGGCGCATTCCTCGAACCCGGAGAATACACAACATCCCGAATATGATAAAATTGCAGAGCGGATAAAATAGATTGAACGGAAGTTTTATTGGAGATTCTCATCTTGGGCAAAGATAAATGACTTCAGCTTCCACATGGTCTCCTTCCATTCCATGTGAGGATTGCTATCGGCCATTACTCCTCCTCCCACATAAGCAAAAACACCATCCCTGTTTTTATGCATGCATCGAAGCAATACAAACGCCCATTTCTCCTCATCGAATTCCAACTCCAATACCCCGCCATACAATTTTCTATCATACCCCTCATTTTGCGCCAACCAAGCGCGAGACAGCTCCACTGGCCATCCGGATAACGCAGGAGTAGGATGCAAGGATTGGATCAAATCCGACCAAATTCCATTGTATTCGCCTGTTACTTTGGTGCGCAAATGCTTCACTTGAGCGTAGAGTAATTCTTCGGTTTTTTCGATTTCAATATTATGAACGCCATTCTTGAAGATGGCTTCCCTGATCATATCGAGTACCACCTGATGCTCCTCCCGTTCCTTGGAGGTCCAGTCTGTCTGATCAGAGATGGCTTTAGATCCTGCGAGCGCCATGGTTTCGAAATAACCATTTTTTGAATATGCTAAAAGTTCAGGCGTCGCCCCCATCCACACACCCCAGACGGGGTGATGAAAACAAAAAACCAGCGCATTGGGAAATTGCTCCAACCATCCGTTCCACCATTGCCATAAACATTGTGGATCGGCCTCCACAGACACTTTTCGGCTCGTGACAATTTTGCTCAACTCAGTGTTCTTAATGGAATGAATGGCCGTTTCTACCAATTGTTCATAGGCCGATTGGCCTAATAAACTATCACGATCTCCTTTGCGCGCCGGATCAAATGGTTGTACTCGGATATTGGCATCCCAATCACCTGCCCAAGACCTTCTTCCGAATTGTTGGGGCAAATACAACAGATATCCAAACTTTTGGCCTTCCATGAGGGCGTTCCAAACCTCCTTCATCCCTTATTGGCCTTGATCATAGAGGTTAATCGTGCCACTGCGATTTGATCATTTTGTTCATCGAGAATTTCAATGTCCCAAACATGAATATTCCGACCTATTTTCCTAGGAGTAGCCACACCCGTTACCCAACCATGACGCTTAGATTTTAGATGAGTAATTGATAAATCTACCCCCACTGCAATGCTGTTATTCTTGGAGGCAATCAGGAAAGAACCCACACTGGCCACCGTCTCTGCCAGCGCTGCGCTCGCCCCACCGTGTAAAATACCATAGGGTTGATGTGTACGAGGATCAACGGGCATCTTGGCCACCACCCGCTCTTCCGACATTTCTATCATCTCTATCCCGAGTGATCCGAGCAAAGTTCTTTGCTTCCAGTCCTGTAACATTTGTTGATCCATAGCCATTAATTATTCAGCAAAATTACATCTTGAAAAAAAATACAACCCCATTTTTCCAATATTTCGTCACTAAATTAGCCGACAGCACATGCATGTTGTCATTATCAATAACAAATTTCCACCCAACCAAGGAATTGGAGGACGCCGAATGGCCCTTCTGGCAAAATATCTTTTGGAAAAAGAACATTCCGTCAGTGTGATTTGTCAAAAGCCATATTCCGATAACAAAATGAATTTACAATGGCTTTCTCAGGATGATCAGGAGAAAGTCCATTATGTCTTCGTCAAAAACAAAAACTACCTGAATCAAGCGATTTTCAGTAATCAATTGCTCGTAAGGATTTTCACCCCTTTGCTTAGGTGGTTATTCAACATTGTACATCAGGGAAACATATATGACAGCTCTCTTTTTCAGCAATCAGACATCCTTTCTGCCTTGACCAAAATCCATAATCAGCATCGCATCGATTGGATCATCGCCACAGCTGCCCCATTCAATTTGCTATACTATTCAGCCATTTTTAAAAAACGATTCCCCGAGGTTCGTCTATGCTGTGATATCCGTGATCCGTGGTTGAAGAATGACAACTATGGCTATCAAAATTTATCTTCTCGCAGAAAGGAAATTGAAAAAAATAAAATGCGATTCGTGTTGCAGCAAGCTGACCTCATCAGCTCTCCTCATCCCTCGTGCCTGAGGGAAATGGCCCCATTCTGTGAGTTGCCGGATAAATTACATCTCATCGAACATTGCTATGAGCAAGAATCCGTCCACAACACCAATCAAGACCCGAAGCTTCAAGTCAATTCAGAAAAAAATACCATTAAATTTGTGTATGCGGGCACCATTTATCCCAAATGTGAAGCATACTTTCAGCAGTTAAATACCCATCTTCAATTCATTAAAAAAGAGCATCCCGCACTTTACCAAAGGTTTTCATTTCGCATTTATTCAGATGATTACCCAAAAATGAAACCCCTTTTAAAAGAACATGCTTTCCATTTTTCACCTGCCATCGGCAGTGCCATATCTACCCCGTTAAAAGAAGCGGATTACATTATCATCATGGTGAATGATAGCATGAAAGATTTGTTCATCACCAAGGTTTTTGATTACTCTGTATATCAAAAGCCCTATGCTTTTTTGGGAGCCAAAGGCGAACTTATCGCCATGTTGGAACAACAAAAAATAGGAATGGAAATCGGTCAAATACTAGAAAATTATTGGGATCCGTCACTGCCCGCGCCTATTTGGAATTTGAAAGAATTCAAACAGCACTTCAGCTTTGAAGCTATCGGGCAAAAGTGGATGCAACAGCTAACTTCATCAAATCTATGATTGAGATTTCCATTATCATTCCCAATTACAACAAAGGACCCTTCATTGGGGCCACCATTGATTCCATACTTCAGAACACCTTTCAAAATTGGGAGCTCATCATTATTGACGACGGGAGTACGGATGGGTCCATAGAATTGATAGAGGATTTTGTCAAAAAAGACAACCGAATTCAGTTGATAAAACAATCCAACCAAGGAGGAGCTCAAGCCAGAAACAATGGACTTCAGTTGATTCAAGGAAAGTACTTCTTATTTGTAGATGCCGATGACTTTATTGCACCATTTTGCTTGGAAAACCGTTTGCAAAAGGCCAAAGATTTTCCCCATGCCATTGGCTGGATTTTCCCCATGCAACCGTTCAGAGACGGACATCCTGAGGAAAAAATGACCACTTGGCGTCCACCCCAAGATGACCTATTGAAAGGATTAATTGCTCATGAACTGTCGTGGTCCACAGTTTCACCTTTGTGGCTCACTAGCGCCATCCAAGGGAAATTCCAATTCAACCCGAAATATCACCGATTACAAGATGTGCAATTTCATACAGAAATTGTTCTTTCAGGTGCTCCACTGAAAACCTTTCCGGATGCACCAGCAGATTGTTATTATCGATTGATTGCGGATAATCAATCGAGTAAAGACATGTTCATTTTGCGCTGGATCAGTTCCTGCGAGATGTATGTCCAAGAATATAAAAATCAGGTATTGCCTCCACTGAACAAAAAAATACTTCGCACTTTTTTACGCTGTATGGAGACAGCGGGGCATTTTTACAGAAGAAAACAAATCAATCGAAATGCCTTCCAACAATCGAGAGCCATTGTCATGCGCAATATGCCCACTTATTATCATCAAATTTGCATCAGACTGTACTCCTATGTGGTACGATTTCCTTTTCACATACCAGGATCTTTCCGTCTTTTCTCTTTTTTGATTGCACGGTAGATTTTCAGCCTTACTTTTGAGCATGCAAATCAGATTACTCCTCCTTTTACTGCTGATTCATTTGCAATCCAGCGCCATTCGATGCTTTACAGAATACAATGTATTTTTTATCCCGCAGACAGTGAGCCCTGAAAATGCAGGTCCTTATTTGGAATGTTTTTTTGAATTGGATGGTCCGTCTTGTAAAAAATATTTCAGCAACAACTCCTACTTCATTGGAGCGCGAATTACCGTTTCCATTTCCAAAGAAAACAAAATCATCGGATTCAAAAAAATTGACCTCAGTTTCCCTTTGAATCCAGATACCGAGCATTTTCTTGCTGTAGAAAGAATTCCCATTAGCAATGGTATTTTGGATGTAGAAATCGAGATCATGGACCTAGGAGATACGATGTCCACTCCCCAAAAAATGACTGATCAACTCACGGTATTGAACCTCGATAAAGGAGCTTTCTTCTCCGACATCCAATGGGTGGGTGGCTTCTCCACAACGCAGCAAGAAAATCCATTTTCCAAATCTGGAGTGGATATTATACCCCACCTCTCTGATGTTTACCAAGAGGAAGAAAAGGGACTCAATGCATATTTTGAAATTTACAATACCGATCAATATTTTGGCACCCATCCATTTGTGTATTCGTATGAGATTCAAGACAAGTTAGGCCAATCTATACCCGGTACTTTGCGCATCAAAAGAGAACAATCCAAGCCCGTGATTCCCATCTTGCTCACCAGCAATATTGAGGCATTAGCTGCTGGGGAATATCAATTAGTAGTTGATTTAAAGGACAAAGACAATCAACTGATCATACAACAAAAAAGAAGCTTTATTAGACTGGGTACCAAGGATAACATAGACGCCTCCGCGGCCATCAATAGTTTCGCCGCTGCGTACACAGACAGCTTGCTCCTTTATGAGCACATCAGAAGTCTGCAACCCATTGCACAAAATGTGGAAAAATCAATGATTGAAGGAATGAAAGCCTATCCGCTTTGGAGATTACAAGGATTTTTCTATCAGTTCTGGAATAAAAGAAATCCCATGTCTCCGGAGATGGCATGGCGCAAATACGAGCAAGATGTCAAAGCTTGCAACGAGGAATTTGGTACTAAAATCAAAAGAGGATGGGAAACAGATCGTGGTAGAATTTACCTTCAATACGGAAAACCCAGCACCCGCGTCATTCGTAACAACGACCCTGACTATTGGCCTTTTGAAATTTGGCATTATTACCAAACCAACAACAATTTACACAACAAGAGATTCCTGTTCTACAACACATCGCTGAACGGAGACATGGAATTATTGCACAGTGATGTGCCCAGCGAAATCACCAATTTTGATTGGAAAAATTTAGTGCGCTCGCGACAAATGAACGATCCCTCTACCGTGAATAGATTGCGAAACAATCAGCGCCAAGATCCTTATTCGGGCGATGAACTCGAAAGTCTTTGGTACAATCCTCACTGATGATGTCAAAAAGGATAGCGGTAGCCATACTCAATTGGAATGGAAGAAAGTGGTTAGAACAGTTTCTTCCCATTGTGATAGAGCATTCCCGTTCAATGGCGGATGTAGTATTGATTGACAACGGCTCTACCGATGACTCCATCGCATTTTGTGAGACTCATTTTCCAGATGTGACAATCATTTCGCTCGATCAAAATTATGGTTTTGCGGGAGGATACAATGAAGGATTAAAGGAACTGCAACATGAGTATTTTGTTTTGCTCAACAGTGACATTGAAGTTACTCCCCATTGGCTTCAATCGCCCATTGAATGGCTAGATCGTGACCCATTGCTCGCCGCTTGCCAACCTAAAATTCTCTCTTACCAACAAAAAGATGAATTTGAATACGCGGGTGCCTGCGGAGGTTATTTAGACCAAGATGGCTATGCCTTTTGTAAGGGTCGGATTTTCTTTTCTTATGAACAAGACCATGGCCAATATCAGGGGCAACATGAAGTTTTTTGGGCCACAGGTGCTGCGCTCATCATCAAGTCTAAGGCATGGAGAGAAGTCAGTGGTCTAGATGCGGATTTCTTTGCTCACATGGAAGAAATTGATCTTTGTTGGAGACTGAAAAATAGAGGTTATAAAATCGGAGCGGATCTAGAGTCTTCCGTTTATCACGTTGGCGGTGGGACTTTGGATCGATTAAATCCCAACAAAACTTTTTTAAACTTCAGAAACAACTTATTGCTGCTCACCAAAAACTACACGGCTTCTCCCTTACTGATGAAAATACTCAAAAGAATGCTCTTGGATGGCATAGCCGGTGTTCGATTTTTGACAGAAGGAAAATGGTTACACTGTTGGGCCATTGTCAGAGCGCATTGGCAATATGATCTTATGCTTTTCTCAACACTTCGTAAAAGAAGAGCAGAACGCCCTTATCATCGCAATCCCAATGCTGTAGGATGGTATCAAAAAAGCATATTACTCGCATTTTTTATGCAAGGCAAAACTTGTTTTCATCAATTAGATTCAGCTTCATTTGTGCAAAGTTCACAAGTGAATCATGTCCCTGATTTGGAGAAATAGTCCCTGGCTCCGCATCCTCATTCCATTTTTAAGTGGAATGCTATTCTTCAACGACCTCCCATTTTGGTTTGCCATCGCGATTGTTTGGCTTGCTTGCGGTTGGCTTTGGTATTGGCAAAAACAAATTCTCTACTCTTCCTTCTTCTATTTCTGTACATGGATTGTGCTGGGAAGTTCCGTTTCTGTTTCGCGAACTTATCACCTACCCAACGGCACATATACCGGTACCCTCCGTCCCATTCAACGCATCGGAAAAAATCATCAGTGGATGGTGGAATTCAGCACCAGACATCACCACCGACTGATTACCTTTCCCGGTATAACCTCCATAGCAGGAGATACCCTTTATAATGGCTACGATTGCTTCGCAAATATTCAATGGCGACCACCCCCATCTACTCCTCAAGATGGGTATCACCAATATTTGCATCAAAAAGGGATTGACTACGCCATAACCAACCTCCAAATACAACCCAACACCCATGAGAAATTCCAAACTGTCACCGATCCCCAATGGATGCTTGCTGCACGACCCTATTTAGACTCTGCGCAATATGCCCTTGTCATCGCCTTGTTGATTGGAAAAACCAATGAAATAGATAAAGCCATAAAAGCGGAATACCGCACACTGGGTATCAGTCATCTCCTTGCAGTAAGTGGTATGCACGTTGGGCTCATCTATCTTTTACTTCAACCCATAGTAGCCTTGCTCTTCCTCAAAAAATGGCCTCACTTTCAAGCTATTTTCATCATTATTCTGCTATGGTGTTATTGTACTATATGCCAATTTTCTCCCTCCATTGTCAGGGCCTGTTACATGTTCAGCATTTTGCAATTGGGAAAAATCACCAGAAAAAAAACCTCTCCGTACAACCTTCTATCTTTTTCAGCTTTCTCCATTATACTCTGTTCACCCAACGCCCTTCAAGATTGGGGATTCATCCTTTCCCATTTAGCAGTTTTAGGACTAACGATTTTTCAAAAAACCACACATCAAGCCGTTGTTCATTTGCGCAGATGGCAAAAACAAAGTATCCAAATGGTGGCCAGCTCGTTGCAAGCTCAATGGATTACCTCCCCTTTCACTTTGCTTTTTAATCCCGTTTTTCCTACCTATTTTCTTATTGCCAACATCGTGCTTATACCTTATTCTACCTTGTTGTTGTACGTTTCTATCTTCGGGATGTTCGTTATCCATTGCTATCCTTGGATGCCCTTTATTTCCATTTGGAAAATGATGATCAACGGAATGAATTACATCGTCCATTGGCTTCATTCACTGCCCTTCCCTCAAATCCACTTTCGACATTTCTGTTGGATGGAATCTGCCTTCCTATTGGGACTGGGTGGGCTGATTTTTCTGATCCTCCAAAAAAGATGGTGGTCGTTCTATATCACCTTTTTACTGATGATCAATGGCCTGCTGCTTCATCAGAATTTTCACTTCTTTCAACACCCATTGGAATTGCACTGCTTCATGTACCGAAGCCAAAAAACAGTAGTGGTCACCAACGGGTACTTTCAAAGACATTTTCCCACTCCACTGCCTACAAACATTGTCCAGAAAGACAGCGGTGAACTTCTGTTGACGGAGTAGCAGTCTCTAAAAAGATGCTTACCTTAGCCCCATGGAAGAAAAGCTGCATTGGGTAGAATGTCCAAGAGATGCAATGCAAGGAATGAAGAATTTTATTCCTACTGAACAAAAAATTGCTTATCTCAATTCACTCCTGAACGTAGGATTTGATACCCTTGATATAGGGAGCTTTGTGAGCGCGAAGGCCATTCCTCAAATGCAAGATTCATTGGAGGTGATTCGTCAGGTAAAATGGACTGGAACCAAACCCGAATTTTTGGTGATCGTGGCCAATGAAAGAGGAGCCGAGGTGGCTGTGAATGAAGAACGAGTGGATGTGATCGGTTTTCCCTTATCCGTCTCTGAGACATTTCAACTGCGCAACACAGGTGGAAGTATTCAGGAAGGATTTCAAAGACTTGAAAAAATTCAAACATTAGCTGCTCAGCATCAAAAAAAATTGGTGATTTACTTGAGTATGGGATTTGGAAACCCATACGAAGAGCCCTATTCACCGGAACTCTTGGTTGACTTTTCACACAACATTGCACAACATTTCAACCCGCAGTGCATCGCACTTTCCGATACCATCGGTGTGGGAGATCCCATTATCATTTCCAATGCCTTTACCGCTTTGAATGCACAATTCACCTCCCTGCAATTCAGCGCACATCTGCATACAACTCCACAAACCGCACAAGAAAAAATATTGGCTGCTTGGGAAGCGGGCTGCAGAAGATTTGACTCTGCCATTGGAGGTTGGGGAGGCTGCCCGATGGCCAAAGATGATCTCACAGGCAACATGCCCTCAGAAGCCATTTACGCTACCTTGAACCAACACATTGCCGCTCTATTTTCTCTAGACGCCTTCCAACAATCACAGCTATTGGCTCAACAAATATTTGTATGAGAGGGATCATCATGCTCTTACCAGTACTCTTGTGGACCTTCATCTGCGCCATTTTTGGCATCTTGGTCCGCGTATTTTATCGTGCCGATCGAACGGTATTGATCACTGGGCATTACTGTTGGTCGCCGGTAGTGCTATGGCTTTTAGGGGTAAAAGTGAAAATTACCGGAAAGGAAAACCTTCCGCTCGTCCCGAGCATCTACGTTGCCAACCATACTTCTCAATTAGACATTCCGATTGTGAGCGCGAGCATTCCCAGGGGACTTTTTTTTGTGGCCAAGCAAGAACTTTCCAAGGTACCCATACTCGGCCAATACATGCACATCATGGGTATGATTTTCGTGGACAGGGGCAATCGAGAAAAAGCCATTCAAAGTATGGAAATAGCGGCCAAGAAAGTAAAAAAAGGCAAGAATTTAGTCACCTTTCCCGAGGGAACCAGAAGTACCGATAATGCGCTATTGCCTTTTAAAAAAGGCAGTTTTGTAATTGCACAGAAAGGTCAAATCCCCCTAGTACCCATTGCCATCAAAGGGGCCGGGATAGCTTTACCCAAAGGAAGCTTCATCGCCCACTCCTCAACGGTTGAGGTGAAAATTCTTCCCGCGATTCTTCCAAATGAGCATATTCACCTTGGCATTACTGAATTTGCACAATTGGCTCAAGAAAAAATAAAAATGGCGTTCAATGACAAGTAGTAATCAACATCCCTTGCAGCGCTTGATTATCACTGCGCTGGCTTTGTGCTTACCATGCTATCTGTCCGCACAAAGTTTTCAATTTACTGGTTCTCCTCAATACCAGAGTTTGCTTGGTGAAAATTTCGAAATCAATCAAATCGACATCACTCCTCTTTACACCAATGATACTGCCTATATCACATACCGGTTAATTGAAAACACCTGTCCTGCAGGATGGGAATTTATTCTCTGTGATTGGTCGGCTTGCTTTGACGACATGCCCAATACAGATGATATGGATCCACTTCCGCCGGGTTACAATGCCTTGGTTAAAATAACCGCCAATGCCCATGCCATTGCAGGAGCCGGATTCTTGGAATTTTGGATTTTTCCTACTGGCCAAATGGATTTACACGAAAGTATTTTCTTCTATTACAATACAGCCTCTGCAGTGAACGAATTGACTGCTTCGATGGTCTTCCACCCTGGTGTGGATCAAATTTATTTGTACTTCCCGACATCGCTTCAATGGACTATCCATGACATGCAAGGAAAGCTTGTGTTGAGCGGCCTATCTTTACCCCAAAGCTCGATCATCGACACTCACACGCTCGCCAATGGGGTGTATTTGTTAAAAATGAATGATGGCACAACATTAAAATTTGTGGTAGCGGAATAATTCACTTGGTTTGTATTACATTGCCTCCATTAAATCAAGGCAATGAAAACCATATTCCAAGCATTTTTTTTATGCGGTATTATCACCCATTCTGCGGTTCAAGGACAAATTACGTACTCTGGCAGTGGGGGTGTTGAATCTTTAACGCTTACGCTGAGTGATTACCAGCTTCACTCGTTGGCCAATGGCCAACATCAATTGAGCATGGGTGATGCGCATGCACTGCTTCAAAAAGGGAGTCCGGAAGTATTGTATCTAACCACCACCATGATCGTGGATGATACCCGAGCCATGGAGATTACCGTATCTCATGCCACCTTCCATGACATTCCCAACATTCAATTGATTCCGTCTAAAGGAAACCTATCCCGATTGCAAGACCCTAATAGTATAGACTTTACATACAACGAAACCTATCAACAAAACGCATTTTTTCCAGGCGCCTTGGCCAAGATGGGAAATCCATTTATTCAAAACCAATTCAGAGCGCAAGCTATTCACTTCTTCCCTTTTCAATACAATCCCATTACTCAAGTTTTAAGAGTGTACGACGAAATAGAAATTGCTGTTCAACCCACTGATGAAGCAGGATCCAATCCATTGACGCATGCCTCACCGAATACCAATGCCTTGCGCAAAGAAATGTACGAGCAACAATTTATCAATTATAGTGCGCACCAAGATCGCTACGCTACCATCAACGAAATCGGCAATATGCTCGTGATCACCCATGGTTCGTATATGGATGAAATAGCCCCTTGGGTAGAATGGAAAAAGGAAAAGGGCATTGATGTGCGTGTCATTGATGTGGCCAACGTTCCGACAGTAGCCGCAATGAATGCCTACATCGAAACCATGTACAATGACGAGACAACGGATCTTACTTATCTCACCTTAGTAGGAGATGAAGACCAAGTCCCTTCTGAATTGGTTACCAATCCCAACGGAACGGGATATTGCGACAATTGCTTCGGATACATTGCGGGCAATGATCATTATTCCGAAATATTTGTCGGACGATTATTGGTGCACAATGAAGCGGAATTAGTTCCCGTTATTCAAAAAATTATGGAGTACGAAAAGTCTCCCTTTTTGGATAACCCCGATTGGTTTTCCACGGCAATGGGAATCGGATCTGATGAGGGAGCAGGCATTGGAGATGACAACGAGGCCGATTGGCAACATCAAAATAACATCAAAAATGATCTGTTGTCCTTTACCTATGACAATGTCTATGAACGCTATGATGGCAATCACACCGCCAATAGCCCTACGGGAGGAACTACCGCCGACGCAGCAGGTGCTCCTGCCGCCGCTACTCTATCTTCTGTGATCAATGGGGGATGCAGCCTGATCAACTACACGGGTCACGGCGACCACAGTCTGATCGTTACCGGAAGCTATACCAATGCGCAAATCAATCAATTGACCAACTATCACATGTATCCCTATTTCATTATTGTTGGTTGTTGTGTGGGAGACTTTGATGACGACAGCGGAAGCGGAGATACTTTTGGAGAGGCATGGTTAAAAAGCCCGGTAGCCTCCACCCCCACTGGCGGTATTGGAGGCGCCTTCAGTACCGTTTTCCAAAGCTGGGCTCCCCCAATGGAAGGGCAAGATGAAATGAATAAAATCATTGCCAACCTATCCTCTACTTTGGGTGCTCATCGCCATACGTTCGGAAGCATTCATATTCATGGCTGCGCAGGTATGAACGATGTGTACGGTGGTGCTGGAGACGATATGACAGACACTTGGATTTTGATGGGTGATCCCACTATTCAATTGCGCACCGACTTTCCGAGTCCCATTACCGCACAACATCCCGTGAGCATCATGATTGGCATGAGCAGCATGACCGTCACCTCCACCTCTGAAAATGCCATCGCCTGTTTAACCCTCAACGGAGAAATCATTTCAACGGCTGTCATCACCGGTGGCCAGGCTACACTCAACTTTGACGCATTGAACCAACCCGGCACTCTGTTGCTTACCCTCACCAATTTCAATACCACTCCTTACCAACAAAACATCGATGTGATCCCGGCGGAAGGTCCTTATGTGGTGAGCAATCAGCATACCAATCAGGATAACAACGGCATCAATACTCAAAACGGGGCCGTGGATTACGGAGAACAGATTTTGGTAGATATCCAATTGGAGAATGTGGGCATCAGCGCATCAGGTAACCTTACCTTGTCCATTACCGCCAACCATCCTGGCATCACTTGGGTGGATAATTCAGCCAGTCAATCGGCCATGAGCGCGAGCCAAAACATCGTCATCGCCGATGCCTTTGCTTACAATGTCAGTTCAGCTATTGCGGATGGTACAGTAGTGACTTTTACCATCACCATCACCGATGATCAAGGGAATAGTTGGACTTCCACCTTCAATGAGACCATCCAAGCGCCGGTGCTCACTTGTGGAGAAGTGATCATCAATGATACCCAAGGCAATGGAGATGGACTTCTTCAAACGGGAGAATTTGTTTACGTGGAATACCATATCCTCAACCAAGGACATGCGGCGGCGGATGTTTCGGATGTCACTGCTGTAACCACTGCCAATTTGAATTTAACGATTGCCAATTCCAGTATAGGTATCATCGCCGCCAATGGAGGTGATAATTTTGTGGCACTTTCTTTCACAGTCGGCGGTACCGCGAATATCGCAGAAAATGCCAGCTTAGACATCTCCGTTATTTCCGGAGCTTATGCGGTGGAATGCCAAAAGGCAATGACCATCAACCAAATCATCGAAACGTGGGAGAGCGGTACTGACAACACTTTCGCTTGGCAGTATGAAGGCAACCAGAATTGGTTTGTGAGCACTGAATTACCTTATGAAGGAAGCTACTGCATGGAAAGCGGAGATATCAATAATAGCCAAGTTTCCACCTTAAAATTAGTAACCAATTTTTCGCAGGCCGGGGATGTCTCTTTTATGTTTAAAACCAG
>CANHWU010000057.1 GCA_947464415.1 Flavobacteriales bacterium
CCTCCCATCAAAGCGGCTCCAGGATCATGGACATAACCTTTGATGAGCTGTTTCCTAAATAATGTATCCCATTCTGTTGGCGTTATGTACAAACTATCCGCCCATTGTAATGGATTGTATCCAAAACTCTTCAATTGCATCGGTTGATAAAACTCCGTAGATAGAATCTCCTCCCATTTGCGATGTGTTTGTCGTTCCGCTATTTCTTTCAAGAAGAAAAATCCAACATCACTGTATTTGTATGCACCCGGCTTTCCAGGATCTGCCGACAAAGGTGTAGCCAAGATCTCATCCCGCATCCATGCTGTTATCATAGAATCAGCATAGAGGTGATCCGCTACAGGCAATGTATTTGAACCTGACAGCTCCGTACTTAAAAATCTATTTGCTTTCAGATGAAATGGAATAAATTCTTTCAATCCAGCTTGATGCATCATAATATCCTTGACACGCAACTTGGCATAAGGTGACTTTTTGGGAAAAGTAAGATAATCTCCTAAAGTCAAGTGAATATCCAACAATTGATGATCCACCAAATACATCATCACCAAGCTCGAAGCTGCTAACTTCGTTATCGATGCCAAATCATAAATCGTCGAATCTTTTACCGGCCTCTGACGATGCATATCCGAATACCCGTAACATCGATCGTATACAATTTTACCTTTGTGAGCCACCAATACCCTGCATCCCGGATAGGCTCCTGAAGACAATCCCAAATTGGCCAATGAATCCATTTCGGGCCAATTGACCAGTGTCTGTATATTATTTTTTGCAGATGACTGATCATTAAAATTCTCCGTATACTCCTTGGTTTTAGAAATTACAACATTTTTGGTCTTTACCCATTCCAATGTTTTCTGAGAAGAGGTAACTCCTCTGGACAAAAGTTGGCCTCCAGAAGAAGTAATGCCCCAACCTGATTTCCATTGATCATTGATGCTCACCGGCAATACGCCATTGAAAGAGCGTGCTCCCATGCAAGCTTCCGCCATCACTCTTTCCGTTATGGGGTCATCTTGGAATCCCACTGCAATTCCGTTTACCTGATCCAATGAATCCAATCCCGACAATGCATAAGGATTGGCAAATAATAAAAACCACTTATTGCTTTTAGTTTTCCATTGTGCAATCCATTTCATTTGATGAGGAGAAATTCCGAAATGCTTGTTGGCTTTGCTCGAAGTATTGACCCAAGCAAAAATAACATCATCGAATGCCGCTAATTCACTCAGCCAATCCATGGTTATTTGCTGCTGCGTAGTATCAATGTCCTTGGGCATACGAACCACTTTGCAATTCACATATTCCTTGAATGTCGCCGCCAAGGTGTTAATGGTATCCCCACCTATCATCACCAATACCTTTGATCTGCGCTCATCCTGCAATTGTTTCAAGCTGTTATTTTGATTGCATAACAACACGAGTGATTGTTCCACTATCTTCTCATTGATATCCACCGCTCGCTTTCCATTGATATCTTGCCAAACATTCTCCTCCGAGATCCGGCTTGGATGATTCAATTTACACCACTCCTTGGTTTGTAGTATTTTATAACAACTTTCTCTTATTTGATCTGTCGAAATAAATCCGCTGTCCATGCGAGCTTTGATTTGCTCAATGGCATTGGGAATGTTGGAGGGAAATAATAACACATCATTACCCGCTTCAACGGCCAATGCCTCCATTTGTCCTGCCGGAAAATGTTTGGCCACACCTTGCATATTCAAGGCATCGGTAATGGTTAAACCCTGAAATTGCATCTCACCTTTTAACAAATCGGTAACGATGGATCTCGATAGAGTAGCAGGAATTCCCTTTCTCTTCTCCATAGCAGGAACGGATAAATGCCCCACCATCACACTGGCCAAACCAGATTGAATCATCGGCTCATAGGGAAACAACTCCAAACTGTCCAATC
The DNA here is from genome assembly GCA_947464415.1 of Flavobacteriales bacterium. Lineage (GTDB taxonomy): Bacteria > Bacteroidota > Bacteroidia > Flavobacteriales_D > Sanyastnellaceae > CAMCTV01. The sequence continues at coordinate 1,922 of CANHWU010000057.1, forward strand.
GTGATTTTGAAAAAGGAATAACCGGCATGTCTTCATGACTATCCGTATTGGTATCTCCATGGCCCGGAAAATGTTTAGCACAGGCCAGTACTCCCTCGTTTTGTAATCCCTCCATGAATGCCAAAGAGGCCTCTAGGACTTGATTTCGATCTTCTCCAAAAGAACGATTAGAAATCACAGGATTCTTGGCGTTGTTGTTAATATCCACCACCGGTGAGAAACTTAAATGCACACCTAACCTTTTTAATTGACGCGCACTTTCTTGAGCAAATTCATAGACCGTCCTTTTATCTTGAATAGCGCCTAATGTCATCTGTCGAGGATACAAAATAGTACTATCGAGGCGCATACTTAAACTCCATTCAGCATCCATCCCGATGAGCAGTGGAATTTTTGATTTCGATTGGTACAAATTAGTGTACTTAATTTGGTGAATCGGCCCTCCTTGAAAGAAAATAATTCCACCCACATGATAATCTTGAATCCATGATAAAACTTGATCATGATTGAAATACTGATGTTTGGGGTCACTCCAAGCAGGCACCATGAACAGCTGCCCAATCTGCTCCTCAACACTCAAGGTTTTAATCAATGAATCAGCCCACGGCGTAGGTTGAAGCCTGAATACTGGCTGTGACCATGAAAGAGAGGATGTTAAAACAAAACATCCGAATAAATGAAAAAACTGAACAAATGCCTTCACTTTTCAAAGAAAAGCATAGACTTCGTTCACTTAGATAAAACCTTTATGAAATGATAACGACTTATTGTTGATGAACCCCTTCCAATCGTTTGATTGCCTGGCCCATTACAAATTGATATTGTTCCTCCAAAGTCAAATTAGAATTGTCCACCACCACTGCATCGTCTGCCTGTCGCAATGGATCAATTTCTCGATTGACATCCATCTCATCTCGGGATTGAAGGTTAGCCGTAATTTCTTCAAGGGTAACGTTCAAACCATTGGCCTTTAGTTCATCAAACCTCCGTTGCGCTCTCACTGCAGGATCGGCCATCATGAAAATTTTTAGCTCAGCATCCGGAATTACCACTGTTCCTATGTCTCTTCCGTCCATCACCACTCCTTTGGCTTCTGCCAAGCGCTTTTGCAATCTCACTAATTTCTGGCGAACTTCTTTGATCTTGCTGACAGGAGAAACATGATTTGAAACTTGAATGGAACGAATTTCCTTTTCTACGTTTTCCCCGTTCAAATAAATTTCCTGCTGACCATTCTCCGTGTTATACTTAAACGAAACAATAACATGATCTAGCAAGCGAATAAGCAAATCTTCATCTAGGCTCAAATCTTTCTTGAAACAATTGTTCTGCAACGCATACAAAGCGATTGCTCTGTACATCGCTCCACTGTCCACGTAAAAATAATCTAACCCCTTTGCAACCGCTTTCGCAATGGTGCTCTTTCCACAAGAAGAGTATCCGTCTATGGCTATATTGATCTTATTTCTCACGGGGCTCGAATTTACGACACCCCGGAGAAATAATCACTATCCTTTTGTGGAATTATAGTCCAAAGCCGTAATATGCTCGGGTACCATTGGGATAAACCCCTTCAATCAAAATCCCTTCACCTTTGGCTTTGCTCGAAAGCGCATCTTTCAGTGTATTAGGTCCATCCACCATGGTATCATCGATTTTTGTGACAATAAAACCTTGTTGTATGCCAGCTGAACGCAATTTACCCTGATTCAATGTTTTGATTTTTGCCCCTCCCTTGATCCTCAATTTTTGCATTTCTTCCGCTGTCGGTTGAACAAACTCTGCTCCCAAAGAGCTGAAATTGGCTTCAGCATCCGCTGCAAAATCATTCAGCTCGGCTCTTCCTGATCGATTCTTCAAAGCCACCTCCACTTCCAACCATTTTTTATCTCTCCATACCCCCACTTTCACTTTGTCGCCAGGGCGGTATTTAGCCACTTGTTCTTGCAATTGGGGAACATTCTTCACTTCTCTTCCCCCTACCTTTAAAATCACATCCCCTTCCTTCATTTCTGAATCACCATTGGTGATTGCGTTTACATATATTCCTGCCACCTCGTTCAAGCCCGCTGATTGTGCGATATCCTCTGTCACCTCAGAAATTTTCACTCCTATAAAGGCACGCTGAACTTTTCCGAACTCAATCAAATCTGTAGAAACTTTCTTTGCGATGGTGGTGGGAACAGCAAAAGAATATCCCGTGAACACTCCTGTTCTGGAGGCAATGGCGGTATTGATTCCTATCAATTCTCCTTTGGTATTGACCAAAGCGCCACCGCTATTGCCTGGATTGACAGCTGCATCTGTTTGTATAAAAGATTCTACTGGAAAAACCTCTTCATTGGTATTGCGATTTCCAATCAAATTGATGTTTCTGGCTTTGGCACTGACGATACCCGCGGTAACCGTAGAGGTCAGCTCAAAAGGATTGCCCACCGCCAATACCCATTGTCCTACATGGACTTCCTCACTATTGCCCCAGTTAATAGCAGGAAGATTTTTTTCATCGATCTTAATGACCGCAATGTCTGTGCTCGGGTCACGACCCACCAAAGTGGCGGTGTAATTTTTGTTATTGTTCAAAGTAACCACCAATTTTTGTGCTCCTTCCACGACGTGGTTATTGGTGATGATATAACCATCGTTGGAAATGATGACTCCAGATCCCGATCCGGATTGAACTTGAGGCGACTGCTGATAACCAAAAAAATCAAACCACGGATTATACGTCGGATTAACGGTGCTCTCCGTCTTTACATGGACAACCGAATTAACGGTTCTTTCCGCTGCATTGACAAAATCGACACTTCCCTCACCTGGCAAACCATCATAGGAGGTTGACCAAACAGGAGCACCCGATGAATTGGATGACATTCCTACATTCACCGCAGGTTGTAATAAAAAACTACCCAACAACGCCACGCTACCACCCAACAACGAAGCGCCTACTAACATCCAAACATTCTTTTTCATATTGTTCATTTTTTACTTTGACAAAATTACAAACGAAAGGCACTGAAATTATTATGTCAAAAAATCAAACAAATGTTAATCTACTTTGTTTCAAAAGCATAGTCCATAGTACCTTTGAACACATGAAATGGAGATATTTTTATTTGCTCACCGCGATGGCCGGAATCTTCAGTGCTTGCGAAAAAGACATCACCGTTGAACTTCCCGCTACTGAAAACAAAATTGTTGTGGAAGGGAGTATTGAGCCCGGACAGCCGCCGATTATCACCCTGACCTATTCGCAGGGTTATTTCAGCGAAGTCAATTTAGCATCTTTTGCCAATTACTTCGTGAAAGACGCTATGGTCACTTTGAGTAGAGATGGCGTTACCACCACCTTGATTTCCGTCACACCGTCTGATCTATCACCAACAGAACTCGCGTTGGCCGCGGAACTCCTAGGTGTAAGTCCTGAAGAATTAGCCATGAATCCAATTACCGTATATACCACTCCCGATACGGCCTTCTGGGGAAAATATGGTTCAACTTACGAACTTATCATCCAAAAAGACCAACACCGCGTTACCTGTAAAACCAAGATGAATTACCCTATTCCTTTGGATAGTATTTGGTTTCAATCATTGAGTGGTAATCCTGCCGACACCTTGGGATTTGTATACGCCACACTCACAGATCCTGATACTTTAGGAAACTGCTATCGCTGGGCTACCAAAAGAATCAATCGATATCTTCCAGGTATTCCGGATACGAGTTTAATCGGACAACCGAAAGATCTGGACTTCACTCGTCCCTTTAATTCTGTGAGCTCTGATGATTTTTTCAATGGACTTACCTTTGATTTCAATTATTACAGAGGACGGGCGTCTGGCTCTGAAAAATTTGATGACCAAGGAATTGAGAGTGGTTTTTTCAAAAAAGGAGATACAGTAGTGGTCAAAGGACAATCCATGGATTTTCCCAGCTATCAATTCATCTATGATTTGGAAAATCAGGGAGGAGGACCTTTCGCTATCCCCTTCAATTTGAGAGGTAATGCCGTTGGTGGCCTTGGGGCTTTTATTGCCTACGGTAATTATTTAGACACCGTGGTATATAAATAGTGTGATGCACATCACGCTAATTCTGACTCATCACACCTTACATTTGGGCTCATGAATAATACCATGAGTTCTCTTAAAGCCACACTCACCTTTCAATGTCCCGCATGCCGCAAGGCAAGCATGTATGAAAATCCAAAGCTATATACGTGGAGCTCCATAGGAAAAACTAAAAAAAACTGCTCTCATTGTCACACCGATTTGCAACCAGAGCCGGGCTTTTACTTTGGCGCTGCCTATGTCAGTTGGGCCCTTACCGTGGCCACTTGGGTAGCCGTCCTCGTAGCGTTGAAAACCTTTGCTGCTTTGGGATGGATTGAATTTGCTTTTCTCACCCACCCTATCACTTTTTTATTGTCTGGAATTTTTACCAGTTTGGTGATTTTCCCTTACATGTTTAGACTCTCCAGAAGCATTTGGTCGCATTGGTTCATTCCATTTCAAGGAAATGAATCCCACCCATAAATCAAGGCAATTCTTGGAGCTCCACTAAGGTTTTATACAATCCTTCCTCTTGCATCAAGGCCTCATGGGTGCCCATTTGAACAATCTTTCCTTGATCTAAAACAATGATTCGCGAAGCTCTTTGCACGGTGCTCAATCGATGAGCAATGACCAAGGAGGTTCTGTTTTGCATCATATTCTCAATGGCATTCTGCACCACCTGCTCACTTTGAGTATCCAATGCAGAAGTTGCCTCGTCCAGAATCAATAAGGGCGGATTACGATAAATGGCCCGGGCAATACAAAGGCGTTGTTTTTGTCCACCCGACAATTTACTTCCACCATCTCCCACATTGAATTCCCAACTACCGGGTGACTGCTCGATGAATTCCATGGCGTTGGCGCTGCGCGCTGCAGAATGCAATCGCTCCACATCCCATTCTTCACTGCCGAGGGCGATATTGTTTGCAATGGTTTCATTGAACAAGATGGAATCCTGCGTTACCACGCCCACCTGCTCTCTCCAAGACTTCAGTTTCAAACTACTCAACGGTTGTCCATCGATTAAAATCTCACCTGCAGTAGGATCCATCAAACGCACCAACAAGGAAGCAATGGTGGACTTTCCACTTCCACTGGGGCCCACCAAGGCAATGGTTTCCCCCTTTTGAATGGAGAAATTGATTTGATGCAACACCGTATTTTCCTGATAGGCAAAGCTCACATTTTGAAAAGTAATACTGTCCTCAAAAGCTGCCATGGCCTGAGCATCTGGCTGATCTTGCACCGACTCCGGTGCATACATGATTTCATTCACTCTTTCGAGAGAGGCCGCTCCTTTGCTGATTTTAAAAATCGCTTCTGAGAGTGCACGCGCTGGCTGAATGACTTGGGAAAACACCACCAAATATCCGATTAACAAAGCGCCCGACATATTGCCATTGATCACGATTCCCCCGCCTACATATAATAAAATGGAAATGACGCACAATGAGATGAACTCACTCATGGGCGAACTCAAATATTCTCTTTTGTACAACCGATGCATCAATTTGAAATATCCTTGATTCTCATCTTTGAATTTATCGGCAAAGTGCGGCTCAGCATTGAATACTTTGATCACCTTCATTCCTGTGAGGGTTTCTTCAATCATCGCGATGAGCTCACCCAAACTCCCCTTTCCACGCTTGGCAGCATTCTTCAAGCTCTTGGCAATTTTAGAAATCAACCAACCACTCAGAGGGAGAAAGATCAATGCAAACAAGGTCAATTGCCAAGAAATGACAAACAAGGTGATCAAAGAAAACACCAACATGATCGGGGCTTTGAGCAGCGCTTCCAAGGCACCGATCACCGAAAATTCAATTTCCATCAAGTCATTGGTCATTCGAGAAATCAGATCGCCTTTTTTCTCGTTGCTATAAAATGCAACGGACAAACGCAATACTTTTTCATACAATGCGCCGCGCAGATCTCTGGAAATGGCAGTGCGCACTTTTGCAATTCGCAAGAGCGCTAAATAGTTGGAAGCATTCTTTAAAAAAGCCAATGTGACAATTACTCCACACATCAACAGCAAAGCGCTTACCTGACCATGTTGCGCAATGTAATCGTTCAACACTGATTCTATTTTACTCCAAGCGGAATAGGAAGCGGTAGATGGCCTTTGACCTTCTACCTTGAAAAGGATATATAAAAAGGGAACAACACTCAAGAAGGTAAACAAGGACAAAACAGCGTTGAGGACGTTGAGAAGAAAGTTCGCCATCAGCTCACCCTTATAGGGCAAGCACAAACTCAGAATTTCTTTGAATGCCTTGCTCTTCATTCCATCTCATCCATTAAATCAATCCCCGTATAGGTGGATGGAGAGAGCTGTTTTAACTCCGCCTTTACTTTATCATTGATCTCCAAGCCATCAATAAAATGGTGTATAGATTCCTTATTGATTACCTGACCTCTCGTCAAGGCTTTCAGCGCTTCATAAGGGGCTGGATAATTCTCTCTGCGCAAGATGGTTTGAATGCCTTCCGCCACTACCGCCCAATTGTCTTCCAAATCATGGGCAATTTTCACCTCGTTGATCACCAATTTGCTCCAACCTTTTTCAATGCTCTTCAAGGCCAGTAAAGTATGCGCCAATGGAACACCAATATTCCTCAACACCGTGCTATCGGTCAAATCGCGTTGCAAACGAGAGATGGGCAGCTTGGCAGATAAATGCTCAAACAACGCATTGGCGATGCCCAAATTTCCTTCTGCATTTTCAAAATCAATGGGATTGACCTTGTGCGGCATCGCGGAAGATCCCACTTCACCTTCCTTGGTTTTTTGCTTGAAATAATCCATGCTCACATAGGTCCACATGTCTCTGCACAAATCAATGAGAATCACATTGATCCTCTTGAGCGCATCAAAGGTGGCGGCCAAGTTGTCATAATGTTCAATTTGCGTAGTGTATTGCGAGCGGTGTAATTTCAAATTATTCTCTAAGAAATCATTGGCAAAAGTGATCCAATCCAATTTGGGAAAAGCCGCATGATGGGCATTAAAATTACCCGTGGCTCCACCAAATTTTGCCGAAGCCGGAATTTCTTCCAATTGGTCCAATTGCGCCTCTAAGCGCTCAATAAACACACAGATCTCCTTTCCCATTTTGGTAGGAGAAGCGGCCTGGCCATGCGTTCTAGCCAACAAGGAAATGTCTTTCCATTGCTGTGCACTACTGAGCAATTGGTCAATGATTTTCTCGAGGGTCGGTAAGTACACCTCATCCAAGGCATCGCGCAAACTCGCGGGAATGGCGGTGTTATTGATGTCTTGAGAGGTAAGTCCAAAATGAATGAATTCCTTCCAATCATTCCATCCTTGTGCCGTCATTTTTTCTTTGATGAAATACTCCACCGCTTTGACATCATGGTTGGTGGTTTTTTCGATTTCCTTGATCTTTTCAGCGTCTTGCTCTGAAAAAAGCTCCACCCAATTCCTCATGATGGCCGATTCCTTGTCTCCCCATCCTTTGAGTTGCGGTATAGGTAAAGCAGCCAAGGCAATCAAGTATTCCACTTCTACCCATACTCTGTATTTCATCAAGGCATACTCGCTGAAATAAGGGCTCAACTCATGCGTGGATTTGACATATCGACCATCTACTGGAGAGATGGCCATCAAAGAAGAATTCATCATATTCTATTCAAAAAGCAAAGGTAAGCAAGTTCACCTTTACCTTTGTGCAAAGACTTTTTATGGAACTACATGTAATCGATACGGGATATTTTAAGTTAGACGGGGGCGCCATGTTTGGTGTGGTACCGAAACAGATTTGGAACAAAACCAATCCAGCCGATGCCCTCAATCTTTGCACTTGGGCCATGCGATGTTTGTTGATTAAAAATGGCAATCGTTTGATCTTGATCGATACCGGCATTGGACAAAAACAAAGCGAACAGTTCTTTGGACATTATCATTTGCATGGCACTACCGAACTGCATTTGGCCATTCAACAAGCAGGATATTCACCCGATGAAATCACCGATGTTTTTTTAACGCATTTGCATTTTGACCATTGCGGAGGCGCCATTGTCCGAGATGCGGCCACGGAACGTTTGATTCCCGCCTTTAAAAACGCTCGTTATTGGAGCAATGAGCGCCATTGGGGTTGGGCCACTCAACCCAACGCCCGTGAGAAAGCAAGTTTTTTATCAGAGAATATTCTTCCCATACAAGAAAGCGGACAATTGCATTTCATCCCGCGTTCCAACGCAGCGCGCACTGCCACCGAGTTGGGCTTTGATGTTTGGTTTGTCGATGGACATACGGACAGCATGATGATTCCATTGATTCCTTACCGAGGATCTACCTTGGCCTTCATGGCGGATTTACTGCCCTCCGTGGGACATATTCCGCTGGCCTATGTGATGGGCTATGATACCCGACCTCTCATTACTTTGGAAGAAAAAAGACAATTCCTCACTACCGCCGAGCAAGAAAAATGGACCTTGTTTTTAGAACACGATTCCGTGAATGAATGCTGCACCTTACAAATGACAGAGAAGGGCATTCGCTTGGGCAACGCCTTGAAAAAAGGCGAGTGGTAATCAATCCAAGGCAAGATATTTCACCACGCGTGCCGGTGGCAAATAATGGGGATCAGGCTCCGTGTTGGGATCATAACCAAACAAACGATAATCCTTGATGATGCTGTCCACGTAAGAGGGCACCATCTTTTCCCAACCGGGATATCCATGCTGGATCATGGCCAACACATCACGGGAGAAAATATCCAAAATTTCCGCATTGAAATCTTCAATATCCTTCAAGCGGCCGTTGAACACCAGATAATCGTACAAGGGTTTGATGCGCGGATGGATCTCCGCATTGGCTGTGGTTTGCATTTCCCCGGTATCTTGTGTGCGCCATGGATACACATAGATTTTTAGATCCCGACTGAACATGATACCGAACACTTCCAAAATACCACCATTGAGATCGCGGTAGTATTTTTCATTGAACAATTCCATGAGCATATTGGCCCCGAGGATAATGCCCATGCGTTTGGTGGAATGGGTGGAGAAATACTCCACCAACTTGTAGTACTGAGAAAAATTAGAGACCAACACGGTTTGGCCCAACGAGCATAAAATATCTGCCCTGTCTAAGAAATCCTGTTCATCCACATCGCCGGCGGCGGTGAGATTGTTGAGGGTAATTTCAAACAGCACTTGAATCTGATCTGTTTCTACTTTAGGATCATCTTGAAAATGCTTGATGCCTTTCAAGATCATATCGATGTTCACTTTGGTAACCGGACGGAAGGACCCTCTGATCGCCAAGATATTTTTCTTGTACAACACATCCGCAGCCTGCAGATTGGCGCCATCTGGGGAGAAGATCACTGCTTGTGTCATCCCGTGTTTCACCAATTGCAATGAAAGCAATCGATTGTCCACCTCCGCAAAATCAGGTCCCACCATTTCTATCATATCGATCTCCACTTGATCGCGGCCGATGTTGTCATACAACGAGAGCAACAATTCCTTGGGAGATTGGTATAAGAAGAAACAACCATAGATCAAATTAACCCCCAAGGTACCGACAGTGGCTTGCTGTAACAAAGCGTCGGGCTCGTGTAGGCGCGCATGCAAGATAATTTCATTGGGTTTTTGATCGGGATGCGTTTGAAACTTCACCCCCATCCATCCGTGACCTTGAATGGTTTTGGAGAAGTTGATGGTGGCTACGGTGTTGGCGTAGGAGAAAAATGTTTTGGTAGGATGATCGGCACGGTTGAGGCGTTCTTCGATGAGACGATACTCATGATTGATCATATTGATGAGACGCGGCTTGCAGACATATCTGCCTTTGGCTTCTTTGCCGTAAATGGCATCACTAAAATCCTTATCATAGGCGCTCATCGCTTTGGCGATGGTGCCACTGGCGCCACCTGCGCGAAAGAAGTGACGCACCACTTCTTGACCTGCGCCAATTTCTGCAAAGGTTCCATACATCTCGGGACGAAGATTGATTTTCAGCGCCTTTTGCGTGGGGGTTAGCACTACCCTTTCATGATCATTCATAACATTTCATTCCTTGCGAACCAAAGGTACATAAATCATTGACAAGCGCAAAGAAAAAGCGAGAGAGGGAGAAGCTCGTCTCGGCTAAGCCGAGACGAGACGGGACAAAGGGACTTCTCCCTGTCTCGTCCCCAAATAGGTTTACAAAAAAACAATTAAACTGTAAACTTTTTTAGGACGGGTCACTTCGTGGTAGGAGGGGAGATGTTGTCTGCTCTAGCTACTTCTTCTCTTCTTAAATTAGCCAGCCAAATGCCATGAAACCCATTATCGCTGAATATTACAATACCTTTCCTGAGGAGGTGCAAAACCAAATGAGAAGATTGCACGACATTATTGCGGAGATAATTCCCCATGCTGAGGAAGTAATCAGTTACAAAATGCCGGCTTTCAAACAACAGCAAGTGCTGGTGTATTATGCCGGCTATAAAAATCACATCGGATTTTATCCTACCTCTAAACCTATTGCTGCATTTGAACAACAATTGCAAGATTATAAGTACTCCAAAGGAGCGGTACAATTCCCCATTGATCAGCCGTTACCCATGACATTGATCCAAGCAATGGTGAAATTTCGTCTAGATGATGTTGTATCCTCTACTCCAAAATCAACTGCTCGTTCAAAAACCTTGTAAACACTTCTAGAGAAGGAGCGTAAATTGACTCACCAGTATCCAACAAAAAAAGATATTGAATTTTCCCAGAAAATCTACCAATGGTCTCTTGTGGTTGATAATATTGCACTTCCGATGATAAGGCACCACCAATGTCTCTAGGTTGGGAGGGCTCTTCGAAAAGAAATCCTGGATACGAGGGCTCTGCTCTTTCCAAACCCACCAACCACATATGCCCTCCACCTAACTCAGGATAAGTTTGCGTATCACGAATTTCGAATGCCATCAAATCGCCCCATCGGCAGGGAAAAAATGACACTTTTTTTCCTTTAATCCCTTCTCCAATCTTATCCATGTACGCTTTCAATGACTCCATCTCGGAAGCAGGACGCATCAGCATCAAAATGCTCATGTTTGCTATCCTTCCGCTGCTGTCTGCGAATGCCTTAGGCTCAATCAAAACAGCGTTTTGCCGCTTATCATAATCATATACCGTAACAGAGGTGCTCGAATCCAATTTCATCCGCATTCCCAAAGGAAGACATGTATATTCGTCAATGTTCAATTTCCTTCTCAAAAACCATATTTGTTCTTTTAAATAACTAGAATCTGCATTGACCCTCACTACACGTTGTTTAACAGATTCGCCCAGTTGCTCTTCAAAATAAGAAGGTTTTTGATGAATTCGCTGATGTTGTTCCATACCAAAAATGCTATGAACAGGCATATTGGCCATAGCTGCCAACATTGCGTAGTCGTTCCAAAATTCTTTTTGGTCATCTAACCCTAGGCTTTCTCTTGCCTTTTCTATCCAATACCAACCCTCTATCACTTGGCCCGCTAATGCATAATGCTTAGCCAATGCCCACATAGGCCTTCCATCTCCAATCGTCAAGGATAATGCACTTTTAAAATGAGCGATGGCTACGTTAAAATAAGAAGTGTCATCCAAATTATATAAAAAATGTGCAGTCAAACCCATCATCAGTTGCAATTCAGGTTCGTCTGTTTGATAGCCCATCATTACCGAATAATGCCCTCGCAAAGAATGTATCAATTTACTTTTTTGTGCGGGGTATACCCAATCCTTGGTCCAATGATCGCAATAGGATTGATTGGACTTTAAATATGACCAAACCTCGGATAAATGTTCATCAAAAATCTTTGATTCTTGAATTCTAACCACATTCAATTGAGCGTACACTGAACTTGCAGAGAATACAAGCGCAGCAATACAAGTAAGGTATAAAAAACCTTTTTTCATATCTCAAAGATAACACCTTGAACATCCTATGTACGTACATTTGATACATGGATATTCTCTCCCACACCATTACTGGAATAGCCGTTGGCGCAGGCGTAGGCAATTTTGTAAAGCCGCCTGCTTCAAGAGGTATATTCATTCTGATCGGTGCCTTGGGTGGGGCATTCCCCGATATTGATGCCATCAGCTTATGGTCGAAATTTGATTCTACTTTGGGCAGTTGGCTGCATCTGACTCATACCGGTGAGCAAATCTATTGCGGTAAATTTTGGTACTCCCATCATGGATTCTTTCATTCCCTATTGGCCATGGCCTTGTTTGGCTCCCTTTTCTATTGGATTCCCTTTTTGAAGAATAAAATCTCCAAAAAGAAAGTGGTATTAAAAGTCCACACGATGTGGGCCTTGACTTTTTTCCTAGCGGGCACCTTTCACTTACTGGAGGATATGCCCACACCCGATAATATTTGGGGCGGGGTAAGACTATTCTTTCCCTTTGAAGTGTACATTGGAGGATGGAACTATATCTGGTGGTGGAACAATTATGACCTATTTCTCATCATACTCCTCTCCGCCATGCTTGCCATCATCCTCTTGTACATTCCCCATTCATTTCGCTTTAAAAAAATTATCACCTCTGGCATCCTATGTATCGGAATTGTTATGTATTGTTTTCAAGTGCATCAACGACCCGTTTTTATTTTTGATTCCACTTCCAGCCAATACCCCAAGAACGAAGCCAACTCCCTTTTGTTACAGCAATCTTTACTTCCTCCCTACCTTTATCAAACCATGAAAAAATTGGACGAACACCTACCTCTCTATTTTTAAGCGA
>CANHWU010000058.1 GCA_947464415.1 Flavobacteriales bacterium
GAGTATGAGTTGTATGATGTCAATGGAAATTTAATGCCTGAGGTAGGGTTTAAGAATGGATTCTGTGTATTGGATTTAGGCTGTGTTACAGGTGTAGCCAAGTTTGGTTGTGGTAACATGGGTATCACCGCGGGGTGTTATGATGTGTACAGTTCAGCTTTGGAGTGTCAGTGGGTGGATGTAACGGATGTGCCAGCAGGTACCTATCATCTGGTATTAAAAACCAATTGGGATCATGATCCAGATATGTTGGGTCGTTATGAGCTTGCGTATGACAACAATTGGGCCCAGGTGTGTTTTAGCTTTGAGAGAGATGCGCAAGACCAGCTCATTAATTTCCAAAAATTACCCATGTCGGCTTGTAGCATATTGACGGATTGTTTGGGTCAGCCTTTTGGCAATGCCCAGCCAGATTGTGAGGGCAATTGTCCTGGGATTGTTAAGCGCGGGGATGTAGCCACCGATTTGATGTATGACTTGAGTGACATCAATACCTATGGCAATGCTTCCGTTAACAACACCATGACAGTGAACACCTGCAATGATTTGAATCAGGATGGAATGATCAGCATAGCGGATGCAGCGTATCTAGACGAATGTATGCACGTGCAGCAAGACCAAGGTATATTGCCTGGTTTGATGGAGCCATGCGCTTGGGATCCGGAAATTGTAGATATCAATGAAACGGCAACTTTGAGTGTGTTGAATTTAAATACAACAGAAGGGTATTTTGATGTGGCTATCACCAATCCAGATGGTATGGTCAATGCTGTTCAGTTTGATATCAGTGGGGCTACAGTATTGAGTGTTGAGAGTTTATTGCCCAGTACCACATGGAGTGCGCATTTGTATTTTGATGAAGAGGGCACCAAGATTGCCGCATTGGGTCATTTGGGAACCATGATCCCCGTCAACTTCACGGCCTTGCCTTTCTTGAGAGTGCATTATGCTGACATTACAGGAAATGAGATTTGTATTGCCAATATAGATGATATTATCAATGTCTTTATGCACAATGTGTTGCATGGTATTGGTCCTTGTATTCCCGTTTCACAAATGGTGACAGTAGCGAATTATGAGAGCGAAACATGCGTGAATGCTCCAGTTGTGTTTAATGACAACAGCCAAGGTAACACAGGAGTGCTGTGGTATTTTCCAGGAGGAATGCCAGCAACTTCCAACGCGGCGAGTGTGGATGTTACCTATGCAGCAAATGGAGTATATAGTTTTGCCATGGTCATCACAGATGGCAATTTCACCGATTCCACTTGGTATGAAAATGTGATCCATGTATCCAGCGCATTGACGTATTACCAGGATGCAGACGGAGACGGATTTGGAAGTACCACTTCAGTAGAGGGCTGTTCGGTTCCATCTGGGTACGTTGCCAATAGCAATGACTGTGATGATAACAATGGCAATGTGTCTCCTCAGATCGTGGAGGTTTGCAATGGAAGTGATGATAATTGTAATGGTTTGATCGATGAGAATTTTGACAATGATGGTGATGGGTTTAGTGCTTGTGATGGCGATTGCGATGATAACAGTGCGTTAAGCAATCCCAATGCATTGGAGTTGTGCAACGGTGGGGATGATAATTGTAACGGAGTAACGGATGAAGGATTTGATGTGGATGGCGACGGCTTTACCACTTGTAATGGAGATTGCAATGATCAGAATGCAGGCATGAATCCCACCATTGTAGAGGTGTGCAATGGATTAGATGATAATTGTAATGGAAGTGTGGATGAAGGATTGACCACTCCTTGGTACAGTGATGTAGATGAAGATGGTTACGGCGCGGGCGTGGCCTCCTATTTCTGTATTCAGCCGGTGGGCATGGTGACCAATGATGCGGATTGCAATGATGCTGATCCCGTGATCAATCCAGCGGCCATCGAAACCTTGGACAATACAGACAATGATTGTGACGGTTTTGTGGATGAAGGCGCATCCGATGTGTCTTACAATTTGGATTTAGTGAACTTGATGTTGATGCCCAATCCAGCGCGCGATCAAGTAATCATCATCACTGCCACACACATTGGAAAAGTGAGCGTGATGGTGTACGATGCACAGTCTAGATGGGTGGATCAATTCCAATATACAGGCTCCCGACATGAATTGAACTTATCCAATTATAGCGATGGAATTTACCAATTGGTGTTCCAGACAGAGAATGGATTTGGGATGAAGCGATTGGTGGTGGAAAAATAAATAATAGCCATGCGCTTCTTTTTTTGTGTGCTATTTTTTTTAGTGGTGGTAATCAGTTGGGGGCAACACATCCCCAATTTACCTTCCTTGCCCATCGAGCAGAAGAACAATAACGTCAATGTGCTCATGCTCGCTACGGATAGTCTGTGTACTACTTTTCTGATCACCATTGCGGAAGGGGTGAAGCATCACTTTCATTATACGCATACAGAAAATATTTATGTAATAGAAGGGGAAGGAATGATGACTTTGGGGAGCAAGGAATTTCAGGTGTCAGCGGGAAGTTATGTCATGATTCCAAAAGGTACAATACACCATGTAATAGCAGAGAAACCCATGCGGGTCTTGAGTATCCAAACACCTCAATGGGTCACAGACGATAGAAAATTTGTGGATCCTATTCGCCGCCCTGAGGAGAAACCGCAACAGGAATAAGGGAAAATTGATCTCGCTCCCAATGTGATTGTAGTTGCTCTTGCAGGGCCACCAATCCATTCGCGATAAAGGGTTGACCATTGGCCGTGACGAGAGAATAGCTGATGCCTGAAAACGAGATTGTATTGATTTTTTGTAATTCAATCCTCTTGTTTTCTTGAGGTATAAAGAAGTATTCGCCCTGGAAGATGGGCGCAATCGGGGTGGCCATGTCTAGCTGTACCTTGGCCTTTTCAGGTGCCCAACATTTCCATGCGCCATCGCTGCCCAATAAAGGATGATCGGCGGTAAGCACCAGGGTGCGATCGGAAAAAGTATATTCCATCATCTCGGAATGAAAGGCACTTTGTACCTCCACCACTAGGCTGGGTATCCACTGACCGCTTTTATAGGTCATCACCTCTTCTCCAATGGTGATGTCAGCAATATTCTTGGTTTTTCCGTTGGCCAATAACACGGGTGTTTCGCGTGCAAAACAATGCACATCGATGCCGTCAAAATAAATTTCTGTGATAGCCGTGTCGTCGTATTTTTCTCCTGGATAGATCTCGAGAATTTCAAATTTCAATGTCCACCACGGTCGTTTAATCAATTCATCGTAGTGTTCTCTGCTGCCATAACCGATGGGCTCAAAGTGAAAGATTTGTTCATCGCGGGTATCGGCCAAGCACAAAATAGCAGAGGGAACCTCGTTGATATACAATTTTATTTTCTTTACACGATTGTTGTTTCTCCACCCGCTTTCCGTCCTTGCTAATCCGTTGACGATGATGATGTCGGTGATTCGAGGACTTTGCGGTGGAAAGTGATACACTAAAAATTCACCAATGCCATGGCCGGGTACTCCTTCTACCCACGCGGTGGCGTAGTTCAAGTCATGCGCATTTTGAGGTGAGTAATCGTGGGATTTGGCTGGAGCCAAAGTGGAAGAAGCAGAGGCGGTATCCATGCCTCCGCCGCAGTACCAGTTGCAGCCGGGTCCTAGCACATCGTAATAAGATCCCTCATAACCGTCACATTCTTCGAGCAAGTGGAGATTTACCTCGCCAATATCTTGATTCCATAATTTTTGGCAATCCGCTTGTTTTTTATAATATGCCTTTTCGTCTGCAGCCGATAAGTTGACAGCTTTGCCCGGAAGTGCCGTCATTACTGGAATGTTTTGAGAGAACATTTCCAGTGAACTTATTGCGAATACGGTAAAGATTAAAATCTCCTTCATGCTTTTGTTGTTTTTAAAGACAACCCTTCCGCTGTCAAGGCGTCATGGATTTTTGCAATGGCCGAGGGGCCTACACCGTGCCATTGCAAAATTTCTTGGGCGCTCCATTCAGATAGCTGCCGCAACTCGTGAATGCCCTTTTGTTGCAAAGCACGTTGGGCAGGAGCCGATAGGGTAGGAAGGAAAAAAGTTTTTTTACTCATTTCAGCGCATTGGGGACAAGATCGGCAATCACTTGATTTTTGGAAGACATGCCCATTGATGCAGGTAAATGTATGGGAATGGTCTTTTTTCATTTCAGGTAGTAGGGAATTTTCTGATGATTTTGTCTAGGCTTCGGCCTTTGGCCAACTCATCTACCAATTTGTCCAGCATTCTGACTTTTTGAGTCAATGGATTTTCTATCTCTTCGATGCGATATCCGCATATATTGCCGGTGATGAGTGTGGATGCGGACGGAAGATGCACATTAGTAAAAAAAACAGAAAATGTTTCGAGCGCTTCCATTTTTTGCTGCCATGTTTTTTTATCTAAACCGGTGAACCATGATATCACATGGTCTAATTCATCCTGCGTTCTGCCTTTTTTTTCTATTTTATTCTTGTACAGGGGATATACCGAGGCCAATGTCATTTGTGCAATTCGTTGATGCTGATCCATGGACGTTTGTTTTACAATTGAGCGCCAATCAAAGCGCCAATACCGTAAGTGATTGCGGCGGCCATCAATCCAAATAATACTTGTCTCATTCCGCTGAACCAAACATTGCGGTTGGTGAAGAGTGTAATGGCGGCGCCGATGCCAAACAACCCCAATGCGCTGCAAAGGGTACTGAGGATAATGGCCGTAAATCCTTGCGTGAAGAAAAATGGAATCACTGGGATGATAGCACCAACCAAGAACAAAAAGAACGAGCTGTATGCGGCCTCCATGGCGGATCCTTTTAGTTCTTCTTCATTGATGCCGAGCTCTTCTTTCACTAACATATCAAGCGCTTGATCTTTGTTTTTCATCAACTCGGCTGCCATGGTTTTGGCCTGCTCTTCGGGAATTCCTTTGGCCATGTAAATCAAGGCAATTTCCTGTTCTTCACCAGCGGGATTGATTTCCAATTCCTCCGCCTCCAAGGCCATTTGATTTTCTGAAAGTTCTTGGGATGATTTTACGCTGATCCATTCTCCTAGCGACATGGACAATGCACCGGCCAACATGCCGGCAAGTCCAGTCATCAAAACGGGTCCGCTTCCCGCACTCGCCCCTGCCACTCCCATCACCAAACTAAAATTAGAAACGAGGCCATCGTTACCTCCTAGCACTGCTGCACGAATGGCATTGCCACCGACGTTGCGATGCCTCTTCTCAAATCGAGCCAATCCTGCACCGGCTATGTTTTTGTTGGCATGTAAAAGATTGCGAAGAATGGAAACATGAGCCGTATCTGAAATGGAATTTTTCAACTGTTGTTCTTTGCGTGCCTTGATCACTCCCGCAGACAATCCTTTTTCTGTGTCCAGTAAAACACCCAGTATGTAATCATAGCCAAAAATCCTTCCGATGGTCTTAAGCGTTTTGGCTCTTCCTGACGGTGATGGAAGGGCAGATTCGGGGAGATTTTTGCTCTGGAGAAAGGCACGGGCATGTCCCATCTCAATCTCACTCATTTCCTTAAATACCCGAGCCACATGGGGATCTTCTTCATGTTCTGCTAAAAGTGCATAAAGGAAGGAGGCGTCTACCTCTGTTTGAATATTCTGTAATTCCGCTTTCAAAATGAGGGGATTTGGTTTTTTGATGAACAATATTAAAGGAATTTATCCAATAATTTGGTACTAAAACAAAAAAGGGCCTTTCAGCCCTTTTTTATAGATGGCGGGAAATTAATTTTTCGGTTTGTTGTTTTTAGTACCTTCCTTTTTGGGAGAATCAGCATTGTTGTTTTTGTTTTCAAGGGGTTCTTTCGGAGTCTGAACTTCTTGAATATTGGCAGGTGTTGGAGCCGAAACAACAGGAGCGGGTCGGTAATAAGTTAATTCATCCACGATGTTTTTTCCTCCCATGAGTTTATCTACTATGAAAAGAACATAACGAATATCAACGCAAATGGTTCGTTGTAGATCTTTTTCATAGGCGATATCACCGCTCATCGCTTCCCAATTGCCATCGAAGGCAATACCGATAAGATTGCCATTAGCATCCATGACGGGGCTTCCAGAGTTTCCTCCAGTAATATCCAAATCACCGATGAAGCAGGTTACCAATTCACCTTTCTTATTGGCATATGGGCCATAATCTTTTGATTGAAGCAATTTGATTAACTCACTGGGAACAGTAAATTCTGGATTCGTATCATCCCACTTTTCCAAAATTCCATTAGATGTGGTATAGTAGTCGTAAATCAAAGCGTCTGCGGCTTTGTAATTTTTGATTTGTCCGTAGGTAACTCGCATGGTGCTATTGGCATCGGGAGCCAGCGGACGTTTCTCCATTTCTCTATAACCGGCTACAAATTCTCTGTAGCCTTTGTTAAACTTGCTCGTTGGATTCTTTGCTCTGATTTCATCGGTAAAAGTGGCAGAAGCCGCAGCGATTTGGAGTCCTAGATCTTTGGTCAATGTCTTTTGCTCTGGCTCGGCCAAGAATGCGTTGAAGGCACTTTCACTGATAGCTAATGATTTGAGGAAAATCTCATCGGCCATTTTTTGGACATTGCCTTTGAATTTTTTGTCTAAAATATCTTTCATCCAACTAGGCTGTTGTTCTGCAGCAACGCGCTCTCTGAATAATTGAATTAAATTAATAAAAACTCCTTTGTCTACGTTGGCATTGTATTCTTTCCAAAATTCGGCTCTCTCATTTTTGAGCGCTTCTTTCATTTCAGCTCTTTTGCCTGGGTCTTTTTCATCTAGCAACGCTTTTAATTCTTTGTTCAGTGCATTGGCATATCCCATGAATTCCGCACCTCCTGAAAGACACAATGCAGAATAAGTGGCCAATACCACTTGGCTATCCCACTCGTTGTGATAATCCTTTATCAATCCTAGGGCATTGCCATATTGGTCTTGTCTTTTGGCATCGCCTTTTACCCATTCTGTGAATTTGTTTTCAATGGCGGCTTTTTTGGATCTTACATCTAATTTTTTCAAACCTTGCGTTTGTCCAATATAATACTTCCAAGTGTTGGCAATGCTCGCGTACTTGGCTGCGTACATCAATCTCACCTCGGCATCTTTGTCCATGAATGATTTCCACGTTTCTAGTTTCTTTCCAAAACTCTCAATCAAGGCGGGGTTTCTACCATTGATAGCTTGATCAATCCCAAATGAAGTAAGATATCTGCTCGTTCTGCCAGGATATCCCATGATCATGGCGTAATCTCCTTCTTCTACCCCTTGCATGTTGGTTTTCAAATGGTACTTAGGTTCGTACGGACGATTATTTACAGAATAGGCGGCGGGTTCATTTTTTTCATTGGCATAAATTCTAATCATACTGAAATCCCCCGTATGTCTTGGCCACATCCAGTTGTCCGTATCTCCTCCAAATTTACCCACGCTTTCTGGAGGATTACCTACCAAGCGAATGTCTGTAAAGGTTTGATAAACAAATAGGTAATATTCATTCCCATAGAAGAATGATTTTACTTCGGGCTCATACTTTCCATTTTCCTTATTCCTTCCTGATATTTCTTTCATTTTTGCGGCGATGGCCTTGTCTCTATCGGCCTCTGCCATGCCAATAGTGGCTACGGATAATACTTCTTCTGTGACATTCTCAACACGCACTAAAAAGGAAATGGCAAAGTTGGGGATGGGTAATTCTTCATCAAAACTCTTCGCACAAAAGCCATCCTGAAGATAATTTTTGTTGACGGTGGATAAAGTTTGTATTCCATCATACGCACAGTGGTGGTTAGTGAAAATCAAACCTTTTGAGCTTACTACTTCCCCTGTGCATCCACCATAGTTCAGTCTAACAATAGCATCTTTCAAACACGCTTGGTTGATGCTGTAAATCTCTTCTGGAGTGAGTTTCAATCCAAGATTATTCATCTCCGCATGCTGCACGCGATTTAAAAATGCCACCATCCACATACCCTCTGTGGCGGAGACAACCAATGACAACGAAAATCCAATCGCGGTCATCCATAATTTTAGTGTATTCATTGTTTTTCTATTTTTTGATTGATGATTAATTCGGTTTGTGCTACTTGGCTATCCAACCATTTGGCCAAGGATTTTAGCTCATTAGGATACTGATATCGGCATTTGATTTTATACAGTTGATTTCCTTTGGTGTAGCCGATATACATACTAGGTAGATCTGTTACTTTGCTGTCGTCATAAATTTTTGAGAGCTGATAAAATTGGATCTTTTTCATTTCCGTTTCTAAGGCCGTCAACTGATCCGCTGTCCACAGGCCTGTGAATTCTCCCAACTTTTCCACGTGTTGTTTGCCGTGATAGAGGACTTGTCCGTTCATTTTTACCAGCAGAGAGAAGGTCGGGCAAGCGCCAAAACATGGGGTTTTTGAATACCAAAGCAAGGTATCCTCCATTTCCGTGCTAGGTATTAAATAAGAATCTGCAATGCTCGTGGAAGTAGCAGGAGGAGTTATTTCTTTTTGAGTGGCACAACCCCAAAGCAGACTCATCGCACAAAATGCTATGACCCATGAATATTTTTTCATTACTTCAATTTCTTTTTTTGCGCTTCTAATTTTTTCTTCTGTGCATTTTGCATTTCCTCTAATCGCTGTTGGAAAGAGCTTTTCTTCACCGGCTTTTGTTTGTTATCATCAATTTTAGCGCGTATTTCGTCTTCATTGATAAAGTATTTTCGAATGGCCCACATTTGTCCGATACTCATCACATTGGCCACGAAATAGTACATGGTCAATCCAGATGGCATGCTATTGAAGAAGAAGAGCATCATGAAAGTAAAAATATTCATCATGACATTCATATTGGGCATGCCGGGTTGAGTCATGTTGGGCTGTGAGCTCATGCTCATTTTGGTGTAAACGAAAGTGCTTGCACACATAAGGATGGTAAACAAGCTCACATGATCACCGTAAAAAGGAATGTCAAATGGCAAATCCAAAATGGAATCGTATGCGGCTAAATCTTCTGCCCATAAAAATGATTTGCCTCTCAATACAATTTCCGCTGGGAAGAACCGGAACATCGCATATAAAACAGGCATTTGAATAAGAACGGGAATACAGCCCGCAAAAGGATTTACGCCCGTTTGCTTATACAGCGCCATCGTAGCGCTTTGCTTTTCCATGGCATCTTTGCCTTCATATTTTTTATTAAGTTCATCGAGCTCGGGTTTGATAGCTCGCATCTTGGCGCCATTTAATAAATTTTTCCAAGTGATGGGAAATAAAACCATTTTAATGACTAATGTGACAATCAAAATGATCAAACCAAAACTCGCTATCCATGAGGATAGAAACCAAAACAATGGGCGAACGGCATAGGTGTTTACCCATCCGATGATTCCCCATCCGTAGTCAATGATTCGGTCAAATTCGCGAACACCCGTGGCCTCTAAAATACTCTGCTCATTGGGGCCAAAGAAGAATGTCAAATTTTGTTGTCCTCCCGATAAGTCAATCGGTAGTTGCGCCCAATACACTTTGGTGTGGCTGCTGTCTTCTGGGGTTAAGACGGCCAATCTGCCATTTCCCTGAAATCCATTGGGAGCCATCACTGCGGTAGAGAAGTAGTTCTGCTTAAAAGCTACCCAATTCAATCGATTCTCCAGGGTCTTGTCGTCCCCTGCTGTTTCACTTAAATAATCACGATCGCGATCCATTTCACAATAGTATATGCTGCTGCGACTGCGCTCGGATTGAATCCCTTTTTCATTGCTCATTCCCGCTGTTTGCCAGTTCAATTGAAAATTCCCAGCGGAGAAATTCCAATCGTTCTGCAATTGCTCAACGGTCAATTGACATTGTAATTGGTATCCTTCAGCGGGAAGGGTATAATGAACATTGTATTTTTTCCCCGCACCATTGTCCAGTGAAAAAACAATGGATTGATCACCATTACCATTGGAAGTTATGCCTTTGGAAAGAAAGTGGTATTGCCAAGAAAACTGCAATCCTTTTTGTTGATCCATCCAAGTCCAGTTCATTTTTTGACTGAGACTATCCCAAAGCTGAATGTGTTTTTTATCCCAATATCGTAAGTACTCATCACTTTTGATTTCAGCAGAGTGAAGCGTAGCTCCTTGTCCGTTGATTTTAATTTTGATATCCTTATTTTCGAGGGTGTATAACTCCGATGATCCTTGAGTAAGGGCTCCGAAAATTCCTTTTTCCGCAATGAGCTGCGCTTGATCGATAGTAGTGGACGGAAGTGCACGCTCGGCTCCTCCTGTATCATTTGGAATGCTGGGCGCTGAAGATGTGGGGGTGTTGACTTGTTCCTGAGTTGTATTGGCTTTGAGAATGGCTTCTTCTTGTGCTTGTTTTGCATTGTACCATGAAACGCCAAATGCCAAGGCTAGCATTAAAACCAAACCAATAATCGTGTTCTTGTTAAATTCCATTGTGTGTTTTGTTCAATCGTGGGCAAAAGTCGTAATGATCGGGGGTTAGAACAACATTTTATTGAACTTTATCGCCTAATTTCGCAATTATTGGATCGTTACAAAGAAAAGAGTAGTTGGCTGATCGGTGGGTTATTACTCGCAGTAGGAATTGTGCTTTCTTTTGGTTTGGGCTCAACAGGTTGGGGATTTCCTCGTGAAAGCATACTTGAAAGTCCGATATTTTGGGAAATTCGTTTGCCTAGAACAGCCCAGGCAGTCCTATCTGGGGCGGGCTTGGCCATTGCAGGTTGGTTGATGCAGGCTTTGTTTAGAAACCCATTGGCGAGTCCTTCTATTTTGGGAGTCACCAATGGCGCTTCCCTCGGAGTTGCTTGGGTAACCATGTTCATGGCTTCTTGGGGCAGCAGTCTCTCGGGCGTTTCGCAAATCATGGCCGGTGCTGTTGGCTCATTGAGTGTTTTGTTGTTGCTGGGTTTATTTAAAAAGTGGATACAATCCGTGACGGGTTTATTGATTTTTGGGGTGATGTTGGGGCATTTTGCTGGGGCGTTAGAGACGATTTTCCAGCTATGGACGGAAAGGGAGAATTTATCGGGCCTTATTTATTGGTCCATGGGTTCCTTTGACAAGGCCGATGCTTGGGGGATTTTTTACATTGCTCTGGTACTGATTTCAGTAGTGGTATCGGTGAAAATGAGGTCAAGGAGTTTGGATGCTTGGGTAATGGGGGATGATTTTGCAAGATCTGTGGGAATATCCACTTCTGCCTTCAGTTTTTGGCTCATCTTGTTGAGTGGGTCGCTCACAGCAGTGATCACAACGTACTGCGGTCCGATCGCCTTTATTGGATTGGCAAGTCCTCATTTGGCTAAATTTTGGATCAAAAAAAGAGACCATCGTTCTTTGATCATAGGTGTTATGCTCACTGGTGGACTCATTGGATTATATTGTGATATCCTCACGCGCTGTTGGCATTTACCACTCAATGCTGTCACTTCCATAGTGGGTGCTCCATGGGTAATGTGGTGGATCATAAAAAAAGGAAGAAATGGATTCTAACAGATGGATTGGAATTGAAGCAGGTCATGTTGCCCTAGGCAATCGGCTATTTCATTTTCCTGACTTACAAGTGGGAGCTGGTGAGGTGATTGCGGTAGTGGGAAAAAATGGAGTGGGTAAATCTGTTTGGCTTCGTCATCTGATGGGATGGTTGACTCCTGCCACGGGAAAAATATCATCTGTGCTTTGGAATCAAAAGAATCAAATGGCGTGGGTGAACAACCATCGCGAATCATTCGCAGATTTGTGGGTAGAGGACGTGATCACTTTGGGAGAGCATTCACAAGACAAGCAGGGTATTGAAGCAGTGCTCTTGAAATTTGATTTAAAAGCCAAAAGAGAGCAATCCATTCAAACTTTGAGTGATGGGGAGTGGATGAGGGTGAGAATGGCACGTTTATTTTATCATCAACCATCTGTGATACTGATGGATGAGCCCTCCGCGCATTTGGACTTTGAATATAAAATAGGTTGGGAAGGATGGGTAAAGGAATTACAGACATTGGGCAGTACAATCATTTGCGCAACCCATGATTTGCAATGGGCCTCCGAAGCAGCGCACAAAGTGTGGTGGATACAAGATGATCAACTTATTGAAATGCAGCATCCCCATTTCCATCCTCACATTTTGATAAAAAAAGATAAATGATGCTTTTCGCCTTTCAAATCTCTTAATTTTAAAACATGAATAAAACGATTTTTTTGTGGTTAGCGATTTTTTCAGTCAGCGGCGCTTGGTCGCAAGGAAAAGAAAAGGTTGTGGTAAGTAAGGTAACCGATGTGGTAGTGTTTACCGCGGGTGCTCAGATAACGCATTTGGCCAATACATCCCTTAAAAGCGGTGAGAATGTGATCAGAGTGATGGGATTACCCGCAGGTCTGGATGCTAGTTCCATTCAAGTGGCCGGAAATAGTCAATATACCATCATGTCAACCAAACATCAATTGATTTATAATGACGCAAGTGTAAATCCGCGAATTAAGGAATTGAAGGATAGTATCGAAGAGATTCAATATAAGGTGGCAGAAATTGCTGTGCAGAAGGAGGTGATACAGCAGGAAAAGGCATTGCTGCTCGCCAACTATTCTATCAAAGGCAGCAATTCTGTAATAACAGCAGAGGACATCATAGAGGTGGCGGATATGGTAAAAGAGCGATTGCGCATCAACGGTTACAAGTTGTTGGATTTGAATACCAAGGAAAGTAAACATCAGCAGGTATTGCAGAAACTTCAAATGAGACTGAACAACATAGAGGGAAATAATGCCACTAATCCCAGTGTCATAGACATTGTACTTTTAGCCAAAAATGAGGCGAAAGCAGATATTAAGTTCTCCTATTTTGTGGGCAATGCAGGCTGGGTGCCTAATTATGATCTACGATCGGATGATGTGAATTCGCCAATTGATTTTTCGTACAAAGCAAAAGTGTATCAAAGCACGGGTTTGGATTGGGACGATGTGAAGTTGACCATCAGCACGGGCAACCCGAGTGTGGCGGGTCAGTTGCCGGTGGTCAATCCGTGGTGGTTGTACATGTATGATCCCGCTGTATTGAATCAAAGAAACAGAAAATTGAAGTACAGAGCGGATCAGCCCGCACCGGTTATGATGGAGAGACAAATGTCTGTTGCGGATGATCGGGAAGGAAATCTTTTGGGTTCGTACAATGGCGGTGTCACTAGCGCCAGTTATACCACCATGAATACCAATGTGGTGAACACAGAGTTTGTCATTTCAGTCCCGTACGATATTCCTTCTGACAACCAAGGAGTTGAAGTGGTGATGCAACATGAATCTATTAAAGCAGAATATCGATACATGTGTGTTCCTAAGTTAGACCCTAGCGCGTATTTGATGGCTTTTATGACCAATTGGTCGCAATACGGTTTACTGGCAGGGGAAAGTAATATTTATTTCAAAGGGACATTTGTTGGTCAAGGATTTATTGATCCAGCGCTCGCCAATGATACCTTGCAAGTGAATATGGGCAGAGATTTATCCGTGGTGGTGAATAGAACCATGGTAAAAGATTTCTGCAAGAGTGGAGCCTGGGCTGGAAAAAAATGGGTTACCAAGGCCTATGATATTTCAGTGAAGAATCAAAAAATGATTCCGATTAAGATTGAAGTGATTGACCAAATCCCACTTAGTAACAATGGTGATTTGGAGGTAATCGCGGAAGAGATCAGCGGTGGGGTGGCCAACAAGGAAACAGGTGAGTTGCGTTGGATGCTCGATATCGGGGCCAATCAGCAAGTGAAGAAGCAGTTGAAGTTCACTGTCAAGTATCCCAAAAAGATGGTGGTGGATTTGTAGATTGTAAAATGAGAATAACTATTCATGCTCTCTCACTTGTTTCGGAAAAAGCTTTGTGAAAGGTTCATTCCATTTTTGATTGCTCAATTGGTTCAGGTTGGGTTGTCCCGCGTTGATCCAGGCGGTGTACCAAAAGTGAGCAATGCAGGCAATGGCTTTTTTCATTCTTCTTTCTACTTGACCATTGAGCAGGTGATGGTATTGTTGTGAATACCATTGACTGTAAGTATTCGTCTCTGTATTTCCCCGATATTCAAATGTTTTTTGTTGTGAGAGGGGAATAGTGGATTGTAATTTTTTTTCAAAGGAGAGCACACTGTCCACCGCCCAATGGCTTTCATAGACAGCTTTCCAAATGGTCTGGGCAGGGTGTTCAATGTACTGCGCTTTTTGAGGGTAAAATCGGTACTCATCAAAATGAAGTTCAGGCAGTCGAGATTCCCATAGTCCGTGGATGCCTCTTTGCCCTGTTTTTTGTCCGTTGTAATTGCTGCAAGTGTGGAGCGGTACATGCGCGTCTCCAATGTAATGTCCGAGTTCAGCACTGGTTTGTAAAATTCGTTGTTTGTTCCTGGAGAGAAATGCTTCTGTCAATTGATGCAATTTCTTTTGTACTTGCCAAGGTACAATGCCGTGAGATAGCAATGAATCTTCATCAAATTGACAAATGGCATCTTGCCAGTACAATGGCATGGTATAGGGCTTATTGTCATCGTTATAGTAGTGGTCCAAATCGATGTAGTGACAAGGCGCTTCGTTTTTTACAGCATATCTTCTTTTGTCCGGATCTACGCTGTGCTCAATGATGTAGTCCATGTTTTCTTTGTAAAAAAAGAACATTTCCTTGGGCAATCCGTAAATGGCCAATTCATTGATTTTTTTATGTCCAAAAAATCCCC
>CANHWU010000059.1 GCA_947464415.1 Flavobacteriales bacterium
CTCGCTATCGCGATCGCTACGCGGTAGGAGGGGAGGCGTTGTCCGTTCTCACTACTCGCTCTGAAAAAACCACCCCGTCTCGTCTCGTCTCGGCTATGCGGGAGGGACAAGCTCTTCGCTCTCACTCTCTAGCGAAGCTTCGCTACTCGCTCTGAAATGACCACCCCGTCTCGTCTCGTCTCGGCTCAGCCGAGAAAGGGGCACCGCCCTATAGAGATCACCACTTCATCACCCGGTGCACGTGGCCGTTGGTGTCTAGAATTGTGTACACTCCGGATGACCATGATAGCGCCTCGTTCCAACCAACGCGCAACTGCTGGGCCACTACTCTTCCATACGCATCTACCACTTGCACTTGGGAGGATCCTGTCCAATAAAATCCCTCCGACATGGGATTGGGATAGGCTTGAACCGTGAGCGCTTGCGACTCTTCTACTCCTACACTCTGATTGCTGGCGTCTGGTGTAGTGGTGACAAAATGCACCCACGGCTGCGCTCCGTCCACTGCCCTGCCCCAGCTTTGATTGAAAACGGTGGTAGGGAAAGACAACGAATCCAACCAATGCCACGCACCATAATCCAAATACGATATGCCGACAAATTCACCGCTACCCGAGAGTTTGAAATTCAAATGATAAATGCCCTCTTCCTCATCATCATCGGCCCACAACCGTATAAAGTTCCCTTCATTCGATGGAACATTGCTGAGCTTCCATTTGTTGGGCTGATTGGGATTGTCCGTGATCCAAACGTTGTTGTACGAAAAATTGCTGCCGGGCACTTTGTACAATTCCACCCAGTCTTCACTCACGCCAAATTCATCCAAAGCGTTGGTGCCACTGGGGGCCACTTCATTGATTATCATTCCCAGCGAATCCAAACCAAAATGCACCCGCCAAGTTTGACAGGGCAATGCCGGTAATCCACTCGATAATGAATAAGGGAACCATTCCAATGTCGCATTGGTATCGGCGATGGACATGGTGAGCTGCCACCTTTGCGCATCACCGAGTGTATCTACCACCTGCATCATCGTTGATTGCCAGGCTGTTTCTCCCTCCCAACGATAAGCCGCCGCAATGTCATTCCCCGCGCTCAACGCGCTCAACACCGCCTCTTGTCCGTTGTCTTCTGATACCACCTCCCAAATTCCCAAGGGCCATGTGGTGACTTGCAATTGAGATGCTATGCTGGTCGTTCTCGCTTGCAGGTACGCTAAAATTCCCTGATCCACATGGCCACCCCAAGCTGAATCCAAGGCATTAAGAAAATCCGCATCGTCAAATGCATAATCCAAGGTGCGATAAGGATCCGCCAAAGCCGAAGGGGTAATTAAATCGCGCAGTGATTGGGCATGTGCCGTAAAAGCATCGGAAATCAAATACTGCGAAAAGGTATCGACATAATGCGCATAGAGTGTCCTGAACTCATTGTTGTTCATGATGCGATTGTACAGAATGAGATTGTTGCTTCCATCCCAATTGTAGATATTCTGTTGGGACCAATCGACCCCCAACCAATCCACACCTAGCGTATTATCCAAATCGTAAGGTAGATATTCCAACCGCCGTGTGCGATCATTGAAGATCAAATAAAAATTATTCTTGTTGCAGGATCCCCCATCCCAATTGCCCGTTACGACATCCATGGCCAAGTATTGGATGTACCGATCGATATTGAACACCTTTTTTATCTCACACGGAAAAGCCGCATTGGAGGAATTGTTCAAGATGTACACGAATTGCGAAAAGGCGCTGTAATCATTCAATTCCGTATTGTTCTGCAATTCATACCAAGGCGTACCCCATGGAGTTAAAGCAGCATACAATTGAGGGTCATTGCCCAAATAATCCAAATCCGCTGGGTACAGGCATTTCCAGATATTCCCATATGGACTGTTGTAGTACAAATCGGTAAAAGCATCATCGATGAATTCGACATTGGAATAAAGCCCCTTGTACTCTTCGTTGACATATAATTCCACCATCGACACGCGAGATCCAGGCAAATCAAAATGCCGCAAGGCGTCCCAACACAGCTTGGCACGGATCATCGAGGGATCGTTATGACTACCATTCAGATTCAATTCATGCAAACCATTCCATGTTCCCCAACCATTGGCAAAATCAATTTTGAACGACTTCTTACCTGCCTGCAAGGAAGTATTCCCTCGGGTTCGGAAACCGATATTGCCCAGCGGTTCGATACCGCTCGAAGTCTCATAAATAGCGGTGGCAGGGAATTCATGACCATTGCCCAAATAGGCATCACTCAAAAGCAAAAGCATGGAATCCGGATGGATGGTGACCTTGATCTTGGCTACTTCATTCTGCAAAAAAGCAGGTCCCCAATCGGGAATCACCGTTTGGGTTTTCGAAGTGAGAAAACATCCGATGAACGCTATGATATAAAAAATTCTATTGCTCATCATTGCTCAACTCCATCATGCACCAACCGTCTTTCACTTGGGACTGTACAAAACGCAAGGACGAGAAAGCCTCCTTTAAAATGGATTGATCCTCCTCATAGAAACCGCTCAATAAAAGCGTTCCACTCGGCATGAGATGATCCATATACACTTGGCCATCTTGCACTAAAATATTGCGATTGATATTGGCGATGATTACATCATACTGCTGTTGAATCTGCTCCGCTCCTCCCTTGATGACTTGTGTTATATGACAACCATTGCGCTCCGCATTCTCCACGCAATTCTCAAAGGCCCAATCGTCAATATCGATGGCATCGATGCGCGCTGCGCCCATCTTCTCCGCTAGGAAAGCCAGAACGCCCGTTCCACTGCCCATGTCCAACACCGCCTTGCCTGAAAAATCCATTTTCAACATTTGATCCAAAATCAAAAAAGTAGTGGCATGATGTCCTGTTCCAAAACTCATTTTGGGCTCAATGATCAAATCATATTTCACCGGTATCACCTCATGAAAGGGAGCGCGCACGCGACACTCCGCGCTCACCTCAATGGGACTGAATTGACTCTCCCATTCTGCGTTCCAATTTTGCTGTTCAATCTCCTGAATAGTGAAGCTACATTCCGCTTCCATTTCCTTCATGGTCTGCACCAATTCCAATAAATTTTCTTCTACCAATAAATGGCTCGGGATATAGGCCCATACGCCTTCCTCCACATCGACAAAGCTATCAAACCCGGCATCGGCCAGGTACACCGTCAAAATTTCTCGGAACGGAATCAAGGGATTCACCGTCCAGCGCACTTCTGTATAATTCATGACCTCGCCGCTTGAATGATGGCTTCAAAATCCGCATTCTTCAGACTGGCACCGCCCACTAAACCGCCATCCACATTGGGACAAGCGAATAATGCCGCTGCATTGCCAGGGTTGACACTACCGCCATACAGAATCGGAATTTGGTTGGCTACAGCTGCTCCCCATTGTTTTTCGATACAACTTCTGATCCACACATGCATCTCCTCTGCTTGCTCATTGCTCGCGGTAACCCCTGTTCCAATGGCCCATACCGGCTCATAGGCAATGATGATCTTCAGCATCTCTTCCGCTGTTCGATTTTGCAATGCCGTCAAAACTTGCTGCTCCACGATGCTGAAGTGTTTCCCACTTTCACGTTCAGTCAATGTCTCGCCACAACAGTACACGGGGGTGATGCCCGCGGATAAACAAGCCACCACCTTTTTACCAATGATGACATCATCCTCATGATGGTAGGTTCGGCGTTCACTGTGTCCTACGATTGCACCTTCTACTCCCATGGATTGGAGTTGATGTGCGGAGCATTCCCCCGTGAAAGCCCCTTTTTCATGAACACTTACATCTTGGGCGGCGATCCAAAACCCTTTTGACTTTAAAGACAACATGCGCTCTAGATACAAGGCTGAGGGTGCAATCATGACACTTACCTCCCCCGCTTGAACGGCGCACTGCAAAATGAATGCTTCCACTTCTGTGGCCAACAAATTCATTTTCCAATTTCCGGCTACTACTTTTTTTCTCATCGTTATTGAACTTCTATGACTAATCCTTTTAAATATTCACCTTCAGCATGAAACAAACTGACGGGATGATCTGCAGGTTGATGTAACTGATGCAGAATGCGAACAGGACGGCGCGCATCAATGGCAGCGGCCATCACAGCACCTTTGAAGGTTTCCTTATCTATGGCCTGTGAGCAAGAAAAGGTGAATATCAACCCACCTGGCTTGATCTTACGAATAGCAGCCTCATTGATTTTCCTGTACCCTTGCACGGCCTTGTGACGCGCGCTCAGATGTTTGGCAAAGGCTGGGGGATCGAGGACAATGATATCGTAGTCGGTGGCCACCGTTTTGATATATTCCACGGCATCCGCCTTGATGACTTGGTGTTTGGCCTTGTCCACCTTGTTCAATTCCACATTCTGCAAGGTCAAATCCAAGGCCTGTTGCGAGCTGTCCAAGCTGTCCACATGAATGGCTCCGCCTTGGAGAGCGGTTAGCGAAAATCCTCCAGAATAGCAAAAGGTGTTGAGGATTTTTTTTCCGTTCGCCAAAGTTCCCAATAATTTTCTATTCTCTCTTTGATCGATAAAAAATCCCGTCTTCTGCCCCGTTTCCCAATCCACCGCATAACGAATCCCATGCTCTTTGCATTCTACGTTTACTTTTTCTCCTTTTAAATAACGAGGAGGGCTACTCAATTGTTTTTCAGAGGGCTTCAAATAAATCGCTTTTACCCCAGCAAACACACTCTCCACTGCCTTGGCAATGTGCTCGGCATTTTGTTCCATGCCCAAAGTGTGGGGTTGAATCACCACCACGGTATCATAGACATCGATGATAAGGCCCGGCAATCCATCGCCTTCGCCATGCACCCAACGAAACATATTGGTGTCCGGAGAAAGTCCGATGCCTGTCTGTCTGACTTTCCAGGCATTGGCTAATTTCATTTTCCAGAAATCATCGTCACAAGGTAAATCTTGAAAGCTCAGAATGCGTACACTGATGGAACCTTCTTGATAATGACCTGCGCCGAGAAATTTCCTTTTGCTATCCACCACCTTTACCCATTCGCCATTTTGGGGCATTTCGGTGACTCCTGATATGGCGCCTGAAAACACCCATGGGTGAAAGCGTCGAAGAGAAGATTCTTTTCCTTCTTTGATTTGTATGATGGGTGTTTCTCTGCTCATGTTGATTTTTTAAAATTACCCCACTTTTTCTCCAACCAGTTTTTCACTTCCCATTCTTTAGGATTGTTGCCCGGTACATAAAAATGCTCGTTCGAAATTTCTTTGGGTAAATATTCTTGTAAAATAAAATTGCCCTCAAATTGGTGGGCGTATTGGTATGCCTCACCATAGCCCAATTCCTTCATCAATTTGGTGGGGGCATTGCGCAAATGGAGCGGCACAGGAAGATCGCCTGTTGCTCGCACTTTGTCCAATGCCGTATCGATGGCCATGTACGCGCTATTGCTCTTGGGAGAGGTGGCCAAATAAATGGCGCATTCACTCAGTGGGATGCGTGCTTCTGGCATACCAATTTGATGCACGATTCTGGCGGTTGCATCGGCCAACAACAAGGCATTGGGATTGGCCAATCCGATGTCCTCCGCCGCTAAAATCATCAATCTTCGGGCGATGAACATGGGATCTTCCCCGCCGGCAATCATGCGCGCCAAATAGTACACGGCCGCTTGCGGATCACTGCCCCTGATGCTTTTGATAAAGGCCGAAATGATATCATAATGTTGCTCTCCGTCCTTGTCATAATGAACGGGCTGAGACTGCATCCATTCTTGCACCATTGCATTGGTAATGATCCATTCCTCCGCTTCCGTGCTGACCAATAGTTCCAAAATATTGAGCAACTTTCTGGCATCCCCACCGCTGAATCTCAATAAGGCCTCGGTCTCCTGCAAGATGATTTTCTTGTCTTTTAATATGACATCTTCTGCAATAGCTCTCTGCAATAATTTTTCTAAATCCGCCTTGGTATGTCCCTCCAATGGATAGACTTGACATCGTGAGAGCAAGGCGTGATTGACCTCAAAAGAAGGATTCTCTGTTGTCGCACCGATCAAGGTGATCCATCCTTTTTCCACAGCGCCCAACAATGCATCTTGCTGACTTTTGGAAAATCGATGAATCTCATCGATAAACAGAATGGTTGCATTTTGAAACAACCCTTTTCCCTTGGCCTCTTCTATGACTTCTCGAACTTCCTTCACCCCACTGCTCACTGCCGACAAGGCCCGGAAAGGTCTATTCACGGTATTGGCGATAACATTGGCCAGGGTGGTTTTACCAACGCCTGGAGGTCCCCATAAAATCATACTGGGCACTCTACCGGATTCAATGGCCTTGCGCAATGGAGAGTGGTCACCCAACAATGCGTGTTGACCGATGTAATCAGCCATTCGTTGAGGACGCATTCGTTCAGCCAGCGGAGTCATGCTAATCAATTACAAAATAGCGGAGCGCCTTTTCGTTAGGGGTGATGATTTCAAAATAATATTTTCCAGGCACACAACCTGTTGTATCAAAGGACCACTCCACTTTGCCCAAGGCATTTTCTTGACGAAGTAACTCGCTAACAGGGTCACCATTTTCTCGAAAAACCACCACCTCTACATTCATTTTCATCTTCAATTCTAAAGACATACTGATCACATTTTCAACCCAATGCATTTCCGTATCTAAAGCAGGATATTTGGCTTGTACATGCTGCCTTTGTAACAGATGAATGAGCCTTTTGTACATGATGTAGATCAAAATAGCGATCAACGACACCAACAATACATTTCTAAAAAGATATAATTGCGACATATTACAATCTGATGATACCGGGCACTGCCGCCATTTGCTCATAACGAGCAAAAATGCTATCAGCGTCTAACATCATTTCTTTAATGGTTAAACTGGTATATTTTCCGTTGGCACTCTCCCTTTTAATGAACTGAGCACTTTCACCGAAAATGGTTTGGATTTGGATCAATTTATCATGATCGGTTTCAAAAATAAATTTGTACATGTACACACTGGGCCAAATGTGTATGGCATTGAGCTTATCTCGCAAAGCATTCTTCTTTTCCTCATCCATGAAGCAAAGGTAATACGAATGCCTAGGGGATAAAAAAAAGGATGCATCTTTGCGGCATGAAGGGAATGAAAATCGTCTTTATGGGCACCCCTGCCTTTGCCGTGGCCTCATTGCAAGCCATACTAGACAAAGGCTTTGAGGTGGTAGGTGTGGTCACAGTACCCGATAAACCCGCTGGTAGAGGTCAAAAGTTGATGACTTCAGCGGTAAAAGATTTTGCCCTTGCCCATCACCTTCCCGTTCTTCAACCCGTGAAGCTCAAAGATCCAGAATTTTTAGAACAGTTGTCCCACTGGAATGCCGATTTATTTGTGGTAGTGGCCTTTCGCATGTTGCCCAAGGAGGTGTGGCAGATGCCGCTAAAAGGCACTATCAATTTGCACGGTTCCCTTCTCCCAAAATACCGCGGAGCCGCACCCATTCATTGGGCCATCATCAATGGAGAAAAAGAAACGGGTGTAACCACCTTTTTCATTAATGAAGAAATTGACATGGGCAATATCATTGAACAACGCTCTTTTCCCATTGCTCCCCAGGCCACTTTGGGCGAAATTCATGACGAAATGATGGTGATTGGAGGGGAAGCCCTCTGCTCCACCCTATCGCTCATCGCGGAAGGAAAAGCACAGGCCTTGCCTCAGTCGCATTGGATTGAAAAAGGAGTAACACCGAGCGCTGCGCCCAAATTGTCCAAGGAAATCGCTACAATAAACTGGCAGCAATCCAGTAAAACCATTCATGATTTCGTGAGGGGGATGTCCCCCTTTCCTTGTGCCTGGACTACTTTAGAAGACAAACAACTGAAAGTGTATTTTGGAGAAATCGCCACCGATGATTCAGAGGGAAAGGTGGGTGAGTGGAAAACAGACGGGAAAACCGTTTTGTCTTTTAAAACAACCGATGGTTGGTACAACATTCTTTCGCTGCAATTTGAGGGAAAGAAGAAAATGGAAGTGAGTGAATTTTTAAGAGGATGGAGACCTCAGTCGCCGCGAAATTAGTCGATCAGTATTTCGTGTAAATCACGAATATCTCCCCGAAACTCATTGTAATCCACATTCCCTGCAATACCATCCAAACGATGACGGTCTGTTTTTTGCCAGAACGTCCAATTGCAGCCAGGAGGATTTTTGCGATAATCGGCAATCCACAACATGTATTCATCGCTCAACACCGTTTCCAAATGTTGGTTGTACATTTTACAAGGACAATAGATAATAGGTTTAACGCCGATAGAATCCTCGACAATATCCACCCATTCTTTTACATTTTTTGCAATCCAAGCAGAGCTAGCCATTTGCTTTTTGAACTCAACATCTAAAACAGGAGGTAAATCACCCTTGGTAATATGGGCTGTCTTTAAAAAATGAAGGGCTTGATCCTTACCCGAGGTGGTGTAACTAAAAAAGTGATATGAGCCCACTTTGATGTCGCGCTCTGCCGCCTCCATTTTGTATTGATGATACATTCTATCGGTGTGCGTAGCTCCCTCAGTGGCTTTGAAGAAAATAAAATACGGCTTTTCGCATTCAATTTGATCCCAGTTCACATTCTTTTGATGATGAGACAGATCAATGCCCCACACCAACGCCGTGGTATCCCACAGAGAATCTTCGTTGCTCACTGGCTTTTCAACAGGAGCCATCCGCATAGAACTGGTGGTAATAAACACACCAGAAAAAAGAGTCATACTTACTATTCCTACCAATAATGATTTCATACGCAAAACAAAAAAATAAAAATACAAAAACTTATGTTTTCAAAACAACGAAAAAAAAACCATATTCTTGCTTGACTAAAAAACAACTTCTCCACATCTTCATTGTGAATAGAATCCTTACCTTCACCACATGAAAATAATGAAGAATCTTCTTCTTGCACTCGTTGGCAATTTTACTTTAGGTGTTTTAACCTATCATTCTCAAATTGTTATCAATGAAGGTTCCAACAGAAATTTCCAACAATGGTACGATGAAGATGGCGAAGCCAAAGATTGGATTGAATTGTACAACACGGGGAATGAGGCCGTTGATTTGTTTGGATATAGCCTCAGTGACGACGCATTGGATAATAATTTGTGGACATTCCCTCATTTCACTTTGAATCCAGGAGAGTACTTGGTGGTATTTTGTAGTGGGAAAAATCGTTTTTACTCTCCCCCTTTTGTGCCCGTTGTCAATGCCACGGATTTCATCCCTCAAGTGGGATGGAACCAACACGACTTTTTCCAACCCTTTGTGTGGGATGGAGTTTCTAATATCGTGGTCAACTCTTGTTCATACAGCAACGCCGGGTATATCACCAATTCTGTTTTTAATCAAACGGAAACTCCTTATGTGTCTGCCACCGTTAATTTTCAAGACGGAAGTGATGCATCTTGTGGAGCTTTTGGAGGAGAGATACACAGCGTCAGGCCCAATATTCAACTCAATGGCCTATCCATTGGCAATGGTATTGTCAATAACGGCCTCACCACCTACCCTGCCCCATACGGCAATTGGTATTGGGGGGCGCGCAACCAGATGTTGTACTTAGCCAGTGAATTGGCGGCGGCGGGATTAAGTGCCGGTCCTATCAATTCCATCGCATGGGATGTTACATACACTGATCCCGTGCTCTATACCTATGTGAACATCGAAATGAAAAATGTAAGCGTAAACGAATTGACCGGCGAATTCATTTCCAACGATGGCAATTACTTCCATACCAATTTTGGACTAGATGCCGACGGCGAAACGGTGTATTTATTCGATCCCAACAACGTCATAGAGGACTCACTTCATATTGCATGTCCCGCGATGGATTGTTCAGTTGGTATTTTTCCGAATGGCAATGGTATTCCTGTGATCTTTCAAAATCCCACCACTGGCAACATGAATGAGGCCAACGGTATTTGTACGGGTCAAGCGCTAGTTCCCTTATTTTCCATCAATTCAGGCATCTATAATACCATGCAATGGCTCACCATTTATGATGTCAATAATCCTGTAGCGGAAATACACTACACCACCAACGGAAATGTACCCACTTATGATGATCCCATTTACACCGAACCGATCCCCATTTTTCAGTCTACTTGTGTTCGCGCTCGCGCCTTTGTTCCGAATCAACTTCCCAGTGACTTGGCCACTGGAAACTTCTTGATCAATGTCAATCACACTACACCCATCGTTTGTGTTGTCACAGATAACAACAATCTATACGGTGATTTTGGCATCTTTGATCACTGGGATCAAGATTGGGAAAAATACGCCTTCATGGAATATTTTGATTCCACTGCGCAGCACTCCTTTGTCTTTAACCGACACTCTGCCATGCAAATTGATGGCGGTTGGGGAGGCAGTCGATATCATCCGCAACACTCCTTCCGTTTAGAAATGGCCAAGCCCGCGCTCCAGGGAGCTCCTGTATTATTACCTCTTATACCGCACGCGCCAGAAAGAGCGTATTATAGCAGTTTATACTTCAGGAATGGCAGCAATCAATATCTTACTTTGCCTTACAAAGATGCCTCACAGGTGGAAATGATGACGCGAGCTTCCAATGGATATTACTCAGCCATGCGGCCAGTGACCGTCTATTTAAACGGACAATATTTTGGACTGTATGAAATGCGGGAAAAATTGAATGAGGAGTACTTTGACTTCAAAGAAAACCACTCCGACTCTTCCGCTCAAGTGTTGTCTCTCTCAGCTTGGTATAACAGTATCTTAAGAGGAAACCCCGGTAATCCGGGCGAGTATTATGACAATGTGAATACGCTGTTGGCTTTAGATGTGAATGCAGATAATTATTGGTCGCAAGCCGATTCTATCATAGACCTACAATACTACACTGACTATATCATCGGCGAAACCTGGATGGGCAATGCTGACTGGCCGCAGAACAACATAAAAATATACCAATCAGATTCAACTGATAACCGCTGGCGTTTTGCCACCATCGACCTTGAACTTTGTTTGGCGCCCAATGGATGGACAGATTGTAACTTCAGTGGTGTAGATTACATCAACGGCATTGGCTACGGGAATCCCTTCACTTCAGCATGGTACCATAGCATGCAGCATATACCATATCGCGATTACTTCATCAACCGATATGCTGATATTATGAATACGGCTTATCGCCCAGAGCGACTGTTGGATGTCGAGGAAACCTTTTTCAATTTGTGGGTGACTGAAATGCCCAATGAATATCAGCGTTGGGGCGATCCTTGGAATATTGGAGGATGGATGACCGATTTTTACACCCGTCACATTCAATTCCAAGACGATTTATTGTGTAAATCGGATATCGTTTGGGATCAAGTGCAAAACCTCTATCAACTGCCTAATCAATACCAAGTGACGCTCAATGCAGTTCCAGCAGAGGCCGGAAAAGTACATATCAACACCATCACTCCTTCCACATTGCCTTGGGATGGTATTTATTATAACGGCCTTCCCATCACCATCACCGCAGAGGCCAATGAGGGCTTTACATTTTCGCATTGGGAATCTAATCCGCTGATAACCGACACACTGAATATTCAATGGCAAGACACCTTGACCATTGACAGTCTATTTTTTATTGCTCATTTTGTCCAAGACAGCACACAGGATACCACTAGTTCTATGGTGGATGCTTCTCCACTCTCTTCGTCGTTGAATTTGTATCCCAATCCAAGCAGTGACTTCATGGGTCTTTCCAATGAAACAAAAGGAATACAACAAATCTTGATATATGACACCAACGGCAAATTGGTATTGGAAAAGAACATTCTACCCACCAGTCGTCGATATTTAATCGATGTCAGAACTTTTGAAAGTGGCTTGTATTTAGCGCAAGTGCGTTACCAGGATGGATCAAGGGAAACCGCGCGATGGCTCAAGGTGGAGTAATATTGGGGGCTATCTTGGATCAAATACAGTAATGTTGACTTACCGTATGCATTGATTAATTCTGATGTCAAGGAAGTGCTTCCTTCTCTTTACGACACCTCAACGAGTGCCCTAAATGATTTACGGGGAAGAAAGAGAAGATCGAAATGTAAAAAAGAAGAGGCCTTGATTCAAAGAATTCAATGGAACTTTTACTCCCACACTCGTTGACCCCATTTCCAGGGTTGAAAAATGTGTTGATTGCGTTTCCAGAATAGAAGAATGAGATACAAGCCTACAGGTGATCCCACCGCCAAGAAACTCAAATAGATAAAACTGAGTCTCACATTTTTTACCTTTACTCCCATGCGCTCTGCGATGGAAGTGCAAACCCCAAAGGTATGCTTTTCAAAAAAAGAAGAGGCATTTTGGATCCATTGCATAGTCAAATATAGGCATTGTCTAT
This sequence comes from Flavobacteriales bacterium, assembly GCA_947464415.1. Taxonomy (GTDB): domain Bacteria; phylum Bacteroidota; class Bacteroidia; order Flavobacteriales_D; family Sanyastnellaceae; genus CAMCTV01. The sequence goes on from CANHWU010000059.1 coordinate 12,401, forward strand.
GCCTATCCATCAAAAAAAATTATCTTTCATCCACCGAGCGATGTCCAAAAGCATTGATCACTATGCTTTCTGCTCTTGCTGAAGACAGGTGAACGCCAACCAACTTCATAGACTGCCCTATCTCATAATGAAATTTCCAGTAATCGGAAATTTCTAATTGCATCAAGGCCTCATACAAAATCGACCATTGAATTGTACATATGTCCAAACCGCTGCATCGGTGATATAAACTAGCTAACTGCACCACTCTCAACACAGCTCTATTGTGGGGGCGGCATTTCCTCTTCCAGAAAATGGACAATGGTTGGACACTCTCAGACAGTGTCAATAGAGATTGTGCATACGCATCCACTGCATTTTCTTCACTCAACAATCCTGTTCTCCTTAAAAAATAAGCCGTGATATATTGTAATGATCCTTCTAAAAGCTCGCGATCCTGCCACGGAATATGTTTGGCCAAATGCTCCATTTCATCTCCATGGATATGACAACCCATCGCCCTTGACAATGCAATCCAAGAGGCCATGGGCTCCCCATATTCCAATACCCACGATCTATACCTACTGACTCTCCTTTTCCACTCAAAAATTTCTTTATCACGCACATCGGCCATCTGAATACTACTGATGATTTGGGGGAGAGAAATTCCATTCTGAGAGAGACTAATCGTATGAGCAGCATAATTCTGCATCGCGTCATCCTCTGCCACTACATGCAAATCCACCCCTTGATACAAGGGGTGCCGCTCATGTCCATGGCGCTGCCAATCTGAAGATTGAACATGAATTTCCACTACGCCATTGCTCAACACCCCATGCCTTTTCCATTGAGCTTGATAAAAATCCGGCCCATCATACATATTCCATTTTCCAGGATGGAGTATTTTTATTTCACTTCCATCAGTAGCCACCCAACCCTGTTGGCCACCATTTTGAAACCAAAAATACTGCACTGCTAATTCTGATATCATTTGTTTCATCCAACAAATGTCTTACCTTTCGGCTGGCATTTTTACGCATAAATTATTCGAATATTTTATAGGATATGAAAACTTGTTTTTCTTTTATTTTTTTTGTAAGCATGACATTCATGAGCTTGTCTCAAGATACCACCGTCATTCAAACCTTTACATTTGAAGCGCAGGATAATCCCGCAACCGCATACGATAGCCCCGGTAGACGATGGTTTCAGTTTCCGCCATCTAATAATGGAATTCAATATCAAAAAATACTCATGCTCCACAAGCTCAAATGCTTTAGCAATGGTACCGCAGGAGGATTGGGTTTCCCCTGTGGAGAATGGGACTATCTCACCTACAACTACCTATTTGAACATACTGGATTACTTGATTCCATTGCGCTTTCACACCCTCATTATTTACTCAATAATACCAATTTCACCGAGGCGTCATTCTCTTTTTTTCCTACCTACCAGCAACAGCAAGTACATCAGATCAGCTCCAATTATATTGCGAACAATGATCAACTGTTGAACCTAGGATTAAGCAACAATCCCATTACAGGACCCCTTACCAATAGCTCGTCACAAAGAACGCAGTACTTAATCACCGCTTCAGAGCTAACCTCCATGGGATTGGTACCAGGCAATATCGGTCGCATTCAATTTCCGATGTCACAATATAATGCGTTGTATCAAAATGCAACATTATCTCTTGGTCTCACCAATCAGAATTCACTCTCTTCGTTCATCAACAATGGATTAACACCTGTGTATCTGTTGAACACTGCATCCAATGCCGTCAACGATTTTATTTTTTCCGCCCCATTCTTTTGGGATGGAAGCAATCTTATCATCGACTTCTACTACCCTTCTGCTTTGTTCACGGGTAACAATATTGTATTGGGCGATCAGGCACCTACCAATACCGCCATCGCTTCGCAAAACGATCGATTCATTCGATTTGATTGGAATGACAAAGTGGAAGTTCCCGCTGCCGCTTTTGATAGTATTGAAAATGAAATTACCATCGCATTTTGGTTAAGAGGTGATGCGGCCTTGCAACCCGAGAGCGGCACCTGTTTCGAAGGAAGAAATGCCAACAATCAAAGAGTACTCAACGCCCATTTACCTTGGGGAAATAGCCGTGTATATTGGGATGCTGGTTACAATGGCGGCTACAATAGAATTGATAAGGCCGCTGTAGAATCTGAATATGAAGGCAATTGGAACCATTGGGCATTCACCAAAAATGCCGCCACTGGAGAAATGAAAATTTTCCTCAATGGCTCTTTGTGGCATAGCGGCACCAACC
>CANHWU010000060.1 GCA_947464415.1 Flavobacteriales bacterium
CATTCCATCCATCAAATGAAACTTCATTTGACGCACTCATGTATATTCCGAATGTGTTCAATTCACCATTTACAAATTGTTGTCCTAGACTTAGTAAATGAATATTGATCAACCCCGTTATTAGTACAAGATTTTTCATGAATTGAATTTAATGAATAAATTTCACTAATGCAAGTTTTAAATTAAAAGGGTGGAACATTTAGTTTACAAGATATTTGGGGTGTTAACAGCGTACACCTTATTATATTCCAAGATTAATTAACAGGGATTAATTGCTTATTTCTTTTTTGCTTTGGAAGAGCCTCCATTGCAAGAGGTGCCATTGGTATAATGAACGGAGTTAATGGTGATAAATACCTTGGTAGCGGAAAATCATCAAATAGTATTTAAACATATTGCTACAAGAAAGCAGCCATTTGAGTTTGCATCAAGGCGGCCTCTCTGGCAGCGGCTTCCTTCCAATCCATATCAGAGGATGCATACATGATGCTTCTTGAAGCATTGATGAGCAAACCGCCATCAGCAATTAATCCATATTTAATCACTTCCTCCATGCTCCCACCTTGCGCACCTACACCTGGAACCAATAGAAAATGATTGGGAATTAGTTTTCTGATTTCACCAATCATTTCTGCTTGGGTGGCTCCCACCACAAACATTAAATTCTCCTCTGAACCCCAATTGGCTGTTGATCTGATCACCTCTTGATATAACTTACCCTGATCAATGGGAAGTAACTGGAAATCTTTGGCCCCTATATTTGAAGTAAGACCCAACACTATGGCCCATTTCCCTTCAAAACCGATGAAGGGCTTTACACTGTCTTCTCCCATGTATGGTGCGATGGTTATCGCATCGCAAGGATAAGTTTCAAAAAATGTTTGCGCGTAATATCGGCTCGTATTTCCGATGTCCCCTCTCTTGGCATCGGCTATGATAAAATGATCATTCCCGATGTATTTGACCGTATCCTCGAACAATCTCCAACCCTCCATTCCCAAACACTCATAAAATGCTAAATTGGGTTTATAGGCTACTGCATATTCTCGGGTAACATCAATGATGGCCTTATTGAATTCCAAAGGAGTAACTCCTTCAGGTAACTTTTGAATATCCAAATCCAAGCCCACGCAAAGTAGGGATTTCTTTTTGAAAATGTTTTTTACCAGTGTAGCTCGGTTCATATTACTCGTTTCCTGATTGTAATTTTTCTGCATTCTCTGCCACTTGCAGGGCCTCTATCACCTCTTCTATCTCTCCGTTCATGATGGCATCCAAATTATACAAGGTTAGGTTGATTCGGTGATCTGTCATTCGGCCTTGGGGAAAGTTGTAGGTTCTTATTTTCGCAGAGCGGTCTCCCGTACTCACCAACGACTTTCTCATGCGAGCCCTTTCCTCTTGCCTTCTATTCACCTCCGCTTCAAAAATCTTGGTACGCAACATGGTCATGGCCTTTTCTTGATTCTCATGCTGAGACCTTCCTTCCTGACATGCCACGATTACGCCAGTGGGTATATGGGTCAATCGAACCGCAGATTCCGTTTTGTTGACGTGCTGTCCGCCGGCCCCGCTGGCTCGATAGGTATCTCGGTGGATATCGGCTGGATTAATGACCACATCGAACTCCTCTGCCTCAGGCATTACCGCAACAGTGGCCGCTGAAGTATGCACCCTTCCTTGCGCTTCTGTTTCGGGTACTCTTTGAACACGATGCACACCGCTTTCAAATTTCATGGTACCATACACATCCACCCCTTGCACTTCAAAAACCATTTCTTTGTAACCCCCAGCAGTGCCCTCGCTGAAGCTTAACACTTCATACTTCCATCCCTTACTGGCTACATAACGGGTGTACATTTTAAACAAATCCCCTGCAAAGATAGCCGCCTCATCTCCGCCAGTTCCACCACGAATCTCCACTACACAATTGCGCTCATCTTCTGGATCTTTGGGAATGAGGAGTATTTTAATTTCGGATTCTAGCAATTCTATCTGCGGGCCTAGTTCATCATATTCCATTTGAGCCAATTCTTTCAAACCCGCATCCTCTTGGCTATACAGAATATCCTTGGCTCCTTGAAAATCCTCCTTTGTCTTTTTGTACAACCGCCCCTTTTCGACTATCTCTTCCAAATCCTTATACTCCTTCATCAAGGCAGGATAGCGCTTCATGTCAGAAATAACTGAGGGGTCAGTAATAAGCTTCGACACCTCCACATAACGGTCTTCAATGGCAATAAGCCTATTCAATAAATCCAACATCAATTGAAATATTCAAATGTCCCTTGGGACGTGATAATACTTAGTTTTTTTACTTCGCTTTCTTCCACTCTACCGATTACTTGGGCTTCAATACCCAAATCTTTAGCGTTATCGATCATCCAACCCGCATCTTTTTCGTTCGTATAAATTTCTAAACGATGCCCCATGTTGAAAACGCGATACATTTCCTTCCAGTCAGTTTGACTTTCAGATTGAATCAAATTAAACAAGGGTGGTATCGGCAACATCTTATCTTTTATGATGTGCACCTTGTCCACAAAATGCAAGACTTTGGTTTGACCTCCTCCACTGCAATGCACCATCCCTTTCACCGCGGTTCTATCTTTCTCCAGAATCTTTTTAACGAGTGGTGCATATGTTCTAGTAGGAGACAACACCAATTGTCCGGCATTGAGAGGGGAAGATTCTATGTGATCCGTTAATTTTTTTGACCCCGCATACACCACCTCCTTGGGAAGTTTCGGGTCATAACTTTCAGGAAATGCCTCTCGGTAATGTGAATGAAAAACGTCATGTCTTGCAGAGGTTAGGCCGTTGCTTCCCATACCGCCATTGTATTGTTTTTCGTAAGAGGCCTGTCCGAAAGAAGCAAAACCGACAACTACCTGGCCAGGCGCAATATGAGCATTGTCAATGACATCAGATCGTTTAATTCTCGCCACTACAGTAGAATCCACGATGATCGTGCGCACCAAATCACCGACATCTGCCGTTTCGCCTCCTGTGGTAGTGATGCCAATGCCCGCTTCACGCAACTCCCCCACCAATTCCTCCGTACCCTCAATGATGGCCTTGATGATTTCACCAGGTATCAAATTCTTGTTTCTTCCAATAGTTGAACTCATCAGGATATTGTCTGTTACACCCACGCAGATTAAATCATCCACATTCATAATAAGGGCATCTTGAGCAATGCCCTTCCAAACGGAAAGATCTCCCGTTTCCTTCCAATAGATGTACGCCAAGGAAGACTTTGTACCTGCGCCATCAGCATGCATTGCAATAGCGTAATCAGGATCATTCGTTAAAAAATCAGGAATTAACTTGCAAAAAGCTTTAGGAAATAAACCTTTATCTACTCGGGAGATGGCTTGGTGAACATCTTCCTTTTGAGCAGAAACTCCTCGTAATTGATATCGGCTAGCGTCAGACATAAACAAAGCAGCGACCCTATGAGGTCGCTGCAAAAGTAATCTTAATTTCTGAAAAGAATGACTCTACTTATAACGAAGTCTTGAACATTAAGGCTTCTTAGGGGCTGGTTTATTTCCCCCCTTCGGATCAGCGTTCTTGGGAGCGTCTTTTCCATTTGTTTTGGGAGTACTCTTTGGATCCACCTTTCCGCTATCTATTGGAGCGGGGGTTGGATTTTTAGGATCGAAATCTGTACCCGTAATGACAAACACCGTTCTACGATTTAACTGATGTGCCAATTCCTTGTCTTCCTCGGACCCTAATTTGGCGATGTACTCTTCCGTCAATACATCTCCCGCCTTCAAATTACCTTGGTCTTTCTTGAGGGTGATCGGTTGTTTTTCACCCTTACCCACGGGCACCATTCTCATCGCATTGACTCCTTTCGCAACCAAATAATCAACGCAAGTTTTAGCACGGCCATCAGACAAAGACTGGTTGGCCTCGTCGCTGCCTCGTGCATCGGTATGAGCCTCTAAGCGGATTCTCCATGTTGGATTTTTGGTGAGGAGTTTTAACAAATAATTCAAAGAATCGGGGGAGTTGACTACAGTGTCTGTGCCCTCCATTTTGATCAACAAATCGGTCTTGTTGAATGGATATTGTACCAAAGGCATGTGGTACTCTTCACCAATGATGATGGGAGTAATAAAATATTCTTTGGCAAAGTCTGTGTTGGATTTGATATTACGAGTTGAAAAACGATCATTGGGAATTCCAATGTAATCTTTCTTTTCAATTGAAACGGAGTAGGTATTTTCCGCTAGCACTTGGGTATTGTCCAAATTGAAGGCTCCACTCGCATCGGAACTCAATTTGTACTCGCTGCCATCCGTTCCTTTCACCACAATACTTGCATTCTCCACAGGATTGCCAGTTTTATCATCATATACAAAACCTTTCATCGTGAACAATACAGGAACATCTCTGAATTGATATATGTCATCCTTCCCTTTTCCACCAGGTCTATTAGAGGTGAAAAATCCCGCAAATTCAACTTTGTACAATTTTTCTGCACTGCGATCAATGATCAATGCAAAGTCGTCAGAAGTAGAATTGATGGGATAACCGATATTAACTGGAGCTGAAAAATTCATCTCCTCTCCTTTGGTTGATTTGAAAATGTCGAAGCCTCCCAAACCTGGTAGAGCATTCGAAGCAAAATACAGAATGTTTTTATCATCTGTCCAAGGGAACATTTCATCTCCGCTTGTATTAACGGCACTTAAATTTTTGGGTGCCCCCCAAACATCTGATTTCTTGTCAAATTGACTGTACCAAATATCCATCCCACCTTTTCCACCTTTCAAATTGGAGGCGAAAAACAATGTTTTTCCATCATGACTTAAGCATGGATGACCAAATACAACAGAATCTCCATTGGTTTTGTCAAATACAACTTTCACCGCTGGTTCATACTTGTCATTTTGAATTTTTGACATTTTAATTTCGCACGGATGATACTCCCCTTCTTCATATTGGCAGAATGTAAAATAAACATCACCGAAATCTTTGCTGTATGAAACAGGCCCTTCATTGTGCTGGGTATTGAGTGCTGTAATAGGCTCAGGTGTACCAAACTTCCCTTTAGGATCTCTGGTCACTTTAAATAGATCCATAAAATCTTCCCCAGTTTTTGAATCAAAATTACTTCCCATGGAGGATTTTCTGCTGGAAGCCAAGACAAATTGATCTCCATCTTTTGGGCTCTTCTTAGCGGAGAAATTAAGTGCGAAATCAAATTCAGGGGTGCTCAATTCAGGAACCAGATCCACCACAATTTTGGACTTGGTATTTTTCAGTTCTGCAGCGTTTTGAGCGTTTTTAACGGCTTGATTTCCCTTTTCACGATCACCACCGTTGTCAATGTATTTCTTGAATTGATTTACCGCGTCTTCATACTTCCCTTGCATATTTAAACACAAACCCCAATTGTAATGAAGCATCGGTTCCTTCTTTCCGTACATGGCTCGTCCCGCCATATCATAATATTCAACGGCTTCATTGAACTTGGTCATCAAACGATAGCACTCACCTACATTGTAATAGGCCTTCGCTTTTACATCCAAGTCCTTGATTTTGGGCGCCGCCAACTTGTATTGCTCCGCTGCTTCCTTGTACTCCTTAGATAAAAAGAAACTGTCGGCCTTCTTTAATTCCTTCTGTGTCAATGCTGTAAAAGACACCGCAAATACGGCAACGACCAATAAAAATCTCTTCATGTTTTCTTAAACTTTAATTTTCCTTGTGGTTCTATTGTTGCGAATATAAACAAATTTGTAAAGGCTACAAATTTCATTGAACTAATTCTAGTGAAAGTGCAGTTACTTGCACTTTCAAAAATATCAACAATTGAAAACTTTTTCTTTTGTGGCAGTCATCCGATGATATTTTTGGCGGGATGTCCTTTTTAAATGAACTCAATGACGCTCAAAGAGCGGCAGTGACCCACGTCAACGGTCCACTGATGGTGATTGCAGGTGCGGGATCCGGAAAAACACGCGTACTGGCTTATCGAATTGCGTATTTGATCCAAAATGGCGTGGATCCTTTTCAAATATTGTCTTTGACTTTTACCAATAAAGCGGCTACAGAAATGAAGCATCGTATTGGTGCACTGGTGGGCGATGCCAACGCCAGAAATATTTGGATGGGTACCTTCCATAGCGTGTTTGCGCGAATCCTTAGAAATGAGGCCGATAGAATCAATTACTCCAGAAATTTCACCATCTACGATCAGAATGACGCAAAGAATCTGGTAAAAGATGTCATAAAAGAATTGGGATTGGATGATAAGATATACAAACCGGGCAATGTATTGCATCGTATTTCCTCTTGTAAAAACAACCTCATTGGCCCCGAAGATTATCGGGAAGACATCGATTTGATCAATGAAGATCACATGAGTGGAAAATCCAGAATGGTGGAGATTTACGAGCGATATAACCTAAAATTGTTCCAGTCCAGCTGTATGGATTTCGATGATTTGTTATTCAAGACCAATGTTTTGTTGAGAGACAATCCAGATATCCTCCTCAAATACCAACACAAGTTCAAATACATTTTGGTAGATGAGTACCAGGATACCAATTTCAGCCAATATCTCATCGTAAAACAACTGGGGCGCATGCATGAAAATGTATGCGTAGTGGGCGATGATGCGCAGAGTATTTATTCGTTCAGAGGGGCCAATATTCAAAATATATTAAACTTCCGCAAGGATTACCCCGATTATAAAATCTATAAGTTAGAGCAAAACTATCGCAGCACACAAACCATTGTGAATGCTGCCAATAGCATCATTGCCAAGAACAAGGATCAAATCAAGAAGAATGTTTGGACGCACAATGATCAAGGCAGTACCATCGCCTTGCACAAAGCGCTCTCGGATAATGAGGAGGGCTTGTATGTAGCCAACCAGATATTCTCTATCAAAAAGGAAGAAGGGGCGGCCTCTAGCGCATTTGCTATTTTATACCGTACCAATGCCCAAAGCCGTTCTTTTGAAGAGGCGCTGCGCAAATTGAATATTCCGTATAAAATTTATGGCGGATTGAGCTTCTATCAGCGCAAAGAAATCAAGGATATCATTGCGTATTTCCGATTGGCAGCCAATCCCAAAGATGAGGAGGCGCTCAAGCGCATTATCAATTATCCTGTGAGGGGAATTGGAAAAACCACCATAGAGAAAGTACAAGTGATAGCCGCAGAAAAAGCGGTGAGCATGTGGGAAGTATTGTTGCAACCCATGGGACTGGGGCTGAACAGCGGAACGCAACAAAAAATCATGGACTTCGTGACGATGATCAGAAGCTTTTCTGTGCAATTGGATACCCAACCGGCCTATGAGTTGGCCCATCTCATTGCTAGCAGCTCGGGATTGCTCAAGGATTTATACAATGATAAAACACCAGAAGGGGTATCCAAGTACGAGAATGTACAGGAGTTATTGAATGGTATCAAAGAATTTACGGATAAAATTGATCCCAACGATCCGCACAAGATCAATACACTATCAGAATTTTTGATTGATGTGGCGTTATTGACCGATGCGGACAATGAGGATGAATCAGAAAAAGATAAAGTGAGTTTGATGACCATCCACGCCTCCAAAGGATTGGAGTTTCCTTTTGTGTTTATCGTCGGCTTGGAAGAAAATTTATTTCCTTCTATGATGGCGATGAACTCCCGTGAGGAATTGGAAGAGGAGCGCAGATTGTTTTATGTGGCCCTCACCCGAGCGGAGAAAAAAGTGTCGCTCAGTTATGCCACCACGCGTTACAAATGGGGACAAATGACCTATGGTGAGCCCTCACGTTTCATTGATGAATTGGATGAAAAATTCATTGATAAAAGCAATCACTCCAAGCCTTACGCCTACCAATCCAATGGAACGCGCATCGACTTTAGCAAAGAGCGTGGTCAATTTACCAATAAACCCAAAGCCGAGGAAGCACCTATTCGTTTCAATCCGACACCTCCCCCCAGTAAGCCCAGTGTATTAGGAGAAAATTTCAAGAAAGTGTCTTCCAGTGCTGGGTCAGAGAATACCGCTCCATTGCTGGCCTTGGAGACCGGTCAAACCGTCATGCATGAGAAATTTGGAAAGGGCAAAGTTTTGAAGATCGAAGGACAAGGACCCGACATCAAGGCGACTATCTTCTTTCCAAAAGAAGGACAAAAGCAAATCCTGCTTAAATTCGCCAAGTTGACGATAATCGATTAAAGAATGGAAGAAAGGAGAGCCTCGAGCTCGTTTAGGTTGAAAAATGAAGTATTGAAACCACATGAGTTGGAAATCAATAGTCTTCGTAACGATCTCAAAATACCCGAATACGGACGCAATATCCAAAAGATGGTGGATTACGCCATGACCTTGGAGGACCGTGAACAGCGCAACCAATGCTGCAGGGCCATCCTCTCGGTGATGGGTCAGTTGTTTCCCTATTTGCGAGACATGGAAGACTTCAACCATAAATTGTGGGTGCATTTGATGATCATTTCTGATTTCAAATTGGATGTAGATTGTCCTTATCCCATGCCCAAACAAGAGCAGTTGCAGGAGCGTCCTAAGAATGTTGAGTATCCCACGGGGGATGTTAAATTTGGGCATTACGGAAGATATGTAGAGAGCATGATCAAAAAGTGCAGTGCATTGGAAGAGGGTGAAGAGAAAAAGTGGTTTACACAATCTATTGCCAATCTAATGAAACAAAATGCACTCAATTGGAACCGCAATACGGTTACGGATGATGTGGTGCTCAAGGATTTGCAATACCTGAGCAATGGGAAAATCAGCGTGGAGGGTATCCAGGAGTTGACCGCTGTCAAAACCATTCAAGGCAATAAGTTGAATGACTTCTTGGAAGAGGGATTCAGAAAGAAAAACAAGAAAAACAAAAAGAGAAAATTCATCAAACGATGATTTGTTCAATGGTGTTTTGCAATGGGTGGTCTGCTAATTTTTATGGTTCGATTGTATCAAAATTATCTTTCTCCATTGTTGGGAAAGAATTGTCGATACGAGCCCACGTGCAGCCACTACATGATCCATGCAATACAAGAATGGGGAACTTTCAAAGGGACGTGGATAGGCCTGAAAAGAATTTCTCGTTGTCATCCTTGGGGTGGATTTGGTTGGGATCCTGTGCCGAAAAATGAAAATAGAAAAAATAAATAATATGAAAAAAGTTGCCATTATTTTCTCCGCTCTCGTTGTGATGACATGGGGAGCTTGTACCTCTGCAGAAAGTGAAATGATGAAGGAGGCCCGCAATATCCAAGCGGGATTATTGAAGCAAAAAGCCAATTTAGATAGTACCATGGACTTGGAAATTGTCAATGTGGACAAAGCGTTGAGCTTGATGTCAGAAGATTCTACCATGGCCACAGACACTTTAAAGTTTCAAGAATTTGTGAATCTAAAAACCAGAAAAGAAACCTTGGATGCGGCCAAAGAAAAATTGGCGGATTGGATGACCAACACCAAATTATTGCCTACACAAGAGGAGGAGAAAAACGGAGTTTCCAATCCATTTGGTCCTGATGCCAAAGACTTAGATGTGTTGAAAGCCATCAAAGAGGCGCAGAGCTCTTTCAACGATTTGCGTTCTCAAATTGAATCCGAAATTCAATGATGCATCGTCCAAGAAGAAATAGGTCCACTGCGGCCATCAGAGATATGGTAAGGGAAACAAGTGTTTCCCTTTCTCATCTCATTTATCCTCTCTTCGTGTATGAGGGCAAGGGCGCTCCGATTCCGATTGTCTCAATGCCGGGTATATTTCGTTGGTCGCAAGAAGGGATCTTGGCCGAGATGGCAGAGTGTGTCGAATTGGGTATCCAACATTTTGTCTTATTTCCTGCTTTCCCAGATAGTAAAAAAGATAAAATCGCCAGCTTGAGTCATCATCCTGATAATTTTTATTTGCAGGTGATTCGGGAGGTCAAGCAGCGCTTTCCTCATGTGACGCTAATGAGCGATGTGGCCATGGATCCTTACTCCAGCGATGGACATGATGGCTTGGTAAGAGACGGCGAGATCATCAATGACGAGACCTTGGAGATTTTAGGCAAGATGGCCGTGGCCCAGGCTCAAGCCGGAATAGACATCGTAGGTCCCTCCGATATGATGGACGGAAGGGTGGGGCATATCAGAAGTGCGCTGGATCAAAATGGATTCACACGCGTGTCTATCATGAGTTATACCGCCAAATACGCCAGTGCATTCTATGGTCCGTTCAGAGATGCTTTGGACAGTGCGCCTAAAATGGGGGATAAGAAAACCTACCAAATGGATTCTGCGAACAAGCGAGAGGCCTTGCGGGAGTTGTATTTAGATTTGGAAGAAGGTGCAGACATGGTGATGGTAAAACCTGCTTTGTGTTACTTGGATGTCATCCATGCCCTTAAAGAGCAAAGCACAGTACCTGTGGCAGCCTACAATGTGAGCGGCGAATATGCGATGATCAAAGCGGCTGCTCAAAATGGGTGGCTCGATGAGCAAAAGTGTATGATGGAGATGTTGATGAGCATTCGCAGAGCCGGTGCCGATATTATTCTCACCTATTTTGCCAAAGATTTTGCCAAGGCCATCAAATAAATGGTTGTCTTAGAAGTCAACGTAGCGTGTTTGGGGGAAAGGCAGCAGTGCCGCAATTTGATGGCCATGCTTCCTTTTTTCGCAACACTGGGTGTTGAAGTGTTATACCTCCTTCCCATTCAAAAAAAAGGAAAGTGGAAAGCCAAAGGGTCGCCCTATTGCATAGCTGATTTTTGGGAATTGGAAGAAGCTTGGGGAACGGAAGCGGATTGGAAGGAATTCATGGCATTGTGCCAGCAATACCAGATGAAATGTATCTTGGATTGGGTGATGAACCATACGGCCTGGGATCATCCTTGGGTGGAGGTCTTTCCTGAGCGATATTGCAGAAATGATCAAGGTTTCCTTCAACATCCTCCCCACACAGATTGGCAAGATGTTGTACAATTGGATGTGAGGCATCCCGCAGTAATAGAAGAAATGAAGCTCCTCATGTTTCGTTGGGTAAAGGAAAGAGGTGTGCATGGTTTTCGTTGGGATGCGATGAAAAGGATACCCAGAGAAGTTAGACAAGAGATTCAAAATTTTCTGGGCAATCCATTGCTGTGGTTAGGGGATGGCGATACCCACTCAGTAGAAGAGGAAGGTGTGCATGGCATGGAGAGAAGATGGAATCCCCACGATCATTTACTCTTGGACGGTCCTCAAATTTGGACATTTCTGCACCATCATGATGAGGTCATGCAAGGTCCTGCTTGGATCAACAAAGGTACCGCGCTGTCAACAATGTCTCTTGACGAAATCAGAGGTATTTTGTCGCTTTGGAACAACCCAGTACTGAGCTTGTCTATGTGGTCAGATACAGATGAATGGTATTCTTGGTCAAATCCCCGTTGTGTGAAAATTCCATGAGAAAGGTTTCGCTTTTTTTGGCCAACTTTAGCGCATAAAGATTGTTATCTTCGCAGCCATGAGTTTCGCGTCATTTATAGAACCTTTTCAATCCGTCACAGGTATCATAGACTTGTTTACCTTGATTTTAATGGAGATTGTACTAGGCATCGACAATATCATTTTTATTGCCATCATTTGCGGATACATCCCCAATAAAATAGAAGCCAATCGAGCGCGATACTTTGGTTTGGCTTTGGCCTTGATCGTGAGGATCATCCTCTTATCCACCATCTCTTTCATTGCTCACATGGTAACCCCGCTCTTTCATTTGGGTGAGTATGGCATCACAGGAAGAGGTCTGATTTTGTTTGGAGGCGGTGTGTTTTTGCTGGTCAAAACCACCAATGAAATCTACCACAAATTCAAGGAGGCTGATCATGAAGAAAAGGCCAACTCACGCAAAATGAATTTTTTCCAAGCCGTGTTACAAATCACTTTTATCGATATTGTTTTCAGTTTTGACAGCATCATCACCGCGGTAGGATTGTCCAATAATATCCCCATCATGATCATGGCGGTAGTGGTGGCAATGATCGTGATGTTATTATTTGCACCTTATGTTTCAGAGTTCATTGAGAAATATCCCACGCTCAAAATGTTGGCCCTCACTTTCTTGTTGTTAATCGGTGCCATTTTATTGATGGAAGCTTTGGAAGATGCGCACATTTTACATTTGCCAGAAAATGTGGACATTAAGATGTATGCCTATGTAGCCCTGGCCTTTGCGCTGAGTGTGGAAATGCTGAACATTCGCATGAACAATGTGAAAAAGAAACGAGGCAAATAATAAACCTTTATTCGTCAAAGTCGCCTTATTCCAATGATTTCAATTCGTCGTTCATTTCTGGCTTCTCGGGAATAGATAGAGGCCTTGCGATTTTTGGCTTCGTCGCTTACACTTGAATTGGATTGCTGCTCGCCTAGGGGAACGAGTTCCAAGAACAATGATTTTTCTAAATAAGGCGTTAATATCCCATGATCATATTGCTCGATTTCATTGATCAGAGTATGAATTCTTCTTTGTGTTAGCTTTTCATTATAATCGTTGGTGGCCAATGGACTGGCAAATCCCCTGATCTGAATATACAGGGTATCGCCATTTTTCAACGCTGATAATAGCAACCGAATGATCCTTTTCCATTGATCATAAGGGACATTCAATTGAGCTTCCTCAAACTTTAACCATTCTTCTAACTCAATTCCATTTTTACAATAATCTTCAGCCTTTTGAAGGTAGGAGTCGTAACAATCAGTATAAGTCCATTTCGTTGAACTTAATTGAGATTTGGGATCAGGTTCGTCATTATGAAAGTACAAGCTCAGCGGTAAAAAATGTCTGATCGTTTGAATCCACAAATCGGTTGAATCTATCTTAGGGATCGAATCTTTTGCATTATACAATGTCCAATGACCAATGTCCAAACAACATCCATCTCCATTTCGTGCTGAGCTTAAAAGCCATTCCTCCGATTGAGGGGATCTTTTTACTGATAATCCGATATCATTCTTCGGCGAATTGATGGGTAGCCCCATATTTTCACACTTGCCCCATTTACCAGGTTTTCCCTCGCACCTAAATATATCCATTTCACCAAATCCCCTATGTCCCTTCGAAGAGAAAAACAACTTGTTTTGATCGTAATAGGGCGCTAAGTCATCTTGCCTTGTATTCACTTCGGTACCCAATGGAAATGGAGCTGACCAACCTTCTTTCCAACGCGAAACCCAAATGTCCCACCCTCCTTGCCCTCCATTTCTATCACTGGCAAAAAATAAGGTGGGTACTTCCTCCAACATTACCAAATGGGGCATCGAAGATCGGCATTGGTTGCTGCGCAAAGCCATAATTTCACGCCAGCCCTCTATTTGATATTCCAATAAAACCTGAAGTCCATCAGGATTTATTCCCACTCCGATTTTCCAATTTTGCAGTTCAGTGATTTGTAAAACATCCACTCCACCCCACTGCTCTCTTGATCTGTGGATACTATCCTGGTTGGGAATCTTGATGCCATTTGTCCAAATACCATCATTCCATTGTTGAAATGCAATGGTATCTCCCTTCCATTGTGCATGGGCTTCTGATTTGGGAGAATTCCAACTATACCATTCTAGTTCAATGCTTGGATCCGTGGGTTGAATCATCGCCCAACTCAACTCAGATATATGCTCCTCCAAATCTTGCTTTGTCAAAATCTTGGGATCCACTTTAGCTATTTTCTTTTTTAACTTTTTATACGCCTGCTCTGCCACTGGATAATCTCCTTTTCGTTGATACAATTTTGCTAAATAGTACAATGCTTCGGGATGAATGTTGCCTTGATCTGTGCTGTTTACCTCCTTAAAAAGACTTATGGCTAAGGCATCCTCGTACACTTTCATAGCGCTGTAGGCCAATTGATATTTTCTTTCGAATGATAGGGAATCTTTTGAATAAGCATCTTGATAATAAGTGAAAGCCAATGACCAATTCCCTTGCTCTGCTGCCTCTGCAGCCAAAGCATCTGATTGAGAGGGCGATTGAGCCAATAGTTCATTAACCAGAAAAATGAAACCGCAGAAAAGGAAGAAGTTTCTCATCTGCAACAAAAATGATACATCATTCCAATAAAACATTGAAATTAGCAAAAATTTTTGCAATGACAGTAGGAATATTAGGAGGAGGAGCCATGGGCTCAGGCATCGCTCAAGTGGCCGCGATGGCAGGCCATAAAGTCACCTTGGTGGATTTATCTACTTCGGTTTTACAGAAAGCTCTACTTTCTATTCAATCTCAGTTAGAAAGGGGAATTGAAAAAGGAAAGATTACTTCACAAGAAAAAGAGCAAATACTAGAGCGAATTTCAGTTGCCGTTGAGATTTCATCATTGGTGGGGTGTGATTTGGTGATTGAAGCCATTATTGAGAAATTAGAGGTAAAACAAAAAGTGTTTGCCGAATTGGATGCTTTGCTACCGCCGGCTACCATTTTAGCCTCCAACACCTCTTCCCTATCCATTACCGCCATTGCCTCAGCTTGTCAGTATCC
>CANHWU010000061.1 GCA_947464415.1 Flavobacteriales bacterium
TAATTTTCATGCATTCATTCAATAGAGATAACACTCCTTTCTATGCTCAGAAAAAATTGGCTGCAGACCACTCGCCTGCTCTTTCAAATTTTATTGTCGTGTTTATTAGGCAGCTTTGTTTTTTTGACATTATCCTCCCTATCACTTCCATTGAGTATAGTGGCAAACCCCTTTATCAGTGCCTTTATACATGTTGATTTCCAACATATTTTACTCAATTTTCTGATACTCGGCTTTGTCCTGGCTCAAGGAATCAACCGCTCTATAGGGTTCAGAGATTTTTACAACACCTCCTTCATTTTATCATTACTCTACTTTCCATTCTCTTTTCTCCATATTTTACCCCCTTGCATTGGTCTTTCCGGTGTGGCGTATTATCTGCTCACTCGGTACCTGTGGACTCGACACGCCATTTGGAAAGCAGCCGCCGCCCTATTGTTCTTTGGAGAAATCTCACAAATTTCCCCTTCCTCAGACACCGCTCATTTGATGCATGTTTTTGGAATGCTCATGGGATACCGCTCTTGCGCTCAGCTCATGCTTTCCAAAAGTGGAGGGTGATAAATGCATGCTCGCGATTCTTTGAAAATTCATCCAATTCCCGCTGAAGAAAAATGAGGAAAAAATAAAATTCAAAAAAAAATCATTTTTTTCTTGACTTTACACAATCAAACGATTATCATTACGTTCATGGTGAGCTTAAGACAAAACAAAAGTCAGGATTGGGAATCAAAACCCATGCACGCCACCTAGTTTTTTCTCTCTGTAAAATTCCGCCGATGGGCCCAGAAAGGGTCAGGGAAGCGGTGTAACCTAAACATACAGAGAGAATGAAAAGCATCTCACTAGGATACCAACGGTATTCATTACAGTTAAAGAAGCAATTCTTTAACCACACAGAAGTTCATACAGAAGGGTTGTCTTCTATTACAAAAACCCTTCAACCGGATTGGCAGCGCTTTCAGCGAGATTTCCAGGAAATCGTTCGCGCTATGCCCTACCAAGCGGGAGTAATCGTCATCACAATCCATCGACAAGATGGACAAAGTCGCGTGATTGCGCTCATTCAATCCAGCATTGATTTGCGCGCAGCCATGCGCACTTACAAGCAGGGAAATCTTTATCAATGGATAAAGGACCAGTATTCTAAGGAAGTCACATTCATTCAATTTCAAAACGGTAGTATTCAAAAACAAAATCCATCATGAACCTACGAAAAGCCATTCAGCGCAAGAAGCGCATCGCAGGGGTACTGGCAGAATCTTACACCAAGCTGCGCCGTGCCAACATCACCCCTGAGGGTCGTCCGCCCCTCATCAGCAGCCGGGAAATCCTTGAGCGCATCAAGGAGAAGTCTGAGGAGATCATTCAACTCAAGGTCCAAATACAGAAGGCCAACTTGCCTATCCTGGAGGACATTTATCGTCTGGCTGAGCTCAAGAGCTTGGTGAACGAAATGCGCAATATCAACTCGCTGCATGACAGACGCTATGACAACAGCCAGGCCATCGTGTACACCATTTGCATCGATGAGATCGAGCAAGAGGTCATCATCGCGGACCTCGAAAAGCAGATTGAGGTGATCCAAGACAGGATTGAATCCTTCAACTTCCGCGTACACATAGACACCGACCCGAGCTAAGGGGAGCCCAAGCGAGCCTATCGCTCGCATGGCCGATTCAGTGCATTTCTAATAAGCCCTCTAAATTTAACCTCGACCACTGATAGCGTTAAAGATAGTGATGCTGTACTCCAAGATCCCTGATCCACTTTCCAGAGTCCTGGCTGTAAAACAGCCCTTCCATCCTCCCTCATCCTGGACTATTGAAGCGCAACTGAATCGTTACAAGGGGAAGAAAGTAAAATTTCTTCCCCTACCCTTCTCTCTCATGAATGGCTACAATGAACCGCCTCAAAATTGTTCATAAGTCGAAGAGATTGGATTCACTTCGTAAATAGGTTACAAAGTGAACCGTTATTCTTGTCGCCCATTTTGATAACGCCTTTGCGAAGTAAAGGCCTGTAACCACCCACACAAAAAAACTTAAAACTACCCGATATGAGCAAACCGAATTTTAAAAAATTGCTATCCCGCAATCGCCTCACAGACACTGCTGATGATGAGTCTAGCAAAGCCCCCTTTGAAAATCACATCCCCCAAAACCAACAACAATGGGCGCAGTTTTTCATGGGAGTGCTGTCTGAGAAGATTGAGTTGAAAATGAATTACAAATGCAGGACCGCCTTCTTTCAAGCCAGTAAACCCAAAAAATACCGTGAAGTACTGATGGATGATAATTGGAATATCGAAGCCATCCACCTTTTTCATGTCTATCTCTGGTATTTGAAAAATGCCAAGTTTCAAAAATTCATCGAAATCATGCGCACTGTTTTGCCCGATAATATGATGATCAAAGGTCTTCAACAACTGAAACTAAAAGAAAACTACGAGGCCAAAATTCTATTGCATTACATCCGATGTTTCTCTGAAGGCAATGTGCCCATATTCTTCAATGAAATTCCTTTGCAACCGCATGAATGGATCGCCATCGCCTCTCAATTGCAGCAAGGACAAATGCAACTTAGTCAGTTGGAATTACTCGATATTCAGGCGGATGATGATGGCTTGCCGTCCAATGTTTCCATTCTTCCTCATTTTCATGCTTTGGTTTTATTTGGCAACGTGCAAAAATTGAAAAAAGCCAATAAGCTGCCGAAGAAAGCCACCTTCACATTGGAATCCCCCATGCCCCAAGCCGCTGCATACCATTGGGATGGGATTGCAGCACAATCGATCCAATGGACCACCGCCTTGTGCAGCAAAAAGAAACACCACACCAACAGTGTAAGTTTCTTGATTTACGGTCCTCCGGGAACCGGTAAAACCGCATTTGCCCATTCCTTGGCCCATGAAATCAAGGGGAAAATCATGCAAGTCAATTATGCCCAATTACATTCCAAATGGGTGGGAGAAACAGAGAAAAATGTGGAGCACGTTTTTCGGCAATACGCGGAATTATCACAACAAAGTACTGAGCCCATTATCCTCTTATTGAACGAGGCCGATGGCATTTTTGCACCCCGTGTAGAGATCAAACAAAGCAATGATATACATGCCAACAATGTGCAAATTCAACTACTGGAATGGATGGAGAAATTCAATGGTATATTGATTGCCACCACCAATAAAAAGGAACATTTGGATGATGCCTTCAATCGTCGATTCCTGTTTAAAATCAAGCTTAGCGGAATCACCCAAGCCCAAAGAGAGAAGATGGTGAAACACTCCCCGATCTTGCGGTATCTGTCCCCTACTTTGAAACAAGAATTGCTACGTCAAGAATGGAATCCAGGACAATGGACCAATGCCGAAAAGAAAATACTAGCCCTCTGTGAATGCATCGAGATTGCACCTGAGTGGATAGAGGAAATTTTCAGAGATGAGGGCATGCTCACCCCTGTCAAGAAACTTGGTTTTGCTAATTATTCCTCCGCAGAGCGATCCGCTCCAAGAGCGGCAGAGTCCTGAGCCGACAACCTTGTCATTCGCGTCAACCAAAAGAACTTCTTACCATTTTGCAAAAACAAAATACCATGAACATCATCAACATCAATTCCACCATGACGCTGACACCGGCACAAATCAGCTTCATTCAATCCATCATGATCTTCGGCGAAGACGACCATTGGGCCGAAGATGACTTTGTACACTTGACCCAGGATATTCCCATCTTCTTGCTAACTGCTCACAGCATGCCTCATATCACTCCTCTTGGACACAGCCGGTATGATGCAAAACGAAATGCCTACACTACGGATCTTCCAAAATTTCCATTGGATAGAAAACCACCCATGGAATATCTTGGATTTTTTGATTCTGGTTATCCACTCCTGGGACATCCCAAACCCATCATTGTATTGTGTCCTGAGCGCATTGCATCATGCGCACAAAATGATGATGAATTGATGATGCTCACCGCAATAGTAGTGATACACGAGCTAGCCCATGCCAAGATATGGGTCGATGGGCAATGTCGTTATCAACCCGGTGAGGATACTTTCTCCCATTGGATGGAAGAATCTTTTGCCAATGCGATGACCTTACGCATTTTGCGTCGCTATGACAGAAGGCACGATCGATGGATGCGCAGCGTAGGCCGAAGAGACATGACCACTGCCGCTCCGTTGGCCAACACCCTTATTCGTCGAGTAGCAGAATTTGCAGAGAACTTCATGCGGATGCAACCCGAGCCCTATCGTTTGGGAGCTGAACTCCCCAATCGTTTGGTGAGTCGATTCTGGTATCGTTGGGCAAGAGAAAAAGGACAATTAGAAAATAAAACGGAAGAAAAAGAAAATTGGTTGAACTATGTCACCACGCATTTGGGCAACCTAGATACTGAGCGATTAGAGGAATTGTACAAGGCTATTTTTAGTCGAGACAACGCATTTGAAATCTACCGCAGAAGAAGAGGACAATAAATTTTAATCCAAAAACATCCCCATGAGTCAAACATTTCTCACTTCATTGACCGGCCGACGCAGAGGCAAATTCGCGCAATGGCTGGCACAACAGCACACCACACCACGCATTGCCTGGTATCCTTCTGCAGGCACGGATTTCAGAGCGCTGATGTATTTGCACCCGAGTTACCAGGCCTATCATGCCCCCACTCAAGCCGAACCCACCTGCCCTGATCTCTTTTTATTCACTGATTATTTCCCTTGGACCGACTCACACTTTTTGGACTCCCCATTGATTTATTCCGATCTGAATACCACTATGACCATCGAATGCATGGAGGAACTGCCCTCTTTGGGATTGACCAGACATCCAGAATTGGTGATGATCACAGAGCCGAATGTGGCCACCAATAAATTGCTGTATTTACAAGTAAAAGTAGAAAGTCGATTATTGGGCAGTTGGACCTCGCATGTATTGTATGCCTTTGCAGAGAATGAGACTTTTTATGCGCACAAAATGGCGCCACAAAATGCGCAGATTTCGCATATTGTTCATGTTCGATACGGAGGAGGATTAGGCGGAGGAGGGAAGGCCAGTGGGATATGGATTTTGCATGTGTTGAAAAAACTGCAATGCGAAGTCTTGGTTTCTGATGGGCATTACTCCTGGCAAACGGGAGATTTATTTGCCTTGCAACAGTTCAAAGAAATCTCTTACCAGCAAGAAGGTTTTCTGCGATCGATAAGAAAGGTGAATAGCGATTCATGGTCCGGACATGGAGATGTGCATTGGAATTTGGTGGAGTATTGAAAGAAGGATTGAAAGATAAATGCAGTGATCTTTTTAAAGAAAAAGCTTCAATCAGAATAAAAATAAATTTTGTAAAATAACACAACCATGAACGAACAAACAGCGGCCGTCATACGGCAAATCAGAGAACGCGGGGGAAACCAAACCGCAGAAATGCTCAACCGAATTTTAGAGGAAATACGCCATGAATTGGGCAGAGATTTTAACGTCAAAGATTTCTTTGATCATCTCCTTCACCGATATGGAGGATTTGAAGATCGTTATCGCATGCGAGAAGAGGAAGAACACCCTATGGAAGTATGGAGAACCACTGATCAAGGCGAAGTCATCAATGTAATTCCCTCGGCTCATACAACCTCCATTTGCGCTCCGTTTTGTCTCACCATTGCTGGGGAAGGGTTCACTCGAATGCCTCCCCTCCGTCACATTCACCGGAGAATGCACCTGAACTTTTATCATTCCATGCTCAAGGTTTCGGCCTATTGGTTGGGATGTTTATCGGTGAACAAAGAGACTTTGATATTGACACCCAATTGGGATGCCACTGAATTTGAAAAGCACTATGAAAATTTGATCGCGAATTACGTTCAAGTGCATCACAAAAAAGTATTCATCGTAGAGGTGAGCAAATCGGGTTTCATTCAGCGTTATCCGTATTGATGGGTTGACTTTGTGCTATTCTTAATGACGATTATTGGAGAACCCCGACTCGAGAGGTCGGGGTTATTTATAGCCATTAAAAGCAGGATAGAAGGAAAATATGGGTCTTACACCAATCGTTTAATGGAAGTAGAAAATGACCAAAGGTGTAATAAAATAAATGAATGGTCGAAAAAAAACTTATCACGATTTAC
The DNA here is from genome assembly GCA_947464415.1 of Flavobacteriales bacterium. GTDB lineage: Bacteria > Bacteroidota > Bacteroidia > Flavobacteriales_D > Sanyastnellaceae > CAMCTV01. The sequence continues at coordinate 6,130 of CANHWU010000061.1, forward strand.
AATCATCTTGATTTGATTGGAAATATAATGGGTTCAATGACGTTCAATTTTATCAAATTGATGACCATTCTTTGACTATACTGCAAGGATAAACGCGCTAATTAAAAATTTGCAAAAGAATTATAATTTATTTATGTTTGTGCAGTTACTTGTCACAATTTAGCAATATCAGTCTGCACACATTACGATTTATATGAAAAAAAATATCCATTTTGCATTGCTAGTCCTTGTTCCCATTTTTGGGATAACTCAGATACCGAACTATCTTCCGATGGAAGGTCTTCAAGCCTATTGGTCCTTTAATGGGAATACAATTGATCAAACATCCAATGCTTATCAACTTTTCAATACCGGTGCGACATTATCGACAGATCGATTCGGCAATGGACAAGGTTGTTATTCTTTTGCAAATGGAGCAACATTGGAATACAATGGAAATTCAATATCAAGCGGATCATCTTTCACGTTTTCATTTTGGATGAAAACCAATGCGAATTTAAACGAGTATCAAGATTTCATTTTTACAGAAAGCGCTGTGAATGCGCAAGGGCTTGAAACTGGAATTTGGTTCTTTTTTGATCCAAATAGCAAAAATCTTGGCATTGTTCATCCTGCAGTTTCCTACGCTGGATTGATGTCTCAGCCATTTCCTGGCATTAACGAATGGCATCACGTAACAGTTGTAGGTCCCAATATCTATCGATTATACATTGATGGCGTTTTGGTAGCCTCAACCTTTGATGAATTTGTCCCTATCGCCAACCCATGTCAGTTCAAAATAGGATGTTTTAATGGTGCGATTGACGATTTTGCCATATATAGCAGAAAACTGACCGTAGAAGAAATTTTTTCTGTTTATGCTAATAGCGCAAGCACACAAATTGAAAATCCAATATACACAGGCAACAACACCAATGCCACTACTCAATCTATCAGCTATCAGGCTATCGCCAGAAATGCGCAAGGTCAAATGATGATCAATCAGCCTGTTCAAATCAAATTTAATATCATCACTGGAAATGCTAACGGCCCTTCAATATATTCTGAATTGCATAACTTGAACACTAATTCACAAGGCTTATTTACCACATCCATTGGTACTGGAACACCTGTGTCAGGAACCTATCCCTCCATTGATTGGACCGATGGTAGTAAATTCCTGAAAGTAGAAATGAACACAGCAAATGGCTTCATCGATTTAGGTACGCAACAGATGTTGGCAGTACCCTACTCAATTCGTTCAAACACCTCAGCAAAATCAGGAACCGTAGAGAATGCCAACCTTCCCGTATATTCAGACAACGCTTCGGCACTTTCCGGGGGGTTGGTTGCAGGTCAAATGTATCGCACAACAAGCGGAGCATTGATGATTGTTTACTAACCTTTCCGAGCAACTTACACTTAGCCCAATCCCCTACCCATTCCGCTCTGCAAATTGACAGTACTCACAATCTTTTTGAAACGGTGGGACATCCGGGCTGTTGAGGCATAGCTGCAGTGCTTCCAAAGCGCCCTCTATCCATGCATCGCTGCCCTCGTAAGGGATAACATGAGTATTAAAAAGCAACCGATTATCAAAACGATCTCGTGTGTTATCCCCCGTGCAATAGACAAAATATGCGGTATTGGACACCCTCAGTCCATTCTTGCGGAGCAACCACTGATAGATCTCCGCTTGCCTGCGATACCCATCGGCCCAATCTAGCAATGTCATAACAGGCTCGGCCTTTGCGGTGGCCTTGTAATCCACAACATAATAAGTGGAATCGGCATCTACCCACAGATCATCAATCCCCCCGTAATAAGTGCAATGATGCACCGGATGGTGATAAGCCACTCCACCGCGAAGGGAATCTCTCCATTGGTTCATTTGAGGCAAGTTGGCAGGCACTAAGTTCAGATGCACCTGCAATGGGTGCGCCGTCCCAAGGGTCCGATGAACATCCAGTTCCTTCTTGAGCAATGTATCCACTGCATTGTTCAAACTAAACGGAAACCCAGGGGGACGCTTCACTTTCATTTTGACTTCCATATAAAAGCAGCGAGGGCAGGATAGGAATAAATCGATTTTAGATCGTGATAATTTCATGACAGATAATATAGAGTTAGACATGGGCAACGCTCCTCTTCTGAAATTATTTTATTCTGATGAAATTCAGCTCCATTTACCTATTGAATCTTCGGAACTGTATGATACAACCATCACGAAAAAGGCCATTATCACCTCCTATTATGGACCAGCCAAATGTTCATACTATTGAATGCGCAAAAAGTGGGTTCTATCATTTTATACATTGACAGAAGCAAGCTACCCAAAAAGATAAGTTCATCTAAAAACACCCGCGCCAGCGATAGGAGCGGCATCCTTGGGCGGGGCTGAGGGAACGCAGTGACCTTGAGCCCCGCCCAAGATAGAGCGGATAGCGCGGTGGCTACCGCAAAGCGAAGCGGCGCGGGAGACAGGCGCCCTAATGCTGTGCCGTGTAAAACAGATATCCCATCAATGCTCCGTATCCACTGCTGATCCACGGATTGGATGAAATCAAGCATCCGCCATGGTCACATCCCACCCACCGGTGATATAGGAATCCTACAATACCGCCGATCAACACCCATCGTGCTTTTCTCCATTGTGCAGCACTCATAACTTTCCAACTGTGCTCCATCGGAAAGGCCAATAAAGGGGACAAAAGCGTAGGCCTGCCGTGGCCAACAAAATCAGGCCTATCGAATAAAACCATATCTTCCCTTCTCCATTTCCAATAAATGTGAACGCTGCAATGGCCGCCGAAAGCAGGACACGAATAAGCCAATCCCTTTTTCCTACATTTCTTTTCATTTCCTTTTTTTATGCAAAATTATTGCCTACCTACCTCCCCCAACGGTAACCTTCATCACTAAAAAAGATTATCTTTATGAGGTGAATCGCCATGAATTTTTAAAAATAACAGGACTATCTTCGTTGTATTTTATGACAAAACCCATCCAAACATTACATCACTACCAACAAGAACTAATTTCCTCGCCTACCATGCCCGTTTTATTTTTGGGACATGGAAGCCCGATGAACGCCATTGAAGAAAATATTTTTGTACAGGGTTTCAGAAAAACCGCAGCGCTGCTGCCCACTCCCCAGCTGATCCTATGCATATCGGCACATTGGTATACTCAAGGGACTTTTATCACGGGACAATCCTTTCCTCCCACGATTCATGATTTCGGGGGATTTCCAGCATCACTTTACTCCATTGAATATCCCGCTCCCGGTGATCCGAAAATGGCGCAAACCGTCCAATCAATGCTCACCCCCACCTCTGCTCCGTTAGATGACCATTGGGGATTTGATCATGGTTCATGGAGTGTGGTAAAACATCTATATCCCGAGGCCAACATTCCCATGATCCAAATGAGCATTGACCATCAACTTAGTCCCTATGCCCACTGGCAATTGGCGCAACAACTAAAATCACTCCGTCAGAAAGGTGTTTTGATCATAGGAAGTGGCAACATCATTCACAATCTGCGCATGGTAGATTTCCAAAAAATCAACGACATTGGCTATGGATATGATTGGGCCCAAGAGGCGCATGCTCTTTTTCATCAATGGATTACTCAGCGCGACACCGCTCGCTTATGTCATTATGAAAAAGAAAATAAGGCCATACAGCTCAGCATTCCCACCGCAGAACATTATTTACCCTTGCTATACTCTATGGGACTCAGCGAAGCGCATGAAGAACCGCAAATTTTCAACGATCATCTACTGGGCGGCTCCTTGAGTATGACCTCTATTAAATGGGGCTAATCAATGTGGTTTTCCTTTTTTCATCATCATCATAGGATTGATGGAGGCAGGACCCAACCATCGGCTAAAACGCAAAACCAAAATTACCATCATGATGGCCAATAAAACCAAAGACAATGTAGCCGAAAATAATGAAGAAAGGTGTAACATTTGAATGACCCCGCACATCAGCGCGGTGACTGCCCCGATCATCCAACCATATCGACTCACCCACAATACTTCCCAAAAACTCCCTCCAATCACTCGCTGACCCATCCAAGCCCCCATAAAATAATGCACTGCGGTGGACAGTGCGATCACCCCTCCCACATATTGAATACCGTGTGGCAACATCCACCAAGTACCCAAGCCCATCATACCCACATAAATCACCTTGATCCAACTGGCTCGAAAAGTAGCATCCTTTGCGCGCAACAGCGCATCACTCACCCGATTGAGCGTTCTAAAAATTACCCCCACAAACAAATACTGTAATATCACCCCTGCGCCCTCATATTGATCTCCCAAATACAGCACCATGATGAACTTGGCGTGAAATATTACCCATATGCTAATAGGAATGATGACAATAGAAAGTGCGTTAGTCACCATCAGCACCATTTTCCGCAATTTTTCTACATCATCCTGCATTTTGGACATGCCACTGAATAACACATTGTCACTCAGCTTCGCCATGATAGTGATTGGCAAGGAAACCACGTACGCACTGCGCTCATACCATCCCGCGGCTATCCATTGCTGAGAAGGCAATCCCAAAGGAACCAACGTTACGTCCACTTTGGTAGCGGCGTAATTAAGTGCATTGAACAAGGTGGATCCCACACCATAATGTAAAAGCTCGCGAATACCTTGTTGTGTTTTATGCCAACCAATCTTCACGGGATCATTCCACCACATGGCGATGGTCATCAAAGCATTTTGAGCAAACAAAGCCCATACATAGGCCCATACCCCATATCCCCAATAGGCCAAAAGCAAACCCACCACAATATTGCCCCCGACAATACTCACCATACTCGAATAAAAAAATGATTTAAACTCCAAGCGTTTCATCATCAAACTACGCGGCACCACTCCCAAAGCAGAAATCACAAAACTCGTGCTCACCACTTGCGTGATCGATTTCAACGCGGGCATACCATAAGCGGAGGCGATGAAAGGAGCAGAAAAATTAAAACCCAAGGTAAACACCAATCCCAATCCCAAGGCGGTCCAAAATGCGCCGTTGATATGATGCTGCTCCGTCTCCTTGCGCTGAATAATAGCAGGCCCAATCCCCACTTGCGAAAAAATCTCGGCAAACCCCATCATGCTCAATACCACACCCATCATGGCAAAATCCGCCGGGGCTATCCACCTGGCCATGATGGCCGTGTACACCAACTGAATGACCACCTGCAACACCACTGTTAGTGTGTTCCAGGAAAATCCCCGTATCATTGCCTTAGTAGTGGACATGACACAAAGATGCCCCACTCTGCGAAATCAAAATCTAGGCGAACTAAAAAATGTAAGCATCCCCTTTTTGATAAATCACTGATGCACCACCTTAACCACCTTGCGATTGGAAACCCCTAATTCCAGAAAATAAATACCCTTATCCATTTGCAACATCGAATATACTAGGGTGTCATTCCAAACTAGCCCACTGTCCAATAACGCGCCCCTCTCATTCAACAAACGCCACGAAAGGGGACGCCATTTAGGAAGTCCCGATACCACCAAAATTTCATTGACCGGATTGGGAAATACATGCAAATCCGACCAATCTGATTGAGCAATATTCACCACCGCAGTGTCCTCTACTAAAAAAGAAGTCGCATCCCAATGATGCCATTGCGCCGGCACCGTAAATCCCTGCACCACCTTTTCATTGGTCAGATAATAATGCAAGCCATCGGCTGAGCAGACGGCCTCCATCTGATGAAATGGCATACCCAATGAAATTTTCCTCTTGTTGGCTCCCAAAAAATCTGTTCCTTGGAAATCATACAACAATACCATAAAGGGCTGCAGCAACTCCGTATATCCCACCAAAGCAATATGATCGTCACCCGACAATCGATGCGCACCGGTGATCATGCCTTGCACATCCCAAGTGGCACGCTTGATGGCAGCATGCTCACCCACCGTATTGGGAAAAGTATAAAGTGAGGTAGTTTGACTGGCCCAACACTTGGTAAAAAGATAGATACTGTCTTCATCTACCAAAAAGGCCTCGCCATCAAAATCATGATCGTTCGCGGCGTTATTGAAATCCAATTGATCCTCATAATGAAATGCTATAGTATCTACCACCGATAAATCAAAACCATTGACAGCAGTTTTGGGAATTCTAAAAAACTTCAAATCCGTTCTATTTCCGCTGTTATTGCCTATGTCACCAATGAAAAAATATTGATCATTTTGTTGAATTTCCTCCCAATCAAAATTGACTAAACCAGTCCATTGAAGTGTGTCAATAATCAATCCCGTTAAACTATCCAAAGCATACCAATTGGGATCCGTATCATCATTCTGACTCCAATAACGCTGATTATACCATAACAACCCTGAGCTCTCCATGATGGTATCTGGAATCGGAACAGAAAAAGTAGGAGTTTGGTTGGTGAAAGGATACAGGCAAGAACCATCATTGACCACCGCTAAGGGATCATAATTACTGGCCAAAGGATCCGTGCAGCCCGATTGGGAAAAACCTTCACCCAATAAAAAAGTTTGCAGCACTGATAATATCAGGAAATTTTTCATTAAACGAATTTACGAGATTTTAGACCAATCCGATTGATCTCGGTTCATCCAAATGAGATGCCTAACTATGCTCGCATGCTCGGGCATCTTCAACGCTGCATCTTTTTCTATGATGGTCAGCGCAGTTTCTCTCGCCGCTAATAGAATAGGTTGATCTCTGACCAGATCAGCTATTTTCAATTGAAGTGTTCCGCTCTGCATGGTGCCCGCTACATCGCCAGGACCACGAAGCTCCAAATCTACTTCTGCAATTTCAAATCCGTTATTGGTACGGACCATCGTTTCCATTCTGGTTTTAGATTCAGCTGAAAGCTTATTGCCGGTCATTAAAATACAATAGCTCTGATCCGCACCCCTACCTACTCTACCGCGCAATTGATGCAATTGCGAAAGTCCAAATCGCTCCGCACTTTCAATCACCATCACAGAAGCATTGGGCACATTCACCCCCACTTCTATCACGGTAGTGGCCACCATGATGTGCGTATGGCCTTTGACAAATAAATCCATTTCAAAATCTCGATCCTCATTCTTCACCCGTCCATGCACAATGCTGATTTGATATTGAGGGCGAGGAAATCTGCGAGAAAGACTGTCATAACCATCCTGCAGATCTTTGTAATCCAAAGCTTCACTTTCTTCTATCAACGGAAATACCACATATACCTGCCTTCCTTTCTTGATTTCATTCTCCATGAATTGAAACACTTCTAATCTGCGGGAATCACTCCGCCACACAGTCTGAATCGGTTTCCTACCCGGTGGTAATTCATCAATGACGCTGATATCCAAATCGCCGTACAACGTCATAGCCAATGTTCGTGGAATAGGAGTAGCTGTCATCACTAAAATATGCGGTGGTATTTTGGCCTTTTCCCATAGCTTGGCGCGCTGAGCCACACCAAAACGATGTTGCTCGTCGATGATCACCAATCCCAAGTTGTCAAATACTACCACCGGCTCAATGAGCGCATGGGTACCAATTAAAAGGCGGATGGTTCCTTGCTGAACACCCTCCAATATTCGTCTTCTCTCCTTGGTTTTTGTCGAACCCGTTAAAAGTTCTACCGTGATATTAATTTTTGATAGAAGCGATTGAATCAATTGAAAATGTTGTTGCGCGAGAATCTCGGTGGGCGCCATCAAACAAGATTGGAAGCCGTTGTCTA
>CANHWU010000062.1 GCA_947464415.1 Flavobacteriales bacterium
CACTAAGAAAATTGTGGTCAATCATCGCTAATGACCCAAGAAAATTGGAAACATTGGGAGAGGTGGTTGGTCGATTATACTTCCACTAAAGAGTGGTCATCATTGTTAGAAAAGGTTGAGCAGGAATATGCTCAACCTTTTTGTTTTCCACCAAAGTCTTTAATTTTCAATGCTTTTCAACATTGTCTCCCACATGAGGTGCGTTGTATCATCGTCGGCCAGGATCCTTATCATGGAGCTGGTGAGGCGCATGGATTGGCTTTTTCTGTTCCCGTTGGAGTGAAGACGCCACCTTCTTTGCGAAATATTTTTAAAGAGCTGTACAACGATTTGGGTGAGACGCGTCTTTCTAGCGATCTAACTGATTGGGCTCAACAAGGCGTTTTGCTGATCAATACCCATTTGACGGTACGACAAGGCCAGCCTCTTTCTCATCAATCTTTGGGTTGGGAGTGGTTTACCGATAGCGTTTTATCTCAATTGGTTCAGGCATATCCCGAAATTATTATAGTGTTATGGGGCAATGAGGCGAAGAAAAAGAAATCGGTTTTATCACATTTTTGTAAGCACATCATAGAAAGTTCGCATCCTTCTCCGTTGGGTGCTCATAAGGGTTTTTTGGGGAGTAAGCCTTTCAGTAAGATCAATGAAATCCTAGAAGCTCAGGGCAAGGACCCCATTCGATGGTCTTAACGAACGATCAAAACGCTACCCCCTGTTTGAGTTGCGGCACCCTCTCCGCAATAAGTTAAATACTCCAAAATATAATAATAAGTCCCTTCACTCAGCGAATCGGGTTTCCAATACGGTGATGACTCCGTGCTTTCGAAAACCATGCTTCCCCAACGATTGAAGACCATCAATCGATATTCACTTAAATAGGGCATAATGTCTTCCTCTGGATCAGATCGTAAAAATGGACGCCACGATTGATTCAATGAATCTCCATTGAAGGTAAGGATATTGGGCAATTCAATGTCATTGACATCGAAATTGATGTTGTCATTGATAGGAACAAAAATATCCGCGTTATCTGCACAACCATTGTTGTTGTTGACTACTGTTATCGTGTAAGTTCCTGTTGAGATAACTTCAGGATTGGGTAAAGTAGGCAATCCAATGATGTTGCCGTCGTTGGTACTCCAGTTCACACTGTAGTCAGCGGCATTTTGTACTTCATAATTGTTGAGCACAACCATTGGATTTTTACAAGAAAGAGTATCGGGCAATGTGGTACTAATTGCGGGATGAATGGTATCAGTGGTAAGTGTGATGGCTTCGGCCGTTTCACAGCCATTGGCTAAATCAGTAACATTGACAATGTAGATACCAGAGGTACTGGCTGTAATGTTGGAAAGGTTATTGGCCGAGGTAATGGTGCCTCCGGCATTGGCAGTCCATTGATATCCGGAGTTGGCCGCTGTGCTGCTAGTATTTAAGGTGATAGTAGGTTGAGCACAGGTAATTACGGTATCTCCATTGATTTGAACAATGGGAAAAATTTGATTGGAAGATACATTCAAACTAAATGCATCTTGACAGTTGTTGTTATAAAAGGCAACCACTGTATATTCACCGGGAGCATCTACGGTGGCTATGGCACCATTGCTGCCATTCACAAAGTTGCCAGTAGTGGTGGTCCAGGTAAATTCCGTCTCTGGAATTCCAGTGGATGAAAATAAAATGAGTTGATCATCAAAACAAGTTAACACGGAGTCGTAAGCCATGCTGATATTGAAGTCAGAATAGTCTGCGCTCACCACGATAGTATCGGCGTCAAAACATTGATTTTGATAATTTGCGTTGATGATATAAGTGCCAGAGGTTGTGGTATTGAGTGATGATAGGGTATCGGTGCCGATAATACTCCCGTCGGTGGTGGTCCATTGATATTGAAGATCGATGAAATTGGAACTTACGGGTACCGTAGCCAATGTATCGGCGCAGGACAGCAGGGCAGTGGAAGGGACTGAAATTTCTAAATCGTCTACCGTGATGGTGATATCACTGGTTTGCTGTATGCCGCAAAGATTGGTGAAACTTACGGTGTAAGTGGTGGTTTGTGAAGGCGAAGCAATGGGATTGACAATGGTGCTATCGCTCAAGGAAGCTCCTGGGGTCCAATCGTAAACTCCGTTCAAGGATGCGCCCGCACTCAATTGAATGGTAGTTCCCGGACAAGCTTGAAGCTGGCTGGCGGAGGCCAAAATGTTGGGGGTCAAACAAACAGATTGGATATTGGTAGCTCCCCCAGTAGCAGCGGTGAATCCCCAATAGACAAGTGGTTGACCACTAAAAATTTCGCCGACAATGTCTACGGTCGCTTGAACGCGAAACACACAATCAAAATATACTTGAATGATTTGCGTGCCTGGATTCCAGGTAATACGCACCACATGATCGTCTCCATCCTCTGTGTTCACATTGAAAGCATCCATTTGTACTGGTCCGGCCAAGTTTTCCGTGGAATTGTGATCAACACTTCCATTTTTCTGAATCGCGATGTGATCAAAACTGGGGTCAGAAGATTTTCCATTCTGCCATGTATCAAATTCAATTCCCAAAGATGTGGTAAAGCTTTGGTATCCCATTCCCCCTCCGCTGACTCCAATCGCATTGGTTCCTTGCGATTGCAGCACAAAACAAACCCCATCGGCTCCTGTCGCATCGTTGGTTCCGAGATTCATCAGAAAAGTGATATCGAAAGGTTGATTGAGGTCAATTTGATCAGCGTACCAAACGGTGCCGTTTTGATTGTTCCAAATATCAGTGAGCTGATAACAATCTCCGCCAAGCGCAGTGGCATTACCATTGAGAAAATAGTTTTGTTGGGCGAAAAGTTCACCACTCATCAACCCAATGAAAAGAAATATAACGAGGCGCATATTTTTTGCTTTGGCCCCTAAGATACAATGTTTCTTATTTCATCCCCCTTTCTTTGCAGATTTGCTCATAGGCCTTTTGTACTTCAATGAACTTCTCTTGCGCTGCTTTTTGATGAATTTCACCCAGATCTCTTACCTTATCCGGATGGTATTTCATGGCCATTTTTCTGAAAGCTTTCTTTACCTCTTCATCCGTAGCACTTTTGGTGATTTCAAGGATTACATATGACTTATCTGTTGAGGCATAAAACATGGCTTTGATGGAGTCCCTGTCTGCTTGTGAAATTCCAAGGTAGTAACCAATTTTATCGACTAGATCTGCTTCACTTTTATCTACATGGCCATCAGCTTTTGCAATGCCATAGAGATAGTGCATCAGTTGCAAACGCATGGAGTGCTCCATGTAATATTTGATTTGCTCGCACACCTCACGAACGGGAATGTCTTTTTTGAGCAATTCTTTTAATATTCCAATTTGCTCTGCGGTGGCGGCCTCGCCGAATTGACGCCTAAATGTTTCTCTGATAAACTCTAATTCACTTTTCAAATGTTTTCCATCCGCTTTCATTACGGCTGCGGAAAGCACGAGCAGCGCCGAAGTGAAATCGCCTGCACCGGTGTGGTGTCTTTGTCTTTGGTAGCGGGCTTGATCATGACGCGGGTTATAATGTTGGCGTGTGGCAGTTGATGAGTTTTCCAAAGACTTATCGTCGATGATCATCCCAAAAACAAATCCAAGCAGTCCTCCGATAGGTCCGCCCAATGCCCAACCTAATCCGCCACCAATGAATTTTCCAAATTTCATATAATTAATGTTGTATTATTTACCAACTTCCTCCTGCACCACCCCCTCCAGAACTTCCTCCTCCAAAACCACCGAAGCCCCCTCCACCTCCCCAGTGGTTGCCGCCTCCGTTGAAATCGTTCCAGTATCCTCTTCTCGGTTGACTATTCATCAACCAAAAAGCGGTCCAGAAGGGGAGGTTGTTTTGTCTGGCTCCTGCTCTTCCGCGTTGAAGCATCAATATTAAAAATATCGCTCCGAAAATCAATAATCCAACCCAACCGCCAACATCTTTTTTCTTCTTTCCTTTTTTGGCATAATTGTCAATATTGTACTCCTTTCTTACGATAGATTGAATTACGCCAACGGCTTTTTGGATTCCTTGGTAATATTGATTTTGTTGGAAGGAAGGAATCATCTCATTTTCCCATATAAAATGTACTTTTCCGTCGGGTAGGGCTCCTTCTAGGCCTCTGCCTGTGGCAATGAAGGCTTGGCCTTTACTCTCTGGTGTTTTAGGTTTTACCAATATCACAATCCCATTGTCCAGATCAGCCTGTCCAATTCCCCATTGATCCATTATTCTGAAACAATATTCAGAGGGTTCCCATCCGCACAATTCTTGTGTAATGATCACCACGATTTGATTGGAGGTATGTGCAGCAAAAGTGTCTAAGTTGATTTCTAGAGCTGCTCGCTCTTCCGCACTCAAGGTTTGTGTCTGGTCGTACACCAATACTTGATCATTTTTTGGGGGGAAGCAATCTTTTTGATTCCAGGCCACCGATGCGATTAATATCAGCGTAAGAGATAAAATAGATGCTCTCATTTTCTAACGACTGATTTGGTTGGTGAGTTCATTGATGTCATCAGATTGATAAGGGAATTTCGGTTGCACTTTTTCCAGCAAGGCGATGAGACATGCATGGACACCTTCTTTGAATTGGCCACCTTTGAATGGATGGGTTAAAACATCAACCAAATGACTCCATTCAGCAGTAGTAATAAAAGACAACCCAATGTCCCCGATGATCGCTGCCTGTGAAGGTTGAAGCTGTATATAAATCAAAATAGCATTGCGTTGTTGGGTTTTTCGCATGCCCAGATGATCAAAAACAAATGCGGCTCTGTCCAGCAGATCCGCATCGTTTTGAGTTTCTAAATGAATCCTAACCTCACAGCTGGTTTGTTGCTCAAACTGAGCGATTTCTTGTTCTGCGAATACTCTGAAATCCGCACTAAGTAAAGGATGTTCCAAGTGAATTAGTTTGAAAAATCCACTTTGGGAGCTGTTTGTGCTTCAGCACTGGCTTCAAAAGCGTCATACACTTTAAACTCTTCATCTCCCACCAGGGCTAGCGCTTTCTTCTTCCAAAATCCTCTGATATAGCCATTGGACTTTTCCACAGCATCGTTGTAATCAGAACGAGCTTTACTCACTCTGTTTTCAGATCCAGAGAGCTCTGCTTGTAATTGGGCAAAGTTCTCGTTGGATTTGATTTCTGGATAGTTCTCAAAAACAATGGATATGGCTTTATTGACCGTGGCTCCTAGTTCTTGTAATTCAGCTGGGCTTTGAGCGCTCGCCATGCCCGATCTTGCGCGTGTCACATTCTCTAAAATGGCTCTTTCATTATCGCGGGCTCCCTTTACCGTAGCGATGAGTTGAGGCACCAAATCCGCTCGGCGCTGGTACATAACTTGTACATTTCCCCATTCTTTTTTTACGCCTTCTTGTTTCACTACCGCTTCGGAATATACCGAAGTACCATAGAGGTAAAATAAGATGAAGGTTCCGATGATAACGCCGACAAGAATCAATACAGCTCGAAGTGCTTTGTTCATTTCAATTAATTTTATACGAATATATTACTGGTTATTCAGTCTTTGATAGGCATTTTGAAGAAATGCACTCAATTCACTTCCTTTTAACAACCCTTTAGACAGTTGCGCCAGTGCCAAAGCCTCTTTTGCAATGCTTTCTCCACTGGCCTCTTTCATTTTATACACGGCTGGATGATTGGTGTTGAGGGTAAGCTGATAGGACTCCGGTAAGTTACCAAAAAAACCACCACCGCCAAGCGCCTGCTGCTCCTTCATCCTGCGCATGAATTCATTTTCTGTGATGATCATAGGAGGATCTTGAGGGGACATGTTTTCGAATTGAATATTGAATTTCTTGCCATCTACCCATGACTCCAATGCTGTTTTTACTGCGGTTTTCTCGTCCTCTGAAAGAGCACTGTTCTGATTATTGTCTTGCTCAATCAATTTTTCCGGAACATCGCTATCGACTCTTTTAAAAGTGATATCGTTATGCTTGGATTCAATGTGTGACAAGAATGGAGCAGTTAATGGAGAGGTAAGCACCATGACTTCCCAACCTCTGTTCTTCGCCATTTCGATGGCCGAATGCTGCTGGTTTTCATCAGTGGCGTATAAAATCACTACTTTATCATTCTTATCTTTTTGTGTGGTACCAATTTTCTCTTTCCACTCTTCTACGGTTTTACTTTCGTTGTTAGTGTTTCTGAATAAAGTGAAATTCATCGCTTTTTCAGCAAACTTCTCATCGGTTAAAATTCCATATTGAATGAATACTCCGATGTCTTCCCACTTGCTTTCAAAATCTGCACGATCGTTATTGAACATGCTTTGCAATTTATCCGCTACCTTTTTGGTAATGTGTGAGCTGATTTTCTTCACATTTCCATCGGCTTGCAAATAACTTCTGCTCACATTCAATGGAATATCGGGAGAATCCACAACGCCATGCAATAGGGTCAAGAAATCGGGAAGTATGTTTTTTACCTCATCGGTGATGAAGACTTGGTTGCAATACAACTGCACCTTGTTTTTCTGCACTTCCATTTGGTTTTTCAATTTGGGGAAGAATAAAATTCCAGTCAAATTGAAAGGATAATCTACGTTGATATGGATGTGAAACAATGGCTCTTCGAAGGTCATGGGATAGAGCTCGTGATAGAAAGAAGTGTAATCTTCATCTTTCAAATCACTGGGTTTTTTTACCCAAAGTGGGGTAGTGGAGTTGATAACTCTGGGATATTGGACTTCTATTTTTTTTGGATTGCCTTTGTCATCTTTCTCGCCTGAAGGATCTTCTTCCCATTTGGTTTCAATACCCATATAAATTTCCACGGGCATGAAGCGACAATATTTGTCTAATATTTCTTTGAGTCGATGCTCCTCATTGAATTCCAGTGAATCATCAGCGAGGTAAAGAATGATATCCGTTCCTTTGGTAGTTTTTTCCAGCGGCGCAATGGTAAAAGCGGGGCTTCCATCACAAGTCCATTCGATCGCTTTCGCATCTTTCTTGTGGGATAGCGTTTGGATTTTTACTTCTTTGGCCACCATAAAGGCGGAATAGAATCCCAAGCCAAAGTGTCCAATGATTTGCGCGTCTTTGTATTTGGATACAAACTCTTCCGCACCTGAAAAGGCAATTTGATTGATGTATTGATCCAATTCTTCCTCCGTCATTCCGATCCCATTGTCTCGGATAGTGATGGTTTTGTTGGCACTGTCTAAAATCACCTCTACTTTCGGAGTTTCTGTGGTTTCTGCAATTTCACCTAAACGCTCCAGTGTTTTAACTTTTTGGCATGCATCGACAGCGTTAGAAACCAACTCGCGCAAAAAGATTTCGTGATCGGAGTATAAAAACTTTTTGATGATCGGAAATATGTTTTCCGTTTGAACTGAAATATTACCTGCTTTCATTTTGATTGAATAATTGTGTGAGCGTTATGTCAACGTATGTGCCAATGCGTTTTCGCTGACAAGATGACGGAATGTAAAGGACTATGAATGACTTGAAATAGCCGACAGAGCTTGTTCAATATCTTGGATTAAATCTTGAGCATTTTCAATTCCTACGGATAGTCGGATAAGTCCGGAGGTAATGCCAATCTTTTCTTTCATTTCAGGAGAAACACCAGCATGCGTCATAGTAGCAGGATGCTCTGCCAAAGTTTCAGTGGAGCCCAAGCTAACTGCCAAGTGGCAAAGTTGTAAATGATTTAAAAATTGAAAAGCGGCTGCTTCTCCTCCTTTTATTTCAAATGAAATCATTGCTCCCGCTGAGGTATATTGTTTTTGAAATATGGAGTAGTTTCTATGATCGCTGGAGGGAATAAGACCCAAGTAATGTACTTTTTCAATGCTCGGATGGGAATTCAAGTACTCTGCCACAGAAGCGGCGTTTTGTGCTTGTTTTTCCATTCGGATTTTCATGGTTTCGAGACTGCGATTCAATAGCCATGCATTGAAAGGGCTGCATGTACTGCCAAAAAAACTTCTGAAGTTTTTCAATCTTTGAACGTCTTCTTTGCCGCCACAAACGGCTCCTGCAATCACATCACTATGCCCGCCAATGTATTTGGTAGCGGAATAAATAGAAAAATCAGCGCCCCATTGTAAGGGCTGCTGCCACAAGGGCCCCATGTAGGTGTTATCGACAGCTACTTTGATTTTTTTGTTTTCAGAGGAGAATTCGCGGCCCAGTTGAACCATCATCTCGATATCAAACAATGCATTGTTCGGATTGGCGGGCGTCTCCACAAATATCAAGCTGATTTTTTGTTCTGCTTGATGATCTCGAATCTTTTGGATGATCTCTGTTTTTGTTTCCCAAGGGAAATACTCGATATGGTAAATTTGATAGCGATGTAAATAGTTTTTGATGAAATGATCGGTACCTCCGTAAGATGGACTTGAAAACAAAATGAATTCTCCGGGTTTTACAAATTCCATCATCACCGCACTGATAGCAGCCATCCCACTATCAAAACTAGCACACCCCGCGGCCTTGTCCCAAAGCGCTAGTCGCGTTTCAAATAATTCAATATTCGGATTATTCAATCGTGAGTATATAAGGCCTGGTATAGGTTCATTTTGACTCCGACTTCTATTTTGATAGGCTTGCTGAAAATGCGCTTTTCCCTCTTCGGCGGTTTTAAAAACAAAGGTAGAAGTTTGATAGATGGGTTGCTTAATGGAGCCCTCGCTCCATTGTGGGGCATATCCATGTCCCAACATCAGACTCTCGGGAGAGAATTCGTTGTCAAATAAGTCACTCATTATCTCAACAGATGAAAATAACCAAAGTACTCTTTGATCGTAGCATCAGGGCTTTTTAAAATCAAGCGATAAGAATAGACTCCATCTTGGTTGTAATATTCACCGTTATGAGTTTCGCCTAACCAATTTTCGTTGGGATCTTTTGAATGAAAGACATTATCACCCCAACGATTATAAATGAATACTTCATATTCAATCGCATTGACTAAGATCGGTTGCCAGGCCTCGTTCAAACCATCCTGATCCGGAGTAAAGGCATTGGGGATGAAAGCATAAGCATCACAATCTTCAAAGTTCAATAAAATGTCTTGGAAAGCGGTTCCGCAGAAATTACTTACGGTGAGCGAATAATAATTCCCCTCACTCACGGTGATTTGCTCTGCGGTTTCTCCTGTACTCCAAAGAAAATCGGTGGCATTTGAGTTTGGGTTGGCCAATATCACAGCGCTTCCATTGCAGTAAGTTTCTTCTCCTTGCCAAGTGATAATAGGGAGTGGCTGAACGGAAACATTTATGGTGTCGTACGCTTGGCAAAAACCATCTGTGAAAAATGCAGTGTATTGTTCCTCTATCGTTACATCAAAGGTACTGGTGGTGGCCCCCATTGTTCCATTCCAATTAACAGGCACACCGGCATCTAGCGTGATGGAGGTTCCTTCGCAGATGAGGGTGTCATTGCCTAAATCTATCGTGGTAGGGGGGATGATGGTAATTAAAACGTCGTCGTTTATAGGGCAATCATCACCGTAATAAAAAGTTGCCGATAATAGTCCAGCAGGTGGATTGGGATAGCTGGTGCCTTGAGTTCCGTCAAACCAAGTTACGGGCAGGCCTGTATCATAACTGAAAGGTGCATCTCCGCATACGGTTAGATCTGCTCCCAGATTCCAATTAGGAGCGTTGTACTCCGATACTTCCAACTGATCATTGTTGAGGCAGCCATTGGTTTCTACTTCTACCGTTACGGTTTGAGGTCCTGTGCCGCTGAATGTAGGCCCAAAGCTGCCATCTCCCCAAGTGATAATGTCGTAGTCACCAGAATTAGGAACAGATACAATGAAATTTTCTCCTGGGCAAATTTGAATATTACTGCCAATATTGATCGATGGAATGGGAATGAGGGTGGCTAGAATATCATCTGTGGAAAGACATCCTTCAGGTGATTCTGCTGTTAAGGTATAAGTTCCACTCTCATCAATCAATGGTGTCAAGCCATTGCTGCCATTGAGGATCATACCATCTGTGGTAGACCATTGATAAGTATAACTCGGATCGGCAGTAGCAGATAACGTGATACTACCATTGGTACAAGTAATAATGTCAGTGCCGGCGTCTGGTGCGACGGGAATGATTTGATTCACCACAATCTCATCCGTGGCGGTGCAACCCGCAATATCGACGGTAACATTGATAGTTCCGCCAACGTTGGAAGTGTAGGTATTGCCTGTAGTGCCATCGCCCCATGTGATAACATCATAAGGGTCTGTAATTACAAGAGAATAACTGCCAGTCCCACAATGTATAAAATCGGCACCTAGGTCTACCGAGGGATCACTGACCAAGGTAATTAAAATATCATCACTATCCGTACAGCCTGTGCCTCCTATAACAGTAAGGGTGTAGGTGCCAGAGAGATTAATTTCGGGAGTTAATGTATTCGCTCCACTCACAATATTTCCATCTGCTGTGCTCCAACTGATTCCAAAACCGGCTTGCACAGTGGCGCCTGTGTACACTATGGAGGTCCCGGAAGGAATACAATCATTGAAATCAGACCCAGCTGTAAAGGGTTGTAAAGAAATCTCATTGATCACAACGTCATCATTGGCCGTGGTGGAGCAACCGTTGAGCGACACAGTCACTCCTACTGTGGTGCCGCCATTGGCCGTGATACTCGGCGCAGTGGAGCCAGTGCTTACCCCATCTATTGTCCAATCTAGGATATTATCAAAATTTCCTGAAGGGGTGATGTTGATAGTGCTTCCCGGACAAACGCTTTGGGCAAGCCCTAAGTCAACCGTGGGAATGGCATTGGCATCTATGATGAAATGCTTAATGGTCACCAATCCGCACGGGTCGGTGAAGGTCACCGTGTAATCGGTAGTTACGCTCGGGTTGGCCGTTGCTGTGCCAGGACCAGTAACCACCAGATCGGTCATGGGACTCCATGAATAATTCCCAGCCCCAAGTGAAGATACATCGAAGTTGTATCCTGCCCCTGCACAACCCAGTTCATTTTGGGGTGGGAGAATGGTGGGAGAGTTGGGAAGAGGACATGCTTTGTGAATATTGGTTTCTCCTCCTGTCGCGGCGCTAAATCCATAATAGGCGGTCGTAGAGCCAATAATGGCCGGTAGATTCACTGTTGCGTTGATGGTGTACAGCGGATTATTGTCGTATACACAGCTGAGGTTTTGCGTAGCCGCATTCCATGAAATCACGACGCTGTGGTTTTGACTATTTTCCATTTGCCAACTTGGAATGTTCACAGGGGGAGCTAATTGGTCGATGCTATTGTGCAGTAGGGATCCATTCTTGAAAAAGCACATGTGATTAGAAGTGGCATCTTGTCCGTGTGAGGCCCCGTTATTGGTGGAAACACCTGAATTTTGATAGGTGTCAAATTCAATGGCAAATGAATTCCATAATCCAAGATATCCCAATCCTCCTCCTCCAGAAACGGTAGGCCCGAGATAAGTATTGGAAGTATTCTGAATAACAAAGCACATTCCGTCTGCCCCGTTGTCTCCGAAAAATAAATTGAATGGAAGGGTGAAATTGCAATTGAGGTCAATGGTGCTTTGCGTCCAAATCGTACCAAGATTATTGGATTGTTCCGCTGTAAGACGGTAACATCCCGTGGGGTTGGCAGGATCGGGAACCGTGTTGCCCTGCATATTGAACTGACCAAATAGGTAAGGTGCTTGACCTTCGACAGAAGCGACGCAAAAGCAGAATACAATGAAAACGGTTATAAATTTTCCGTACATAGAATGCGAATTTACTTAAATAGACGATTGAATGGGACTAAAGTTGCATTTTGAATGGTCTTAGTGCTAGTGAAGTGATGATTTGAACAGCGCGATGTCTATATAAAATGGCGGCGAGTGGTGCTTAAGCCATTTATATCTTATATTTACTCTAAATATCGGACATATGAATACCAAAATTTTACTAGCATTTACGATGGCTATGTTGAATTATCAGATGAATTATTGTCAATCTACCATCAAAAGCACGGCGAAGCACTATGTTAAATTGTACAACGGAGAAAT
The DNA here is from genome assembly GCA_947464415.1 of Flavobacteriales bacterium. Classification (GTDB taxonomy): domain Bacteria; phylum Bacteroidota; class Bacteroidia; order Flavobacteriales_D; family Sanyastnellaceae; genus CAMCTV01. The sequence continues at coordinate 12,048 of CANHWU010000062.1, forward strand.
GCATGAAGGAGAGAAATTGTCCTATGAATATCCGATGCTTCAAGCGGCCAGTTTTAATTTGGATGGAAGGAAGTTTTATTCAGATAAGGTGTACTTTTTCCGCAACAGTCACGGAACTTTTGCCAATCTATATGAAATTTATGGTGAACGAGCTGAGCGTTACGCGATGCGAATCAACAACACAGGTCGTATTCAACTGTACGAAGAAATCGATATCACAGCATATGGAGGGGATACTTTGCTAACGGATAACCCTAAGAGATTGGCTTCAGGTGAAGTTTGGCAGTTTTACACCAAGGATGAGGGAGATCTCAAAAAGGGGATATACAAAAATTTGAAGAACGACTTAACAGACTCGCCCGCCAGTCTTAAATATTTACAAACCTTTAAAAGACTCAATACGCTACAAATTTCGCTGGCCGTGGCCGGAGCTGCTATTATCGGACAACAACTCTACGCGAGAAGAAATGAAGATACGGTGCTTTCACCACAAATGGTATTGGGAGGTATTATGTGCGGAGCTACTTTCTTTTTTGAAGGACCCAAGGCAGATGCCCTTTGGCTTGCCGTAGATAATTACAAGCCTTAAAAACTCATGGCCCAACGCAGATTGATTCTGCGACCTGTCAAGTAAGTGGGTATTCCATAAAGTCTACCATTAACATCCTCAATCCATTGATGATTGATGATGTTATTAACTCCCAGTAAATTGAAAACCTCCAAAGCAATGGTCCCCGATTTAAAAAATCGCTCTTGACCATTTTTCTTTTTACTGGTAAACAAATCTCTAGAAAACCCTACATCGGTTCTGAAATAAGCCCTCGTTCTGAGCACATCCAAATATCGTTCTCTACTCGGAGGGCCATAAGGAACTCCCGTCGCAAAATACAAATTGATCGTGGCTTTGTACTTAGGATTTCTCGGCATCTCATCCATGAACAAAAGCGAAAAACTCATGCGTTGGTCTGTGGGTCTGGGAATCCAACCGGGAGTGTTTTTTATGCTATCCACCGCCACATTGTCCAGTGTAAATCCGGGATAAATGGTGTCTCCCGCTTGATTTAAAAAAATGTAATAGTAATCATCGGTCAGATCTTCTTCTGTTTTCAAGTACGAGGCCCTCGCCCAGGATTGAATGCCTTCGATGAACTCTCCATTTACCATCATATCTGCTCCGTAGGCATATCCGTTGGAATTGTTGGTGGCGTAATAGCGCTGGCGGACATTCTCTATTTCATACGGAATCAAATCTTTGAACTGCTTATAGTACAACTCGCCGTTGAATTTGAATGGGCGATTCCATGCCCGGAAAACATAGTTGGTGCCCACAATGTAATGGATACTTTTCTGCGCTCGGATCTCTGGATTCACCTGTCCATCAAACCCGCGCATTTCCCGGTAGAAAGGGGGTTGGTAATAATATCCCCAAGCAGCTGTGATCACCATGTCTTTGCGCACGGAGTCTCTTTGCTCATCTCTTTTTCTTATTCCAATCCAGGTGGGGGTATAGGAGAAATTAACCCTTGGACTGATCACCGTTTGTTCATTAAAAGTCCAATGATTGCCCCTCACTCCTGCTGTAATGGCAAATACATCGCCATCGCCCCATTGCGTTCTCCAACTGTCTTGCACAAAGGCGTTGTAGCGTTGCGAGACAACTTCATTGAGCGCTTTCACTCGATCTTGAATCATGATGGGTTGTTGCACCTGATCCGGCACACCAAGCGAATCGGGTGGGCGAGG
>CANHWU010000063.1 GCA_947464415.1 Flavobacteriales bacterium
AATATAACTTGGGTGATCAGTGGGGCATAGGAGCACAATTATACTACATAGGGGCGAGAAAAGCATATTCCTTTGCGCCTGCAGTGGGACAATCCATTGAGCAAGATGTATGGCAAAATCGTCCTGGATATGTCGTGGACTTGAAATCTTTTGTTGATGTCAACCTTCAGGTAAATTATCAGTATAACAAACAGATTTCGGCCTGGGCATCTGTGTATAATACATTGGCTCAGCAATACCAGATTTGGAACGCCTATCCCCAGCAGCGTTTGTTGTTCATGATGGGAGCCAAATTGTCTTTTTAGATGCGGTGTTTTGTTAATGAAATGTGAACAAGATTTGGGGGTAATTACCCCCTTTTTTTGGCGCTAAAAGCTGTTGTCTTTCGTATCTTTGAAAGCCTTGAAAATACAAGTGTATGTGCTATTTTACAAGGTGAAAAGATAAAGCAGTAAAACCAATTTTTATTATGAGCGAAAGCAATCCCAATGCAGCCAATTATACGGCGGCCAATATTCAGAGTTTAGAGGGCATGGAGCACGTCAGAATGCGTCCTGCCATGTACATAGGAGATATCAGTACGCGAGGTTTACATCATTTGGTGTATGAAGTGGTAGATAATTCCATCGATGAGGCGTTGGCAGGGTATTGTGATACCGTGTTTGTGACCATCAATGAGAACAATAGTATTACGGTAGAAGACAACGGCAGGGGTATTCCTGTGGATATGCATGCAAAAGAGGGAGTGTCTGCTTTACAGGTAGTCATGACCAAAATTGGTGCCGGTGGAAAGTTCGATAAGGGTTCATATAAAGTGTCGGGTGGTTTACATGGTGTAGGGGTGAGTTGTGTGAACGCATTGAGCTCTCATATGAGGACAGAGGTTTTTCGTGATGGTAAGATCTATGTACAGGAGTACAGCATCGGTAAGCCCTTGTTTGCCGTCAAAGAAGAGGGAACTACAGATAAAAAAGGAACACGTCAGACGTTTCTTCCAGATGCGACTATTTTTGATACTACTGAGTACAGCTATGACACATTGGCCAACCGTATGCGTGAACTGGCCTTCTTGAACAAGGGAATTAAAATTCAATTGACCGATAAGCGAGCTGTGAATGAAGAAGGTACGGTGAAATCAGAATTGTTCCATAGTACGGAAGGCCTTTCTGAATTCGTGCGATTCATTGATCAAAGTCGCCCTTCTATCATTCAAAAAATTGTTCACATGGAGCGTACGGATGGGCCCATTCCAGTGGAAGTAGCCATGGTGTACAATGATTCTTTCAATGAGAATATTTACAGTTATGTGAATAACATCAATACCCACGAAGGAGGAACCCATTTGCAAGGATTTAGAAGAGGATTGACTACCACCTTGAAAAACTACGCAGAAAAAAGTGGATTGTTGGATAAACTGAAGATAGAAATTTCTGGGGACGATTTTCGGGAAGGTTTAACCGCCATTGTTTCTGTAAAAGTAGCGGAGCCACAGTTTGAAGGGCAAACCAAAACGAAATTGGGAAATAAGGAAGCGGTTTCTCCCGTGAGTCAAGTGGTTTCTGAAATGTTGGAAGCCTACCTTGAAGAACATCCCAACGACGCCAAGGCGATTGTTGGAAAGGTGATTTTAGCCGCCCAAGCCCGCGTAGCAGCGCGCAAGGCTCGTGAGATGGTGCAAAGAAAAGGTGTGGGAAGTGGAGGTGGTTTGCCAGGTAAATTGGCAGACTGTTCAGAAAAAGATCCGGTGAAATCAGAGTTATTCCTGGTAGAGGGAGATTCTGCGGGTGGAACAGCGAAGCAAGGCCGTGATCGTGTGTTCCAAGCGATTTTGCCTTTGCGTGGTAAAATATTGAACGTGGAAAAGGCCATGCAGCACAAAATCTTGGAGAATGAAGAGATCAAGAATATTTACACCGCTCTGGGCGTGTACATCGGTACCGAGGAAGACAGCAAGGCGCTGAATTTGACCAAGCTGCGTTATCATAAAATCGTAATCATGTGTGATGCCGATGTGGATGGCTCTCACATTGAGACTTTGATTCTCACCTTCTTCTTCCGTCACATGAAGGAATTGATAGAAGGGGGACATATCTATATTGCTACTCCTCCGCTGTACTTAGTGAAGAAGGGTAATAAAGCGGAGTATGCGTGGAACGAGGAAATGCGCGATGCCTTGATTGCGGAGATGAAAGGAGCAGGACAGGAAAGCAGTGTCAATGTTCAGCGTTACAAAGGATTGGGAGAGATGAATGCCGAGCAATTATGGGAAACCACGATGAATCCAGAAAAACGCACTTTGCGCAAAGTGACCATCGAAAATGCAGCGGCTTGTGATCACGTGTTTTCAATGCTGATGGGTGATGATGTACCTCCCAGAAGGGCCTTCATTGAAGCCAATGCTAAGTATGCGAAAATTGATGCGTAGTAATAAAATACAACCAATAAAAAGCCCTGCATTGGCGGGGCTTTTTTTATGGATTTATTTTGGGCGCCTGCCCCCCGCTCCGCTTCGCTTTGCGGGTGTCACCGCGCTATCCGCTCTATCTTGGGCGGGGCTCACGGTCACTTCGTTCCCTTAGCCCGCCCAAGGATGCCGCTCCTATCGCTGGCGCACGCAAAGAGTGTAAGTGGGGAAAGGGGGGAGAATAGATGGAATGTAGTGGTGTGTAGATCGTGAACATTTGGGAAACTTATGTGCTGGATAAAGAAATATCAATGAAAAACACTAAGTTTGTTTTTTGAAATCCATTGCAATGATCAATAGGGAAGATAGAGTAGCAAAGCCATCTCAGTTGCTAAGTCAACTGACGGAATCTGCCACGTTGGCGATGGCCAGAAAGAGCAGAGAGCTTCAACAGAAAGGTGTACAAGTGATCAGTTTGAGCTTAGGCGAGCCTGATTTTAATACACCAGAATTTATCAAGGAAGCCGCAGCAGAGGCGATGCGCAACAATATCACGCATTATCCACCTGTCAACGGAATGCTCGAGGTAAGACAGTCCATTGCCAAAAAATTGGAGCGAGACAATGGATTGAAATATTCTGCGGATGAAATAGTGGTTTCTACAGGTGCTAAGCAATGCTTGGCCAATGCTATCTTGGCCATGGTAGATCCAGGCGATGAGGTCATCATGCCCAGCCCCTATTGGGTCAGCTATGCCGAAATCGTGAAAATGGCGGGCGGTGTGGTAGTGGAGGTGCCTGCAGGGGTGGATACCGATTTTAAAATAACGGTAGATCAGTTGCGCAACGCCATCACGGATAAAACACGATTGATCATTTATAGCTCTCCCTGCAATCCGACGGGAAGTGTTTACTCCAAAGAAGAGTTGTCTTCTTTTGCAACAGAAATTTTGAAGCACCCCGGATTATATGTTATCAGTGATGAGATTTATGAACTCATTCATTTTACCCATCCTCCCGTGAGCATTGGAGCCATGGAAGGAATGTGGGAGAGAACCATCACAGTCAATGGAGTGTCCAAGGCATTTGCAATGACGGGATGGAGAATTGGATATTTAGCGGCTCCTAAGTGGATAGCCGATGCTTGCAACAAGATGCAAGGGCAAATTACAAGCGGTGCCAATAGTATCGCTCAAATGGCAGCCAAGGCAGCCGTGGAAGCGGATCCAAAAGTAATTGGTGAAATGGTGGAGGTGTTTAGGAAGAGGAGAGATTTAGTGTATGATTTAATTAAGGATATTCCCGGTCTCAAAGTGAATTTGCCCGAGGGGGCATTTTATTTCTTTCCTGATGTTCGATCTTTTTTTGGGAAGAAATCAGGCGAGGTAGTGATCCAAAATGCAGACGAGTTGTGTTTGTATTTATTAGAAAAGCATCAGTTAGCTTTGGTAACAGGAGCTGCCTTTGGAGATCCCAATTGTATTCGGATTTCTTGTGCAACGAGTGAGTCGACACTCACGGAGGCAATGGCTCGATTAAAGAAAGGATTGTCAGAATTGGTATGAGTATAGCAGAATCCATATCTAGATTTTCAGAGAAAAAAGTATTGGTCATTGGTGATGTGATGATGGATGCTTATTGCTGGGGAAAGGTGGAGAGAATTTCTCCAGAAGCACCAGTGCCAGTGGTGAATGTTGGCCATTGGGATAAGAGGTTGGGAGGGGCAGCCAATGTAGCTCTCAATGCGTTGTCTTTGGGTTCGCAAGTGAGTATTTGCAGCATATTGGGAGAAGATGTGTACGGACAGCAATTATTGGATTTGTTGTCAAAGGAAGGAATCAGTACGCGGGCTATTGTATCATCGAAATTTCGACCAACCACAGTTAAAACGCGCGTTATCGCAGGGGGACATCACATCGTGCGCATTGATGAAGAGGTTACTACTTTATTGAATCCAGAGGAAGAACAAGCCGTATTGCGTGTGTTGGTCAGTGAATTGGAGCATCATCGTCCCGATGTCATCATTTTAGAGGATTACAATAAAGGGTTGCTCACGCCTCATTTGATTCATGAGTTGATAGAAAAGGCCAGGGTGCTGGATATTCCTACCGCAGTGGATCCTAAAAAAGATCATTTCTTTGAATACAAAGGATGTACTCTATTCAAGCCGAATTTGAAAGAAATGCGGGAGGGTCTGAAGATGGAGATCAATCCAAAAGTAGAATCCTCACTTTTCAATGCAGTGAAGGAGTTAGAAGACAAAATGCAAAATCAAATGACTTTGCTTACCCTGTCGGAATATGGTATGCTCATCCATTCAAATGGAAATTGGAAGCATGAGCATGCTCATCCCAGAAAAGTGGTGGATGTTTCTGGAGCAGGTGACTCAGTAATTGCCACTGCTTCATTGGCATTGGCTGTGGGAATGAGTATGGAGGATTTGGTGTATAGCTCCAACTTGGCGGGTGGATTGGTCTGTGAAAAGGTCGGGGTGGTTCCCATAACACAAGAGATGTTATTGAAAGAAATTCAATAGTCTAACCTTGGGTTGATTTACCTTTGGCCTATATGAGTAACCCAGTCGTTAAGCCGTATAATCAATCTTCCAAAAAAGAGGAAGTGGAACAAATGTTTGATAACATTGCCCACAAGTATGATTTTTTGAATCATTTTTTTTCTCTGGGGATTGATATTCTCTGGAGAAAAAGAGCCATCCGATTGATAAAAAAGACGCAACCAAAAACCATATTGGATGTGGCAACGGGTACGGGTGATTTTGCCATTTTAACTGCGAAGCAATATCAAGAGGTGGATAGCATTACAGGCATTGATATCAGTGAAGGCATGTTAGAGGTGGGAAGAAAGAAAATCAAAGAGAAGTCGTTAGACCAAAAAATTGCTTTTAAAAAGGCAGACTCGGAGGCTTTGCCATACGCGGATGCTGCATTTGATGCAGTGACAGTGGCTTTTGGTGTGCGTAATTTTGAAAACTTAGAAAAGGGTATTGCGGAGATGCACCGTGTATTGGCAAAAGAGGGTGTCATCGCGATCATTGAATTTTCAAAACCTAAAAAGTTTCCTATCAAACAATTGTTTGGTTTTTATTTTAAATTTATCATGCCTACTATTGGCAATTGGTTATCCAAAGATAGCAGGGCGTACACATACTTGCCTGAATCAGTAGAAGCTTTTCCAGAAGGTGAGGCTTTTGCTTCCATTTTATCCAAAATAGGTTTTTCAAAAGTTCAAATCATTCCGCTGTCAGGCGGTATCGCGAGTATTTACTTTGCGACGAAATGAAAGTTACGGTATTTCCCTCAGTATTGAAAGGTGAAACGGACGTTCCAAGGAGCAAGAGTATAGCACAACGCTCATTGGCATTGGCATTGCTTTCTCCTCAGGAAACGGTCATTCATAAATTTCCTAATTCATCGGATTGTAAGGCAGCACTGGATATCATCCGAACTTTGGGCGCAGTGGTCAGTGAAAATGGGGATGTGTTGGATATCAGAGGAGGGTTTCCTAATAATTTTCAGGCGGATATCAGGCAACCGAAATATCTGATTCATGCAGGGGAAAGCGGTTTGGCGGCTAGAATGTTCATGCCCATTGCGGCATTATGGCATGAAGAAATTGTGATGGAAGGTCAGGGGACTTTGCTGAAAAGAAGCATGATAACCCACGAAGAATGGCTGCCGTGTTTGGGAGTAAAGGTGGTATTAAAAGACCACAAGTTACCTGCCAGAGTGCATGGTCCGCTGTTGGGTGGAAAAATTCATTCGGAAGGCACAGCCTCTAGCCAATTTATTACTGGCCTTCTCATTGCGGGCAGTGCTACCAAAAAGGGGATAGAGCTCGAAATTGAACAAGTGCCAAGCAAGCCATACATAGAAACGACGATGGCTGTAGCGAAGCAATTTGGTATTCAAATGGAATCGTGGGAAGGAGGATACAAAGTGGAGGGAGCACAAAGGTTTGAGCCATTGGAAATGGTGGTCGATGGGGATTGGAGTGGGGCTGCTTTTTTGTTGGTAGCGGCTGCTTTGTGTGCTGAAGAAGGAGTTTTGATCAAAGGATTGAATGAGGAAATTCCGCAAGCGGATCAGGCGATTTTGGATGTACTCACCCTTGCAAGGGTAAAATGGGAGAAGACTTCACAAGGTTATCGAGTGTGGGCATCTAGAATCAAAGCATTTGAGTTTGATGCCACGCATTGTCCAGATTTATTTCCCATTTTGGCTGTTTTGGCTGTTATGGGTGATGGCCCATCCATCATCAAAGGCGTTAGCCGACTGGCCGACAAGGAGAGTAATAGAGGAAAGGCGATACAACATGAGTGGTCCAAAATGGGAGTCAATACGGTGATTAGAGGAGATGAGTTGAAGGTCTATCCCAAGGCGATTCAAACGGCTCATGTGCATGCGCATGATGATCATCGCATGGCCATGGCTTTGTCTGTTATGGCGATGGCGGGTGCCACACTCACCATACACGGAGCTGAGTGTGTATCCAAGTCATTTCCCGATTTTTTTGAAACCATCCAATTCCTCGGTGCACGAGTGGAGTAATCGTTGTATCTTGGCCTTATGAAATTTAGCGCCTCACAGATAGCCATGATGCTGCAAGGTCAGCTGGTGGGAGAGGATTTGATGGTAGATGCCTTGTCTAAAATTGAGGAAGGTAAATTGGGTTCGTTGTCTTTTTTATCCAACCCCAAGTACACCCCTTATATCTATACAACATCGGCAAGTGTGGTCATTGTAAATGATGATTTCGTAGCTGAAAAATCCTTGCCCAGCACTTTGAGTTTGATCAAAGTAAAAGATGCTTATGCGGCTTTCGCTCAATTGTTAGAGGCGTATAATCAGTTTTTGTTGCCCAGTCCAGGTATTAGTAAATATGCCAATATTGCTGAGGATGTGAAATTAGGAGAGGGGGTGCATATAGGAGATTGGGTAAGTATCGGATCGGGTGCCGTCATTGGGGATCATGTTGTTATTCAAAATGGTTGTTCCATAGGGGCCCGAGTGGTAATTAAAGACAACAGTCATTTGTATCCAGGAGTAAAAGTTTATCACGATTGCCAAATTGGATCTTCATGTACAATCCATGCAAATGCTGTCATTGGCAGCGATGGATTTGGATTTGCTCCCAATGCAGAAAATCAATATCAAAAAGTACCGCAAATAGGAATCGTTATTCTAGAGGATCATGTTGATGTCGGCGCTGGTACTTGTATCGATAGGGCGACTATGGGAGCAACCATCATTCGCAAAGGAGTGAAATTAGATAATTTGATTCAAATTGCGCACAATGTAGAAATTGGCGAGAATACGGTAATGGCGGCGCAGTGTGGTGTTGCCGGATCTACCAAGATCGGTAAGAATTGTATGATAGGTGGACAAGTAGGATTTGCTGGTCATATTACCATAGCCGATGGAACAAAAATCGCCGCTCAAAGCGGAATTGCATCCAGTATCAAAGAACCGAATACTACCATACAAGGTTCGCCTGCAATGCCCATCATGGATTATAATAAGTCTTACGTGGTTTTTAGAAAACTACCTCTTCTGCAGCAGGCCATTCAAGCCCTTCAGAAAAAAATGGATCAATAAATATTACCATTTCAGTACAAAATGTTCTTTCTGATTTCTTTTTCCTAGAAAGATGGCTCCGTATTGATAGAAGTCAAGGGTGAGCAGGTAGCGAGGATTTTGGACAATCTCAGACCATGCGGTGCTCATGTCCTTAGACCAGTGTATATCGTCCAGTAAAATCCAAGCGTCGGGAGAGGCATGTGGAAGCAGCATTTGTACATATCGAAGAGTGGCATCCCGTGTGTGATTTCCATCAATAACCACCAGATCAAAAGGGGATATGCTTTTCAATGTAGATTCCAAATGCTCATCAAAGCTACCCACCACGGTGTGAATGGGCCAATGTTGATCTCGAAAGAATGTTTGGGCGATATCGGCAAGAAAGGGGTCGCCTTCTAGCGTTGTAATCTGCGAGTTGAGATTTCCTAGTTGGAGGTATGCAGTGCCAATTCCGACATGGGTTCCCAATTCAATCACCGTGCATGGCTGGAATCTTTTTGCCCATCTGAATAGAAAGTTTCCTTTTTTTCGATTGCTACTTGCTCTTCTAACAGCGGTAGAAAGCAATTTTGAGGACTTTAAACGAGAGCCGGCTCCATGGTCAATAGAAGTCCAAGTGGAATGATCATTCAGCAATTGCTTGCGGTACCCATCAATGATGTTTAAATCAGTGGACAGCGGAATTTTTAAATCCCTCTCCATTAATTGATAAACCAAAGGGGAGTGAACGCCGTGCCTCTCTTTGGATAAAATAATATGGAGAATACGCTGTAAAACAGCGTGGATCCATTGCATAGCACTAAAACCCTCTCACAGGAATTCCTGTTAAAGTAACATTTTTTGCTTGGATGTCGGTCCATCCTAAATCATTATCATATAAAATGGCGTAAGTAGCACCGTTAGAGGAAGCTTGAGTGGAAGTCCAATGAAAGGCATCAGGTATGCCACCGATGTTGTTGACGAATAATACATCATGGATCAAATCCATTTCTCCGGAGGAGGGTAAAAACCAATCATCAAAACCATTTACGCTGAAGTTATCGCAAAGCTTCGCCACGGTACCGGCTGTAGTGCATGCAGCGAGAATCAGTGCGGTGTTGTTTTCACCGGATCCTACGGTGGCTAATGTTCCAGGGATACTAGTGCCCTGACAACCCCAAGTGCCGAATACTGTAGTGGGATATACTTCCAGATATCTCCATCCGTTGGAGTAGCTGCCTTTATCATAAAAGATATAACCTCCGGCAGGGCCTTGTGACCCCACCGAATAATTGGTTGTACCTGCGCAGACGCATTGTGCGTTGTACACATCATTGGATGTATTGGGGTTGTTGTCATTACAGGGAGCACCTGCAATATGACAACTTCCGTCATCATCGGTGGCATTGCTATTGTAGTTGCAAGCCAGTACATTGGTACATCCCAAAATATGATTGGCCGCACTGATGCCCGGTATGATAATGTTATTTCTACCGATGGTCAAAGTGTCCCCTGTAATACTTGTGGATACTGCAACATCCCGGGTGTACAGTGCATAAGGCACACTGTTCAGTTTTTCAGTACCTAAGAAGATATAACCATTACCCATGTTGATGTCCACTTGTAAATATTTAGCACCGTTCCCCCATTGCACATTATTAAAATTACCAATCGTAGCATTTCCTTCACCAATATTACAGCTCACTAATCCTTGCGCATTGCTCGTAACACTTTGTAATTCCTGATAGCTGATGGTACCCGATGCGGTGTTTTCTCGGATGCAAAATCGAATGGTCATGTTGGTTGAATTGGCTGCACTTCCATCCGCATTTCTCATCACAGCCTGATAGGGTATGGCCAATGGTGCTTGAGCATATACCATCGCGTTAAGAACAAGGAAAACAAGAGTGAAAATATTCTTTATCATAGGGTAAAAATAATCAATTTCGTTGATGGAAGATTTCATTTATCAAAATTGGGTTGAAAATTTCAACCCCTTTTTGATTGAGGTGGTCAGAGTCATAAAAATGAAGGGTGTCATGTAGCACAGGAAGTCTACTGAAATCATGAACGAAATGAATGTCTTCAATCTGTTGAATAATCCGGCTCCAATTTAAGATATGATGTTTTTCAACGGAGGTAACAGGTGTAATGACGAAATACAAACTGCAAGATTTTGATTTGCAAAATTGTTGAATAGAATCCAGTGCTACTAGTTGTTCTTTCAGTGGTATGTATTCACGGGCAATGAGTGTTTTAGATGTATCCAAAGGCACTTCATCTTTTTGAGAATATCCTCCTGCAATATAAGTATCCTCTCCAAATTTTTCGGGAAGTTCGATTTGATCGTTAAGGTGAAGGATCGTTCGGAATGCACCGTAAATCCACGCGTTGAGATTTTGCAAATTAAAATTGTTGAAGGCCAATTTTGTCAGTGGCATATCGATGGGTTCATTGGCTAGAAGAAAGGAATTATTTTCAGTCCCATCATTTTCTAAAAGGAGAGGGTAAATTTCTTGAATAACAATTTTTGGTTGAAGCTGTGAGTAGTATTTTTTCAGAAGATAATAAGATTGAATGGGAGTTTCACTGCTCAATCCCAAATTAAAAATGTCGAATTGATGTTTTTTGAATATCCGAGGATCAAATCCTCTATATGCGTGGGAACTGCCTAAAATTAAAATGTCAACCCGCGAATGAGTTTTCACTTCGTTGAGTCGAAGCATGGAATGTCCATAATTACCTATTGGAAAAACGAAGTTTTTGCCTAATCCGTTATTAGAAATTAGGCCAATGTAAATGACAGAGACGACATAAATAAGAATGCAAGAAGATGTGAAAATTAGAATTCTCTTTACGAATCGTCTCATTAAATAAAAATGTCTGAGAAATCAGATAAGGGCTGACCTGCTTTGTCTTTTTCGGAGATAATGAGTTCATTTATATGGACAGGCCAATGGATTTTCAAGTTTGGATCACTGAAGAGTAAACTTTTCTCTGATGAAGGACTGTAATATTGAGAGCACTTATAGTTCACAATGGTATGGTCTTCAAGCGCCAAGAATCCATGAGCAAATCCTTCCGGTATAAAAAATTGCTTTCTATTTTCCGCGGTGAGTTCAATCGAATAAATTTTACCAAAATTTGGGCTTGTCATTCTTAAATCAACGGCGAAGTCAAGGATGGCTCCGTGTACTACCCTAATTAATTTGGCTTGTGCTTTGGGGGGAATTTGGAAGTGAAAACCCCTGAATACATTTTTGTGAGAAATGCTTTCATTGTCTTGAACAAAGGTCACATTAAGATGAGTGTTTAACCGGAAACTAGCCTCATTAAAGGTTTCTGAAAAGCATCCACGGGCATCAGCATGAGATGTTGGAGTTAAAGTCAGTAAAGATGATTGCTCTAATTCCTCTATTTTTATCATAATCTTGAAATCAGCGTAACAAATAAAACGGTGGAGGATAGCAATGAAATCACAGGTGTTACTAAAGAAAGTAATTCTGTTGAATAACGGGGCATCGGTTCAACGTAAATTATATCCTCTGTTTGAATAGCGAAGTTGGTGAACCTTGCGGCATCAATGGTGCTTAAATCGAATAAAAAAACATTTTGTTGACCGTTTACTTTTCTGATCACCTTCACCTTGGAACTATTTCCTCTCTCACTGATTCCTCCTCCCATGGCGATAACATCTATTAAACTGGTGTTGAATTGATTCAGTCCAATCACACTTGCTTGGCTACCCGAACCATTGAAATAAATGCAATACCTATTGGTCACTTTTACTATGCAGAAAGGGTCTACTATGAACTTCAATAGTTCTTTTTCTATGTAATTTTGTGCTTCAAGAATGGACATGCCAGACAGATTGTGATTGCCAATGAGCGGTAATTCTACCATTCCATTGTTATCAATAACGAAGGTGTTATTGTTGTTTAAATTGTTTAATCTAAAGTTGTCTCCTCCTCCCGTTGTTGCTTCGATGATAGCACTACCAGATCTTGATAATATGGTAACTGAAATACTGGTGTTAGGTGAAATTTTGTAATCTTCGGAGGAACTATCAAGTACCGGGGTTTGATAGGTAAATCCCTCTGGAGTTTTGAACATGAAATCTTGATTGATCAAACAAGATGAAAATAATACCGACAATGAAATGAAGAGCAGTATTAACTTTGTTGCACTATTCATATTACAAAAGTAAGAAAGAATGATAAAATTGAATGTCCTTATTTTAGGAGCAAGCGATAACCCAGAGCGATTTAGTTATAAAGCCAATGAGTTATTGCATCAATCGGGTCATCGTGTTTTTATGGTGGCTCAAAAACAAAAAGCATTTGTGGGCGGACTAATTCAATGTGAATTTCCTGTAACAGAGAGAATAGATGTGATAACGCTTTATGTGGGTCCTAAAAATCAAGTCAATTGGTACTCCTCTATTTTGGCTTCCGTTCCCCAAAAAGTCATCTTCAATCCTGGTACGGAGAATCCTGAATTGCAATTGAAGTTATCGGAAAAGGGCATTCCTTGGGAGGAAGCTTGCACGCTCGTGCTATTACAAACTAATCAGTTTCCGTGATCTTTATTCGAAAGGCAGGTTTGGATGATTGGCCCATCATTCATGCATGGGAAAATGATCCCGCGTTATGGAACATTACCGACGATGCGGGTCCCTTCAGTCAGGATCAAATTCGATACTTTTTGCAACGTCAAAATGATATTACCCGCCATAAGCAAGAACGTTGGTTGATTTTACTGAATCATTCCCCAATAGGTATGATGGATGTTTTTCAATGGAATGCAACACACAAAAGTGTTGGTGTCGGAATCGTTATAATATCTGGGGAGCATCGCAGGAGCGGATATGGATACAAGGCTTTGCACGCATTGGAGATTGAAATGAAGAATCTCTATTTAATTCATAATTTTTGGGCCATCGTTTGGGTGGGCAATAAAAAGGCTATTGAGTTTTTCTTGAAGTGCGGTTATTCCTTAACAGAGGAAATCCTTCATCAAGAAAAAAAGGCGTTTAAATTTGAAAAAAATATCAAATGAGAAAAATACTAATCTATTGTGGGGTCTTTATAAGTATTCTCATTTTCTCTTTTTCCTATGTGGTATGGGGTGTGGAGGTATCTCAGGAACATGTGATAAAAACAGAAAGAGTGAATGCACAGGAATTACCTCTTTTATTAAACGAGTCTTCTCTTTTCGAAACTTCTTGGAATTGGTGTTGTATGGCAAGAAGATTCAAAGAGTTGAAGCCGGGGGAGTATCGTATTCAAAAGGGAATGAGCACATGGGATTTGGTGGCATTTTTGAGGCAAGGTGATCCTTCTTCAATACTCATCCGTACTGATGAGACCAGATCATTGATAGGCTTTTGTGAATCCTTAAGTGGCCAACTTCAATTCAGCAAGGAAGCATATTTGATTGCATTTTGCAACGCAATGGGGGCGGATACTTCTTCATCGGGCATTGCAAAATCAACTTCCATACTCTTTGCTGATACTTATGATTTTCAATTTTCAGAATCACCTCAATCTATTGCGGAGAGATTTAAGAAAATCCATGGTGAATTTTGGAATCAAGACAGAACGCAAAAAGCGGAGGCATTGGGACTTAGTCCTTTTGAAGTGTATATTTTGGCTTCTATTGTCAAGGGAGAATGTCGGCATATGGAAGAGGCTGGTACCA
>CANHWU010000064.1 GCA_947464415.1 Flavobacteriales bacterium
CCAACACAAGCAGTACAATAAGGTAGAAATGATTACTTCTTTCCAAGGAATATCATTCTTCTGGAATATTGCCATCCAGAACATGAAAGCGGGGAAGAAACCAAGAATAACCATCGCCCAATGGTACCACTCAGGTGTAAAACCATTAGCAGCAGAAGCTTCAATAGAAACTTCAGTTGTAGCAGGAGCCGTAACATTAGAAGCAACGTTCGCCACTTTCTTAGCAATCGCATTGATTACTCTGTTTGACTTAGGGGTAACAACTGCTACTTCTTCTACCATTACTGGAGCCACTGCAGCTGGAGCAGCTACTTCAGCAACTACAACAGGAGCAGCTACTTCATTCATTGCTACCATCTCTTCTACCACATTAACGGTAGCCTTCTCTTTCTTCACTTGAGCCACTTGCTCAGTTCCTTTGTAATTCTTATGCCACTCCACATGATAGCCAGGTGCATAATGACGCTTGGTTACAGAACACGCGCTGAAAACCACTACTAGCGCTCCTAGCGCTACAATAGATAAATTTTTAATTTTCATAATTAGATTGTTTAATTTTTCGCAATTTATGTCGTTTGATTTTTATCATATCGAAAAAAAACAAAAAGTAATTCACATTTTTCTTTTGTTAATTTTGATAAATTCTCTTCGCCCCATTGTGTTAAAAGTCTTGGTATTTCTTAATGACTTTTATTATCGCATATACTACACCTGCTATTCCACATCCCACAATTGTAAGAATAGTGGCCAATATGACTCCCTCTGTGTCCTTTTCATCTAACAAGTAAATACTGAGTGGAGGTATAAAAAACGCTAACAAAATCAATAGCCACTTGTCCTCAGGTGAATGTGCATCCGCACCAACAATCCTCACCTCATTCGTCTCCAGGTTTGCAGGGGAAATAGTAGTGAAAACCTCTAAATTCGGAAGGCTTTTCTCCACTCCTCCTCCATTGATCTTCAATCGTGGAGTAATGACCACTTCAGGTAAGCAGGCCTCAGACAAAGGAATGTTGGAACTAACATTGGTACTCTGCCTTTTCATATTGAGATCACCCGGACCACCTGCCTCTTCAATATTGCTGGAATCGTCCACATTTGAATGAGCTTCGAAAAACTTATTGGCTTGAATAGCACGATTCCAACTCACACTATATCCTCTTCCGTAATGACTTTTCATCACGGAGCATGAGGATAACGCCATCATGAATACCGAACAAGACAAGAAGTAATACTTTTTCACGCTATTCACTTTTTAAATGTTCGACTATTGTATTTCGAGTTACGGCATGATAGGTTTGCTGATATCGGTCAAAATAACCCAATGCTCTTTCCCTCTGATGGGCTTTGATCATCGCCTTATAAAGCGGCGCAATGAATTTTCTTCTTCCTACTGACCCTAAGAAATGACTCATCACTTGTTCATTGGCATCATCCCAAACACTCATTTGAATACACATCATCAGCCAGGCAAAAAGAATTTCACTATTTCCTGTTTTTGAAACGCCAAATCGCTGATTGAACTCATTCAGCTTATCGGCACTCGGGCATTGCCAATTGGTTAAAAAACGATATTGCTGTTGATAGCTCCATTCCTTCCATGGCAACTGCTTGATCCCCTCATCACTGGCATTGCATCGGGCAATCCAATCATCCGTTTCCAAAATCTTTTGGGATACAATGGGATAAGCATTCTCGGGAACTCCGGGCTGATAAATCCAGGCCTCTGGTGCTATGAATCGGTAATTGCCCGGATCCATCAAGTCCTTTTTGGCCAACGCTAAAAAACGCTCTGTATTCATCACACCAAATGCGTGATGGGTAAAATAATTTTTCAAGAAAGCATCCATCTTTGGTCTTCCCACCCGTTCTTCAATGGTGCGCAGTAGCCAATATCCTTTGTTGTAGGCCACATCATTCATTCCATCATCCGGATTGCGATCTTTCAAATGCAATTTCAAATGCGTATCCACGGGAGCCAACTCTTCCATGGTTTGATAAAGATCCTGGATACTCAATGCAGCGAGCATTTCAGAAACTTCTTTACCGTATAGCTCCTCCATGATCCGAAATTCGAAGTATACAGTAAAACCTTCATTGAGCCAGAAATCATCCCAGGTTTCGTTTGTTACGAGATTTCCACTCCAGCTGTGAGCTAACTCATGCGCAATCAACGATACCAAAGACTTGTCGCCTGCTAAAATAGTGGGAGTGGCAAAAGTCAACATAGGATTCTCCATTCCACCAAATGGAAAGGCCGCTGGCAATATCAACACATCATATCGATCCCATTGGTAAGCCCCATACAACTTCTCCGCTGCCACGATCATCTTTTCTAAATCGGCCAATTCTGTATGTGCTAGATTCAATTGATCTGGGGTAGCATACACCCCGCATCGGTTGCTAATGGCGGCAAACTCAATATTACCCACCGCCAAGGCCATTAAATAACTAGGTATCGTTTTCCTTTGTTCAAAATGATACTCCACCGTTGACGCTCCTTTTTTTGCAACGGCCTTTTGATGTGCGTTACTCGCGCTCATCAACGCCATCAAGCCATTGGGGACCTCTACATCGGCAGAATAAGTAAAACGCAATGCTGGCAAGTCCTGACAAGGAATCCAGCTCCTTGCCAAAATGGCCTGAGACTGGGTAAATAAAAACGGGCTATCACCCTCTACCCACAACAATGCCTCAGAGGCAGCTGTTGTCTTATAAGTCACCGATACCTGCTTCACTGAAGACTTCACTTGAATGATCAAAGGACGACCCAAAATCGGATCCTCCGTTTTACCCAATTCATAAGGAACTACTACTCCATCCGACTTCACCTGTTGAATCTCCAAGCCCTTGGTGTCCAGAATCAATGGGTGGTCATCATGAGGCTTGAGGTCATAAGTAGCCGTTGCCTCAATGCACTGGCTTTGAAAGTTCACTTTTGCTTGCCAATGCAGGTGATGATAGCTCACCTTATCCGGATGAGCATAACTGTGGTTGATAACTTGGGCCTTGACATGCGTGCACACAATCGTCAATATTAGGGGAATCCATTTCATCTTACAAATTCTTTATTATCGTTTTTAAATCCTTCCAATTATCCAACAAATCACATTGGATAATAGCCCAAACAATTTCATCATCGGGATCAAAGTACTCGTGTGCAATATCGTTGCGCAAGGCCGACATATAACTCCACGGCAGATGGGGATATTGCTTCTGAACATTTCTTGGCACATGTTTCACTGCCTCTCCCATGATTTGAAAATTGAAAAAAATCGCATCACGCCTTGCACTGCTCTGACAAAAATCGGCATACGATAATTCACTAGCGTATTCTAAAATCCGCTCCATAGCATTGGCCGCATCTTGCAAATAGGAAGGATAGGTTCTCAATCGACGGCGAATCATAAGAACTTGGTAAGAGATAATACTTCCTCTTTCACCATAGGTTTAATTCCACTGGTGGTAATCAAATCGATGTTGCACTTGCACTTGTATTCCAACCACTCCTTCATCGCATAGAACTTCCAACCCAAGGGTTGTTCCAATTCAACAATGATCAGTACATCCGCGGTGGGATTTTTCTGATGAGTCCACCATGCGCAAAAACCTAGTTTCGTTACCCCATATTTCTCTTTCAATACAGATTTGCATTGATTCAATGTCTGGGTATAACGGGCGTTACTTCGCATGGATCCTCCCAAAAACACCGAGTGGAAGCAGCACTCCACTTTTTGCACTTAAATACAACTCCCCTATATGCAATCGCTCCTTGGCCATCGGACGTAAAAAATTCTCCAACACCAACGCAGAAAGCCCAAGGGAGTAAGCATTGATCACCAAAAATCCTTTGGGGTCCAATATCGACAAAACGTTTTCTATCATCTCGGCGATATTTTCTTCCAATTTCCATTTCTCCCCTTTGGGCCCATGACCAAAAGCGGGTGGATCTAAAATGATTCCTTGATATTGATTCCCTCTCCGCTGTTCGCGCTGAGCGAATTTTAATGCGTCTTCCACCATCCATCGAATATCCGGTAATTGGCTGGCTTGACGATTTTCATTGGCCCAAGACACCACTTGCTTGATACTGTCCACATGCGTCACATCAGCACCTGCAGCACAAGCGGCCAATGACGCACCTCCCGTATAGGCAAATAAGTTGAGTACTTTGGGCTTCTCTTGAAAGCGTTTTACTTGCTCTTCTATGAACCACCAATTGGCGCTTTGCTCAGGAAAAATTCCCACATGTTTGAAGGCGGTCAATCCCAAGCGCATATTGAAGATCTTCTTGCTTCTCATAGGAAACTCCAACATCCACTGGTCAGGCATGGATTTGAATTTATTCCAGTCGCCGGAGTTGCTTCCCTTTTGAACAAAACGAACATGCGCCAACTTCTTCCATTCTGTCTCAGGCCAACGCTTCTTCCACACTGCCTGCGGCTCTGGACGGATGGTATAATACTTGCCAAACCGCTCTAGCTTTTCGAAATCACCGCAATCCAACAGCTCATAATCCGGCCATGAATGAGGAGTAATCAATTCAAAATTTTCAATCATCCTTGCGAATTTACAAGGGAAAGCGGAACGATGTACCTTTGCCTTATGAAGTTTGCAGTGATTGGCTCGGGAAATGTGGCGTGGCATTATTCCAAAATGTGGAGCGATGCAGGATTTACGCTGACGAAGGCCTATGCGAGAAATATAGAAAAATGGAAAATCTGTTACGCCCAGTTTCCCGAAGTGGCGTTTAGCGAACTATCCGAAATCCATCATGATGTCGATTTTGTATTATTGGCCGTTACCGACCATCAAATCGTTCCGGTATCCCATCTGCTTCACCAAGACGCTGTGATATTTCATCCTTCAGGAGCCACCGACGCAGCGGCCATCAACCAAAAAAATTGGGGCGTTATTTGGGGAATTTACTCTTTCGTCAAAGGACAGGCGTTGGATTACGCTCAAATTCCATTTTGCATCGAAGGAAGCAATGAACACACCGTACAATTGATCGAAAAAATCATGCACTCCATCTCCCCTGCGGTTTACAGAACGCACTTGGAACAAAGACAAAAGGCGCACATTGCCGCTGTTTTTGGCAACAACTTTATCACCTTGCTGCTTCAGACTTCTTTTGAGGTGTTGAAAGAGGCGAATCTACCGGTAGATTTGGTCACTCCCACTTTGTTGCAACTGGCCACCAACGTGCAGCATCAAACGCCGGAAACCCTGCAAACCGGTCCGGCAAAACGTGGAGATTTTTCGACACTAACAAAACATTTGGCAATTCTATCGGATCGACCCGATTGGAAATCCATCTATTTACACCTTACCAACGAATTATTGAAAAAATATGAACATCGAGAATTATAAAAAACAACTCGCTCTCACCGACACCTTCATTTTTGATGTGGATGGAGTGTTTACGGATAATATTGTTTACCTATCTGCAGACGGCGAACAAATGAGAACTGCCAATGTGAGAGACGGTTACGCCGTGCAATTGGCCATCAAAAAAGGAATAAAGATTTTTATTTTGAGCGGAGGAAAGAGCGAAGCGGTGCGCAAGCGTTTTGAAATGCTCGGTGTAAAAGAAATTCACTTGGGCGTTCCCACAAAAAAAGATCGCCTTCAAGAATGGATCGATCAAGGTAAAATAAATCCTGAGACTGCTGTTTACATGGGAGACGATATTCCCGATTACTGGGTGATGCAAATGGTAAAAATGGGCACCTGCCCCAACGATGCGGCACCAGAAATCAGAAATATCAGTGACTACATTTCGCCAAAAAATGGCGGACAAGGTTGTGTGCGGGATATTTTGGAACAAACTTTGAAAATGAAAAATCTTTGGATGGACGATGAATCCACCAGTTGGTAAATAATACAACTTGAGAATATGAAAAAAATCACCCCTCTTACCATTCTCCTTGGCCTAGCCTTTGGTTACAGTTTTGCTCAAAATGCGGGATATTGGCAGCAAGAAGTGCACTATAAAATGCAGGTAAAGCTC
Organism: Flavobacteriales bacterium; assembly: GCA_947464415.1. Classification (GTDB taxonomy): domain Bacteria; phylum Bacteroidota; class Bacteroidia; order Flavobacteriales_D; family Sanyastnellaceae; genus CAMCTV01. The sequence goes on from CANHWU010000064.1 coordinate 6,014, forward strand.
AATGACGCCGATCATCAGTTTGATGGACATACTGATTTGACCTACACCAACAATAGTTCTGACACCTTACGAGAGATTTTCTTTCACTTGTATTTCAACGCCTTCCAACCGGGAAGTGATATGGACATTCGCTCTTTATGGATTGATGATCCAGATCCAAGGGTCACAGACCGCATCTCCAAACTAACCCCTGAGCAATATGGACAGCAGCACATTCAACGATTGACTTTGAATGGCAAAAAGATCGATGCACAGAAAGAGCAAGGCACCATTGTGAGGTTTGATCTTTCAACCCAACCCATTCTGCCGCATCAATCCGCACAATTATCTTTTGACTGGAATGGACAAGTGCCCATTCAAATCAGAAGAAGCGGCAGAGACAACGCAGAAGGAGTGGACTATAGCATGGCCCAATGGTATCCAAAAATTTGTGCCTATGACAAAGATGGGTGGCATCCCAATCCTTATGTAGGGCGTGAATTCTATGGAGAATATGGCACCTTTGATGTGGAGATCACGATGAATCAGGATTTTGTGATTGGGGGAACGGGAGAGGTTAAAAATGAAATCAATCGGAAAGGTCAAAAAACCTGGACCTTTCACGCTGAAAATGTGCACGATTTTGTGTGGGCAGCGGATAAAGATTACCAGCATGATGTTGTGAAAATGAACAACGGCACTACGCTTCACTTTTACTATTTAAAAAACCAAGAATTGGAAGAAAACTGGAAGAAGCTAGAAGAGTTCACGCCGAAGATGTTTGAATACATGAACCAACATTTCGGTGAATACCCTTATCCCGTGTACAGTATCATACAAGGAGGTGATGGCGGAATGGAATATCCAATGGCTACCTTGATCACAGGAAAAAGAAAAGTGGGTTCGTTGGTAGGCGTTACGGCCCATGAGCTCGCGCATAGTTGGTATCAGGGAATATTGGGTTTCAACGAAAGTTTGTATGGTTGGATGGACGAAGGTTTTACGAGCTTTGCTTCTGATGAGGTGATGGATCAATTATTTCCACGTCCCCAAGCCCCCGTCCATTTGGATGCCATGAATGGCTATATATCGCTTGCCACCAGCGGAAAAGAGGAGCCCATGAACACCCACGCCGATCATTACAACACCAACTTCGCCTATGGATCGGCCGTATACAACAAGGGAGAAACTTATTTGTATCAATTGAAAGGCATGATGGGCGATGCGTTGTTTTATAAGACCATGAAGCGCTTTTTCAACACCTATCGATTCAAACATCCCACGGATCAAGATTTCATACGAGTGGCCGAAAAAGAAAGCGGATGGGTTTTGGATTGGTACAATGAATACATGGTGCATAGCACCAAGACCATTGACTATGCGATTGACACCGTCTATCAGCAAAAGTTAAACATCAATGGCGAAGAAATCTCCAATATCATATCCTTAAAAAAAATCGGCTCATTTCCAATGCCATTGGAACTGGTGATCACCACTCAGGAAGGCGAGCAAATCTTGTTTAATATCCCCGTTGATCTGATGCGAGTGAATAATGAACATCAACAAACAAAAAATTATCTCGATCCCTGGCGTTGGGTAGAAACTCAGTATGACTTAGCGCTACCGGGCAATATCCAATCGATACAGATTGATCCACGCAGTGTGGTGGGAGATATTGACCGATCCAACAACCACTGGCCTCGGAGGACGGAATAAAAAAAAGGCGACTCGAGGGTCGCCTTTGTCGAAATCTTTCAATAATTATTGAACGGTGATAACTTTTGTGGTCTCATCAGGATTTCTATCCGAGCAATCAGAACAATCACATCCTTCCGTATAGTATTTAGCGTTCAACCAAATCGTATAGGTGCCCGGAGCTATCACCCACCGCTGCAGTAGTTTTACTTAATTAAAAGAAGCCGAAGGCTTCTTAGCGCAAGCGGCTGAAAACACAACAATAGCCGATGCCGCACAAAACATCAAAAAGTTTTTTTTCATTATTTGTTCTTATTAGTTCTCCTACTCGTGAGGCTTTTCGGATTTCGCCTAAAGCTGGGTCTCCAGTACCATCCATTTCCTGCAAAATAGATAGGTCAAAGAAAAGAAGGAAACTATCTTCATTCAACTATGATTTTTCATAGTACCCAACTGTGAAAATCTGCGAATAATAGATACGGAGAATGATCAAGTCAAAAAAAGTCGGCCGCTAGCGCGGCCGACGTTCAGTATTCCAAAAGCTCAAACTAACGTCGAACCTCCCATTTAAGCACATGCACAGCATCCACCGATTTCAACTCAATCGTGTACAGTCCATTGGGGAAACGCAAGGCATTCAATGAAATATCATTTCCAAAGCTGCTGATTTGTAACAACTCCTCATACATCACCTGACCTAAGTAATTGCGCACTTTCAACAACGCATTTCCAGGAGCAAAACCACTTAGATGAAGCACGGATTGATCTTGGGTAGGATTAGGATAGACGACCATAGATCCTTCTGATGTATCTCCAATTCCAACCGTTCCCTGACAGTTGGCATTCACCACTTGGATATCATCTACATAAATATTGTTACCATAGCCATTGATACCCGTAAACTTCAATAAAACATTAGAAGATGCATAACTTCCCAATTCAACACACTCCTGTCTCCACTCTGCAGCAGTGGGATCTATAAACTCTGCCGTGCTGTTATTTCCTGTTGCTAAGGTGGCTCCTTCTTTGAAGTACACTTGAGTCCAAGGACCATCGCAATCAGTGGATACACTCACTTTCAATCCATCTGTATACGTTCCACTATAGCGTCGATGCGCCACTTTAAACTTCAAAGAAAATGAAGTGAAATTCGACAACGCAAAGGGGGCTGTAATAAAATCATCTTCTTCACCCGCCGAATCATAATTATAGCAATCATACTTCAGTACACCGCCACCATTGGTAACCGTGGATTGTGCCCAAGTAACATCACCATCGGGATTATTCAACTGCCAACCAACATATGGGAACGCGTTGCTGCTCAGATTATTCAAGTACGGAACTGAACTGGCTGTTCCCACATCTATCAAGTTGGTTATCCAAGAAACGCTGTTGTTCGCATTGTTTTCATCCGTACCATTATTTGGATTCACCACATTCACCACTAATGTATTGCTGCCCACGGTCAAAGTAATGACAGGCAGATTAATGTTGATGGATTGTCCCTGTGCCAAAGCACCCGTCCAAGGAAAAGAATTCAAAGTACCGACATTCAATTGATATTGGATGGTGCAAGAATTCAATGTGTTAGATCCTTGATTCAACAATGTAACAATGGGATTGGCACTTGCATTGCAAGTTGATGCTTCTAACCCACTGATGGCGGTAGCACCCGCATCCAAGGCCAAAGGAGTAAAGCCATCGGGATAGCCATCCAAGACTAGAATACCTGAGTTCCCAGGATCTAACCACTCCTTTAAACGCGAAGCCGCGCTTGAGCCTGCATCCCAAGAAACGCCAAATCTCCCATAAGAATCACCCTGTCCATTCTCTACCGAGCCACTGCAAGCAGATCCTCCTCCGTACAACTGACCAATGATCCGATGATTCTGATCAAATAGCGGTGAGCCAGAGGAACCCGGTTCTGTGATTCCATCATCCCATTGCGCCACATCCCATGTTTGAGCACCGCTCCAAGTTCCTTGAGAAACAGGATCATTCTCAAAACTGATTTTTTTCAAATCACCTGATGGATGATGAATGCAGGTGGCTGAACTCACTGTATTGGCATCACTGGCATCCCAACCAGCATATTGTACATTATAGCCGGCAGGAGGAACGGAGTTCAGCTCCACCAAACAAAAATCACTGCCTGCATTCTTCGCTCTGAGCACACATCCCGATACGGTCTGATTCGTTGGTCCCGTATTACCCGTGCAACCTGCCGTCTCATGATTGAAAACAAATACCCAGCTGGAGGTAGTATTCCCATAACAGTGATTCGCTGTTAAAAAATAAGGGGTCCCGTCATTGGCTGTATTGTTTACCAACGCTCCTGTACAAGCAGCAAATCCGCCATCTAGAATCAATGCCACAGATCTCTTCTCCACCTGCCAATCAGCTCCCACGGGGCAATTCACATTATTATTACAGCTACCACTGCTTCCATAAGGGCCGCGCTGCTCGTCAAAGTGACTCATCAAAACAGGGCGATAACCATGTACAATTTTTCCAATTTCCAATTCCACCACACCCATCAATTCAATGGGCACCACTAGCTCCAAAACCACTCTATCCGTTGACAAAACTGTAGTACCCAAAACATTGTCGGCATTATTATTCTTTTCGTTGAAAGAACCAATGAATTCAGTTCGATCTGCGCTCCAAATAAATAGAGAAGACCCCTTAACCAATCGATATTTTGATAGAACAAAATTCATAGAACGTGCTCCAGGGCAAGCGACTCCCAATTGCCAAATGGCCAAACCATTTTCTACATCTACTTCCCAAATACCGTCACTGAGTCCATACTGAACATCGAATTCAACACCAAAGCGATATGGCAGACGTTTATCTTGGTCAGTGATGGCGTCTTCCATTGACAAATAATTCATATCAATCGGATCCGTCTCGATGAAAGGGATCTGATCATTCAAGGTTTTGTCTAACCAACGAGAGGGTTCGCCTCCAAAACTAACTTGTCCTAAGGCGCTGCACAATTGGACGCCAAAAAATAAAAAGAATACAATTTTCTTCATTGTCTTGATTTATGATTTGCTAAAATAGACAAATTACCCATGAAAAAGGATGCATCACCTTCAGATCAACACACCATTCTACCACTCCCTATTAACTCATTTCGATGATACCAAGCAGCGAATTGGCCCCTTGCTACCGCTCGCTGCGGTTGAAAGAATACAATATAAACGCCATTTACATGTTGAATCATCCAAGCTTTTTCCAAAGGCTGTCGATAGCGAATTCTGATATCAATCAGTTTTTTCTCTTCTGAGCCGAAAAATTCAATTTTATCCTGAAGCCAAGATTGCTCTTCATCTGGAATAAAAATCACCGAACGAAACAGGGCCACATGGTGCTCACCCTCCCCGACATAAACGGTATTGGTTGTGGTATCTGTCGCTAAAATAAAAAGCGGCTCTTTGAAACCACCCAATTTCAAACCCTTTCGCTGCCCCACAGTAAAATAATGAGCTCCCGTGTGCTTTCCCACCCATTTACCTTTTATATCCGACCAATCCACTGAACGCGACCATTGTGCCCATTGACCATCCATTATTTCAACCTCACTGGCCACCAAGCTTCCCACTTTTTCTTGAAAATCCTTCTCGCTAATCAAAATAATATTACCCTCTTTTGGGGCTAATTGTTGTTGCAAAAAAACAGGCAACTTTACTTTACCTACAAAGCAAAGACCTTGGGAATCCTTTTTATTCGCCGTAGGTAAGTCGATTTCAGCAGCGATTTTCCTGACCTCTGATTTTTGTAAATGTCCAATTGGGAAAAGAGCTTTGGCCAACTGCTCCTGGTTCAACTGACATAAAAAATAGCTTTGGTCCTTGTTGTCGTCTGCTCCTGCGATAAGGTGGTAGATCGTTCCATTTTCAGAGGCAGATTCTCTTCTTTGACAATAGTGCCCTGTCGCCACAAAGTCAGCGCCCAATTGTTCGGCAGCCTTTAAAAAAACATCAAACTTTATCTCTCGGTTGCACAGAATATCCGGATTGGGTGTGAAACCGGATTCGTACTCTGAAAACATGTACTGAACAATTCGCTCATGGTAAGCTTTGCTGAGATCGAGTACTTGAAAAGGAATGCCCAAATGATCAGCCACCAACATAGCATCATTGCTATCGTCTATCCAAGGACATTCCTGATTAATAACTACCGACTCATCGTGCCAATTGCGCATGAAGATGCCGATTACCTCATATCCTTGCTGCAATAGCAAATGCGCCGCAACGCTGGAATCAACCCCTCCGGACAAGCCCACCACTACGCGTTTACCTCTCATCAGACAAAGCTATCGAAAAAAACTAAGAACTGAGGCAACCCATTTTATTTTTTTCGTCATTACTTTGTGTGGTGGAGAAAACTAAGTTGTTAAATGATTTGTTAGCGGGCTGTGTTCAAGGAGAACGTAGGTCGCAGCAACTAATTTACACGATGTTTTCAGGAAAAATGAAGGCGGTATGTTTACGTTATTTGAAATCTAGAGAAGACGCAGAAGATCTTTTGCAAGAGGGTTTTATCAAAGCATTTCAAAACATTCATCAATTTAAATTTGAAGGAAGTTTTGAAGGTTGGTTGAGAAGAACTTTTGTGCATTTGTGCATTGATTGGATTAGAAAGCAAAAAAATAAAGGCTGGAATACCGAGTTCAATGATCAAAAGCATGATCAACAGGACGAAGCCGACGAGATGGATGAAATGATGGTGCCGGATATTACTCCTGACCAAATTTTGGAATCTTTGAACCAATTAAGTCCTGTATACAGAACGGTTTTCAACCTTATCGCTTTTGAACAATTCAGTCACCAGGAAGTGGCCGATCAATTAGGTATCAGTGTAGGCACCTCCAAAAGCAATTACTCCAAAGCCAAAAGAAATATTCAGCGAATTTTACTAGATTTGAACGCGAGAAAATGAAGAAAGAACTATTTGAAGAACAATTAAGATCTGCCTACGAACAACACGAAGGATCTGTCCATCCCTCTACTTGGTCCAAAATCGAGAGTGGGCTTTCACGCCAAGGCGGTGGCTTTACTTTCGGTAAAACGGGGTGGATATTAGGATCCGCATTGATAGTTGGTGTTTTGAGCATATTTTTTTGGTGGAATGTAAGATCTACCGACAATTCGAACGCCTCCAACTCTAAAAATCAAGAAGCTGTATCAGAAGAGTTCAACCATTCATCACAAACTGATACCGAACTTGCTGAAAATCAAAATGCAAGCAATCCCTTTACCAATTTGAATGCTGAGGATACGGGCCAAACATCAATGCTCAGTGAACAGTCATCTTCAAACGGAAATAATGTAGCGGCCACATCTTCCCACCTAAGGAATTCAAATCCCTCCAACACTAGGAAAAATGGATTTGAAATTTCTCAAAACACTACCGCTTTGGGTGGGCAAAAAAGCCAAGATGGTTCATCCACCGTGGTAAATTCGGTGACTAATAGTTTGAGCAACATTCGCCAAACTTGTGCAGGAACGGAGGTTAGTTTCAAACCACAAAGTGGACCGAGTGATGGAAGTTATTTATGGAATTTTGGAGACGGTGCTTTTAGCAGTGAGTCCCACCCCAAGCACCGCTTCTTAAAGCCAGGAACTTATGAGGTTTCACTTTCGGTTACGGACAACAAAAATGCACAAATCAATACGGTAAACATGAGTGAGACCATTACCATTTTACCCAACCCTACTGCCGATTTTGATTGGTCTTTCATCAATGGTTCAAAGGAAGCACCCACAG
>CANHWU010000065.1 GCA_947464415.1 Flavobacteriales bacterium
ATGGAAGAGGCTGGTACCATTGCGCGCTTGTATTTGAATCGTTTGAGCGAGAAAATGATGTTGCAATGTGATGCTACAGTTCAATTTATTGTAGAAAGAGAGAATGCTCAGCGTATTTTGAACGAAGATTTAAATCGGGATTCACCTTATAATACCTACAAGGTGTTGGGATTGCCACCGGGACCTATTTATATCGTGGAGAAGGAATATCTCGATGCAGTGCTGAATGCTCCTCTTCATCGTTATATATATATGTGCGCTAAGAGCGATGGAAGTGGATGGCATTTGTTTACTGCTCATTTTTCTGAACATTCACGAAATGCCAGTGCCTATAGAAAATATATGGATCAATTGGAAATTAAAAAATGAGAAGGTTTTCTAGCTTTTTTTTATTTTTTATTTTTTTCAATTCCTTATTTGCTCAACAACCAAATATAGATACTTGCCATTGTAAATCGCGTGTTCCTTTGACCTCTCTGTTTTTAGGTTCGAGTAGCTTATTGATGTTGCAACAGGCATGGTACAGCCAATATCCGCAATCTGCTTTTCATCTATTCAATGATAATCAAGAGTGGCTGCAGATGGACAAGGTAGGACATGCCTTTACCAACTATCAGATTTCGGCCAATGTCTTTAGAGCTTATATGAACACCGGTTATGATCGGACCAAGGCAAATCGCTATGCTGCAATAACTGCTCTTAGCTACATGTCGGGTATAGAAATATTGGATGGTTTTTCATCGCAATGGGGATTTTCTTCAGGTGATTTTTATGCCAATGTTTTAGGTGCAGGATTGTTTTATTTTCAAGAAAAATTTTGGCATGAACAAAAAATTCAAATGAAGTTTTCTTATCAAAATTCACCTTATGCAAAATACAATTCTGCACAATTAGGTGATAATTTTCAACAACGCCTTTTAAAGGATTATAACGGTCAAAGATATTGGTTGTCTTTTAGTACAAACCTTTTTTTAAGGAATGACAATGCTTTCGGAAAAATATTTGGTGTTTCTGTTGGTTATGGCATAGATCAAATGCCCTATGCTAAAACCAACATTTCTCTTGTTAATAATTTTCATCCTCAGCGTAAATTTCTTTTTTCTTTTGATGCAGATTTGAAACAAGTGAATTGGAAGCGAAGTTGGATGAAAAAGTTAGCAGGATATTTAAGCATAATTAAAATACCGATGCCAACTTTAGAGGTGAGTGGAAATGGAAAAATTAAATTTCATCCAATTTACTTTTAAACTCAAACGTGAGTTTTGGAAAAGGCAATAATCAATCGTTTAATACTATGAGTAAAACAACAAAAAAGGCTGCAGCACCTAAAAAAGCTGCAAAGAAGGCGGCTCCAAAGAAAGCTGCTGCTCCAAAGAAAGCTGCTGCTCCTAAGAAGGCTGCCGCTCCAAAGAAAGCTGCTGCTAAGAAGGCTGCTCCAAAGAAGGCCGCTGCTCCTAAAAAAGCTGCTGCTAAGAAAGCTGCTCCAAAGAAAGCCGCTGCTCCTAAAAAGGCTGCTGCTAAGAAAGCCGCTCCAAAGAAAGCTGCCGCTCCTAAAAAGGCTGCTGCTAAGAAAAAATAATTTGGAGTTGAAAAAATGTAAAAGCCCTCTCTCGAGGGCTTTTTTTTTGATCAGTACTTTTGAATTTGCATCACTATTGGAAGATGATCGCTGTATCCTCCCTTATAAGAATCTCCGACATATGTTCGTGAGGGACTCTTCTCATTTTGTTTGTTGATGTACATGAGAAAATCATATTGGAGAGGCAATCCTGCTTGTGTAATACACCAATGCATAGAGCAGGGTTGAGTTAAACTCTCCAATTCTTTGCTGACGATAAACTGATCTAGAAATGCCCACTCTCCTTTATAGAAGTGACTGCCTCTTGTGGGAGCAATAGATGGGGTCATCAAATTACTCATTGTGCAATTACTTATTTTATTTTCCAGCGCAACGACGCTAGGGTCGGAGGGATGATCATTGAAATCGCCCATGCAAATGATATGGCAGTCAGGTTGGATTTTTTTTCTTGCAGAAATGGCTTTTTGTAAAGTTTCTGATGCTAACATCCTGAGGGGTGCCGATTTTTCTGTTCCTCCACTTCTGCTGGGCCAGTGATTAATAAAAAATGAAAAAGGACTTCCTTCAATCATTCCGTTGACCTCTAATATGTGTCGGGTTTTATCATTGTCAGGTAAACTTACTCCATGAGCAATCGCTTCCACCTTTTGGAAACGAGACGCATCAAATAAACATCCTACGTCAATGCCTCGCTCATCTTCTCCCTCTATTAACAAAGGTGTATATTTATTTTTTAATGGTGATTCTTTGCACAATGTTTCCAAACAACGCTGATGTTCTACTTCAATCAATCCAATGAAAATAGGAAAATCTTTTTCTGCGGCATAAGTACTAATGACTTGCGCGATGTGCTGACTTTTTTCAACATACTTCTTTGTATTCCACATTAATTTTCCCTGGGGAGTAAAGTCATCATCGTTTTGTGGATCATTGATGGTGTCAAAAAAATTTTCTACGTTATATGACATCACAGAGAATTCCTTTACTTTCGGTGGGGAGGTGTGGGTAGTCTGTTTCATCTCGCTACAAGAGATTGACCCTAAAATGAGGATATAGATCCATATAAAGTGTTTCATCATTTTTTCTTTGTCCACAAATCTAATGATAGAAAGGAGGAAAGCGTGTTATTTTTACCGCAATGAATGGTAAATGCCTCTTGTATATGTCTGCCGTAATCATGCTTTGCATGAGCTGTGGTTTGGCCAACAGACATGACGATAAGATGGTTTTTCGATACAATGAAAGCAATGCCATTTCCACTCTGGATCCCGCTTTTGCAAGTGATTTGGAGACTATGTGGTTGGTGAATCAATTGTTTGACGGTTTGGTGAGTATGGATGATTCCCTGCACGTGGTGCCTTCTATTGCTCGCTCATGGAAAATCAGTGACGATGGTTTGGTCTATGAATTTTATTTGAGACCAAATGTTTTTTTTCATTCCAGTAAGGATGCTGAATTGGCTCGCTCGGTCAATGCTTTTGATGTATTGTTTAGTTTTCAGAGAATATTGGATGATGCCACGGCCTCTCCTGGAAGATGGATATTTGAAAATGTTGCCTCCAACGGATTTAACGTAATCAATGATTCGATTTTTCAAATTCACTTGAAGGAACCGCAAGGCTCTTTCCTTTCCATGCTTACTACCCAATATGCGAATGTGGTCTGTCCTGAGGCTGTGCAAACGTTTGGAATGGATTTTAGAAAAAAACCCGTCGGTTCTGGACCTTTTAAAATGGCCTTTTGGGAGGATCAAATTGGAATCGTTTTTCACAAGAATGAGCGCTATTGGATGAAGGATCACGAAGGGGTAAAATTGCCGTATTTAGATGCTGTTCATGTGGATTTGGTGAAAGATCCCTTTGCCGAATTTCAAGGGGTGGTGAGTGGAAGATATGATTTCATGAGCGGTGTACATCCGAGTTTTTTAAATGAGTTGCTCACTCCTCAAGGGGATCTTCAAAGTCAATGGTTGGAAAATTTGCAAATGCTGAAAACACCTTTCATCAAAACAGATTATATCGGATGTTTTTTAGAATCTCAAATTCCATTATTGCGGGATAATCGATTTAGAAGAGCATTGTCCATGGCTATTCCGAGGAAGGAATTATGTGAGCAGTTGAGAAATAACTTGATCGTCCCTGCAAATCAAGGTTTCGTTCCCCCTATGTTAGATGGCGATACCAATACAGTGTATGCATTCGCTTTTCATCCTGAGGACGCTAAGAAAATAGTGTTGGACTTGGAAAAGCAGTTTGGCCGTCCTCTGCCTACAGTGGAGTTGGCTACCACTCCAGAGTTTGTGGATATTTATGAGTTTCTTCAATTCAAATGGCAAGAGGTAGGGATTTTCATCAAAATCAAAGTGATGCAATCCGCGGCTTTCAAGGAGGCTACTGCCAAAGGTCAGGTGCCGTTGTTCAGAAAAAATTGGTTGGCGGATTTTCCGGATGCTGAGAACTTTCTGCAGGTATTTACTCAAGAGCAATGGTCGCCTAAAGGTCCTAATTACACCCATTTTTATGACGAGAATTGGCAAAAGGATTTCTATGAGGCGAAGAGGATGCAGAACACCACAGAAAGACGCAATGCCTTTAAAATACTAGATCAAACTATATCAGAAGTATTGCCTGTGATTCCCCTGTATTATGATCAAGTCATTCATGTTGTATCCAAAGACATTGAAAACTGGTCGATCAATGGAATCAACCTTTTGGATTTGACAAGAGTAAAAAAGTCGTCGTACCTTCGGCCTTCCCATGTTGAAAATTGATGTACATACGCATATTATGCCGGATCGGATTCCCAACTGGTCTAAAGAGTTTGGATATGATGGATTTATTCATTTGGATCACCATCGCCCGGGTTTTGCGCGCATGATGCAAGGCGATCGTTTTTTTAGAGAGATAGAAGAAAATTGCTGGAACCCTATTCTTCGTATTGAAGATTATGCGAAGTATCAGACCCAAGTGCAGGTGATATGCACCATTCCTGTGTTATTTGCTTATTGGGCAAAACCGGAAGATGGATTAAAAGTGAGTAGATTCCTAAATGATCACATTGCCGCAATTTTTCAAAGTCATCCTAAACATTATGTGGGATTGGCCACCTTGCCGATGCAGGATGTGGATATGGCTTTGGAAGAATTGGACCGTTGTTACACTCTTGGTTATAAGGGTATTCAAATAGGTTCCAATATCAATAATTTGAACCTCAGTGAAGCGGTGTTTATTCCGCTGTGGGAGAAATTAGAGCAATTGAACATGTGTGTCATGGTGCATCCTTGGGAGATGATGGGAGAGGAGCAGATGAAGAAATATTGGTTGCCTTGGTTAGTGGGCATGCCTGCCGAAACCGCACGTGCCATGGCCTCTCTGATTTTTGCGGGTGTCATGGACAAGTTCCCAGGCATTCGTTGGATGTTTGCGCACGCGGGCGGCTCGTTTATCCCAACCATCGGTAGATTGGAGCATGGTTTCAATTGTCGTCCTGATTTGGTGGCGGTGGATAATCCCAATAATCCCAGACAATATTTAGGTCGATTTTGGGTGGACAGTGCCACCCATGATCCTGAATTATTGCACTATATCTTAAAAAAGCAAGGAAGTAAAAAGGTAGCCTTGGGTACGGATTATCCATTTCCGTTGGGCGACTTGAAGATCGGTCAATTCATTGAGGAGATGGAATTGGACACAGCTACCATTGAAGACATCTTTTATCAGTCGGCCTTGGATTGGTTGCAAATGAGCAAGGATGAATTTGTTTAACTTTTTTTGAAAGAAATTTCCATTATTTTGAGTGTATGAAAAGAAGACAGTTTATTCAATCGGGCGTAGTAGGGGGATTGGCATTGCTTTTCACGAAGTCATTTTGGGCTAAATCAAAAGAGGAAGTGGTCTTAGATGACAAGGCATTGCCCACTCAACGAGGTGTGGAAGGAGTACTTTCACCCACCAATACCCACATGGTGGGCAATGGTTTCAAGGTGATGAATTACTATCCCAATGGAAAGGGATTTGAAGAACGCATGAGCCCATTTTTTTTGATGGATTTCAACGCTGAAGTAAATTTTCCGGCCTCTGACATCGCCCATGGAGTAGGAGTGCACCCGCATAGAGGAATTGAGACCATCACATTTGCATTCAAAGGCGCTGTTGAACACCATGATAGTAAGGGTAATCATGGTATTATTCATCCCGGGGATGTCCAGTGGATGACAGCGGGAGCAGGTGTTTTGCATAAAGAGTATCATGAACAAACCTTTAATCGCACAGGTGGTGCATTTGAAATGCTACAACTTTGGCTCAATTTGCCCAAAAAGCACAAGATGGCCACACCTAAATATCAAAGTATTGTGCATGCTGAGAAGCCTCGTGTTGTGCTAGAAAACAACATGGGAGAGATTTGCATTGTGGCTGGCGAATACAGCGGAGTGCAGGGTATTGCGAGCACTTTCTCCCCAGTACAGTTATGGGACATGCATTTGAATGAGCATGCAGATTTTAATTTCCAGCTACCGGGGAATTTCAATAGTGGAATTTTAGTGGTAGATGGTAGTATCATAGTCAATAGAAAGGAAGTGCCCGAGAATCATTATGTTCAGCTCAAAAACGAGGAAGGTGATATCCATATTCAGGCGAAGAAAAAATGCATCCTGCTCGTGTTGAGTGGCGAGCCACTGAATGAGCCCTATGTGAATTATGGGCCTTTTGTAATGAATACCGAAGAAGAAATTCGGCAGGCCATTCAAGATTATAACGCAGGTAAATTTGGATTCCTAGCGGATTAAGTCCTTACTGATTTTTCACCTCTTTATTGAACCAAGTAATCTGGCGTTTGGCGTATTGACGTGTGTGCATTTTGATCAGATCAATGGCCTCGGTAAGGGTGTGGAGACCATCTTTGAATTCAAAAAGTTCTTTGTAACCAACAGTATTTAATGGTTGCAAATGACGATATGGTAAGAGCTTTTCAGCTTCTTCTAATAGCCCCATGTCCATCATGCATTCCACTCGCTCATCTATGCGTTGGTGTAAAATTTCTTTATCGGGAGATAAGTATTCGTAGCGCACTTCGAAAGGCAGTGTTTGCTTGTTTTGGGTGCGCAATTCAGAAAACTTTTTTCCCGTGAGAGTGATGACTTCTAATGCCCTCAGTAATCTGTGGGGATTATCAATATCTACTTGACTGAAATAAGCTGGGTCAGCCCTTTGCAGAGCATTTTGCAGGTATTCTATACCGCTATCTTTCCAATTTTGTTCCCACTCTGCGCGTACATGGGGATCGGAGGGCAATGGATCGATGCCATCTAACAACACTTTTAAGAATAAGCCACTACCTCCCACTGCAATTATGAATTCTTTTTTTTCTAGGATGGATTGTATCACAGGCCATGCGATAGCGGGAAATTGTCCAGCTGAAATGGGTTGGTGAATGCTGTGAGTGGAGATAAAATGATGCGCAACCGATTGCAATTCTGCTTCAGAGGGACGCGCCACTCCTATTTTCATTTCTTGATAGCACTGACGCGAATCAAAGGATACAATTTCTGTTTGATATTGCAGAGCCAACTCAATGGCTCTTGAGGTCTTACCGCTGGCGGTAGGTCCTACCACCGCTATGAGCACTGGCTTCTTCACTCGATCAAACCTCGTCCGATTTTTTTAATTTTCCCTTCATTTTTCCACTTAGGAATAATTTGATCTAAAAGACCATTGACAAATTGAGCGCTTTTGGGCGTGCTATAATACTTGGCCAATTCAATGTACTCATTCATGGTAACTTTCACTGGTATTTGGTCAAATACAATCGCTTCAGTCAAGGCCATTTTCATGATCACCACATCCATGGTTGCAATGCGTTCAATTTCCCAGTTTTTAGTGTATTCCGAAATGGTTTTTTCCAAATCAGCGCCCATGGATAATGTCTTTCTGAATAAATCTCTGCAGTATCCTTCTTCGTCATCTCCTTCTTTCCAAAGGGGTAGGAAGTGCACATCATCGTCTCCGCTTTTGATGGATTTTAAAGTTCTCAGAACCATACTTGCAGCCAAGTCGAGGTCGTCATTCCAAAATATCCCTTGGTCTTCCATGAAATCCTGAACATCTTCGTGGTTGACAATAAACTTTTTGAAAATTCTCAATACCAACTCGCGATCATAATCAAAGCCTCGCTCTGTACTGTTCATGTACTCCAGATAATCCTCGTTTTCCAAAAGTTCTTTGAATAGCTTTCGAGTCAAATCTGGATTGGAGCGCCAGTTAAGATGGTTATATTTCATCCCACTTTCTAAGGTTTTACTATGCGCCAAAATACGCAGTAGCTCATTGGTCACAAAACGAGTGTTGGGATGCAGATCTTCATGGCTGGGCAATCTTTTTTGCATGCCCATTTCAATTTTCTCAATAGCCAGATGGTGCAATTCCACCAATATGCCCATCATGGAAATGTACAATTCACGAAAGCGTTCGATGCTTTCAAAAAGCATTTTTTCATACCGAGCCGCATCCGGTTTTTCCTCGTTGTAATAAGCAAAAAGGATCTGAAGAACTTTGATTCTGATGTGTCGTCTGTTGAGCATAAAGGGCCTTAAAATTTTTTGTTGATGTTGGCAATCGCTGCAATTCTCTCCTCCGCCATCAAATTGGCCGCTAAATAGGTAGGTATTTTTTCTGATGCTGATTTCACCAAGGCATTTTGCATGGTGGTATAAATTTTTTCTGCTTGGCTAAGGGCCGCTTCTTGGCTGTATCCAATGATTTCCCAATAGCAATTGATGATACCACCGGCATTGACCAAATAGTCTGGCGCATATAAAATACCTTTATCCATCACTGCTTTGCCATGGATACTCTCATTGGCCAGCTGATTATTGGCGGCACCACAAATGATGCTGCAGGTAAGCTGACTCAATGTGTCATCATTGACAGTAGCTCCCAATGCGCAAGGACTGTAAATGTCCATGGGGTGTGAATACACTTCTTTTGCATCAATGGCTTTTACTCCATATTCTTTCACCACTGCCTTGATGCGATCCTCATATATATCTGCAATAAATACCTCTGCGTTTTCTTTGACCAAATGCGCTACGAGATATTCACCCACGTGTCCCACTCCTTGCACGACTACTTTTTTTCCAGCAAGGGACTCGCTACCCGTTTGATGCTTTATTGCGGCCTTCATTCCCATATACACGCCATAAGCAGTGACAGGACTCGGATCACCTCCACCGTCCATATAAGGGGGCAAGCCCACCACGTGGTCGGTGGACATTTTGATGTACTCCATGTCTTGGGTACTCATGCCCACATCTTCTGCGGTGATGTATTGCCCTCCGAGGGTGTCAACAAATTTTCCGAATCTTCTGAGGAGCGCTTCATTTTTTTGTGTGCGCGCATCGCCAATGATCACGGCTTTTCCTCCGCCGATGTTCAATCCGGCCAATGCGCTTTTGTAGGTCATACCGCGTGATAAGCGCAATACATCGGTCAATGCGTCCGCTTCAGAGGCGTAGGCCCACATGCGGGTACCTCCAACAGCAGGGCCGAGTGTGGTGTCGTGGATAGCGATAATGGATTTTAATCCGGTAGCCTTGTCTTGACAAAAGACTACTTGTTCGTGATCGAAAGTGCTCATTCGATCGGTGATGGCCTCGGTCATTGCGGGCTGCATCGGGGTGTTGACTGTACTCATAAAAATGATTTCCTACCTGCTTTCAGGCGGTGCAAATATAAAGGAAATTAAATCACCACGGGTACATCTGTGATAAAAAGTAGCTCCTTGCTCTGTTGTAGTCCCTTGAAAAATGGGAAGGGTATTTTACCAGCATATTTGAAGTAGTATTTTTCCTAATCTTTCCTTTTCGATTTAAAAAAATCTTTCAGCAATTGAGCGCATTCCTCCTCTAACACACCCCCTATCACTTGGGTTTTGGGATGGAGAATGCCTTGATGATTTTTTTGATGATCTCCAAATTGACTGTAGCCTCTTTTCTCATCATAGGCACCGAAAACGATGCTTCCTATTCTCGTGAGATAAGCTCCACCCGCGCACATGACACAAGGCTCTAAGGTGACGTACAAAGTGCATTGATCCAATGACTTCCCTCCTAAATATTCTGAAGCGCTCGTATATGCCTGCATTTCGGCGTGGGCCGTAAAATCATGCAAGCGTTCTACTAAATTGTGTCCGCGAGCAATGATTTGATCTTCACAAACAATTACACAACCGATAGGTACCTCATCTTTTTTAAGTGATTCTTTGGCCTCGTTGATAGCGGCGCGCATGTATTTTTCGTGATTCAATCCTTCCACTTATTTTACCTTTTTGTCTTCTTGCAAACTTTTTTGATAACCGGCATTGTAAGTTACTTTCCCCCATTCCTGCTGGGGATGGCGCAACATAATTTCCATCACTTCATCCATTCCATCTTGAAGAGGATCTTTGAACTGATTAAAAATCCATTGAACGTTTTCAAAATCCAATAAAGTATCTACTGATAGTTTGTATCGATAATCCGCTCGATACTGTTGCCATTCGTGAGTGAGATTTTTATTTTTTTTGATATAGGGTGTGACATGTTCGCGCTCGCTCAGCCACTCCGCTTTTGCTTGTGCCTCCTGCAGTTCTTGGAATGAAAAAATTTCAGCACAAAAACCGTCTTCGGCAAAGTCGGGTGGTTGATTTCCGTTGGAGAAGTAATCACACCCCCTTGTGGTTTGCTGATCGATGACAAAGTCAATGATGGCTCCATTGATCAAGGGGGAATCTCCACATACGCGTATGATCCAATCCGCTGGATACCGCTTGGCGGCTTGATAAAAGCGATCAAGTACATCCCAATCACTGCCCCTCACACAAGGAATATTCATGGCTTCGCAGGCTTCTGCTATAGGTGTATCTTCATCTAGCGAAGAGGTGGCAACCACAATCTGATGGATTTTCTTGCTGGTTTGTATGCGGGCGATTACCCAGTACAATAGGCTTTTACCTTGGTGTAAGGGCAGCAACATTTTGCCGGGTAATCGGCTAGAGCCCATGCGTGCTTGGATGATCAAAGTAACGCGCTTATCCATGCGGTGCAATGATTTTTTCCTCTATCAATCGCTCCAAAATACTTCGATAGTCCATTGGAGTTTCTTCTCTTTTTTCTGCGATATCAATCAAATCATGTTCTCCGTCTGACCAACAGATCAAATGAAACATACGGTCAATGTCTTTTCTTCTCTTGTCATTGGGTTCGATAGAAGAGGGTAGTAAATTTCTTTTACCCATTCTCGGTTCTCCAAAGGGGACCAAACAAATAGGAGTGACATTGTCTTCCATGGTTTGGATGATGTTGTAGTATAAACCAACAGAATTGGACATGGCTGAAAAGGAAATGAAATCTTTATTGTCCAGCGATGTGTGGTATTGCGCATATCGATGGTACATCGATCGTGTAATCGATCCCACAGGCAAATTGAATCCCGGAGAGCAATATTGCCGCTCATCACTGCCTCCTACGGCAAATGGAATGATGCTGTGGGGAGCTTGATGATGCTTGAGCACATGAGTGGTAATTTTCTCCAGCCAACCTTTAGGATTTTTGGATTGCTTAAAAACAAATGGGGCTTCATCTCCACAACATGTCATTACAAAACCGCCCTTGGTTTTTGCTTTCATTTGCTTTCCGTGATCAAACAAATAGGCAATGACGCCGATGGTTTCAGGAGCTACTACAAAGCGATAAGTATATCTTCGATTGGGGATGGCTTTGATTTGTTGATATAAATAAGCCATGCACAAGGGGCCGCTCAATTCATTGTTAGCCATACTGGGGTGGCATAAATAAGTGGATAGTAGAATCTCTTCATCGGTATTGCCTTTGAGTACAACGCTTCCCACCGTGATTGATCCGGGTTTTAAGTCGGAGTCGATTTTAATTTTGAATGTACCGTTTTTCGAAATCCTTTCATGGGTATTGAAATCCATGCAAAAACCCCATGTCTCTTTGTAGTAACTCGTGATGTAGGGTATGGCATCAGGTTGTTGTGGCAATGTATAGATGTGCTCCTTCAATTCGTCCCAAGTTAACTCTCCTTCAAAGGGAATACTGTAATTTACAATGTGAAGGTTGTTCAATTGGAAGTCGCAAATTTTTTCACCGTCTGGGGTGATGATATAGGCCTCTCGAATGTTCCATTCTTTTGGGATTTCCCAGTCAAAAACTTCCATTCCCGTGGGATACTCTTTCAATTCTAGCGGAATCAATTCCTGTAAAATCTCAAAGGATTGTCGCAGTCCATTGCCACTAATGCTCCTGCAGATGGGCCATAGTCGATCAAAGTAGCTTTCCATTTCATTCAATGAAATGGGGGTAAGAAGAGGGAAGTCAGTTGTTTTTTTCATGCTACAAGACAAATCGATGAATTCCGGGTGTATAAGGTTGAACAATTTTTTCTTTGATCGCTTGATAGTGCTCTTCGTTCGCAACAAAATCAAGAGCGGTTGTATCTAACATCAATACACTCAATTGAGGATGTTGCTGAAAATATTGTAAATATTGATTTTGAATGTTGTTGAGGTATTCGTTTGAAATATTTTGCTCATAGGCTCTACCTCTTTTTTGAATGTTCTCTTGGAGTCGATCGGTTTGAACATACAAATACACAATCAAGCTGGGAGTGGGAATCTGTTGACTCACCAAATCGTACATCTTCATGAACAATTGCCACTCATCATTTTGAAGATTGTTACTCGCAAAAATGCTGCATTTGGCGATGAAATAATCAGCTATTACCTTGGGTTGAAATAAATCTTGTTGCCATTCTTTTTTGAGTTGACTAAAGCGTTCAGATAAAAAACTCAATTCCAAAGGAAAGGCATATCGATCTGGAGATTCATAAAACTTGGCGAGAAATGGGTTATCTGCAAATTCCTCTAGTACCAAATTGGTATTCCATTCTTTCGAAAGCATTTGGGACAATGAGGTTTTACCGGAACCAATATTTCCTTCAATCACCAGATAGGAATGTGGATTTTGAATCATATTTTTCTTACCTCTCCTTTGTCTTCACACTCCTTGATCAATTGTGCAATGCTCTTTTTCAAAACGGGATGCATCAAATCATTTGCAATTTCAGCCAGTGGGGTGAGAATAAAGTTTCTCTCCTGAATTTTGGGGTGAGGCACGATAAGTGGGGTTTCATGAATTTCGTTTTTGTAAAACAAAACATCCACATCCATTTCTCTGTTGGCATATCCCTCTTTTTTTCTCACTCTTCCGTAGTACTCATCAATTTCTTTGATTTCTTGTGCAATTTGCATCAAAGTAAGAGAGGTTTGAACACCTAAAATTTGATTGTAAAAAAGGGGAGTTTCTTCGGGCATTCCCCACGCTTTGGTTTCATAAATAGCAGAGGAAATCATGATATCACCAATATTGAATAAGATGAAATCTTGAGTTTCCTCAATGTTGGCCTTTCTGTCACCAAGATTTCCTCCAATGCTAAAAAAAACTAATGTTTCTGTCATTGTTGCGAAAGTAGTATTAATTCTGAAAGAAATGCCATAGTTTCGCCAGACTAAAAATCAAAGACAATGAATTTTTTAAAGGCTGTTTTAGCATCGGCGTTGGGAACAATTGTGGCTTTTGTTGCTGCTATTTTTTTATTTATCATCCTTATCATAGGTATTGCGGCTTCGGGTGGCAAAGAGGAATTGCCCGAACTTGGAGTGTTGCATCTGCATCTCAACCAGCCCATCATGGAACGCGGTAACGACTTGGATATTTTGCCCATTGATTTGAGTACTTTCCAAGAAAAAGAAGGGTATTATCTCGATTTCTTGAAGAAAGATCTTCAAGAGGCAAAAGC
>CANHWU010000066.1 GCA_947464415.1 Flavobacteriales bacterium
ACCGTTGATGGCAATTTTTTTCATTTCAATGTTTTTAAATAGATAATATTCTGGCAATTCTCAACTCATCCCGGTTCGGCATATTCCGACGGGTGATCGACTCCTCTAGAGAAGTATAGGACTCGTGATCATTGACGATACCTACCATCACATCTTTTCTTCCTTGTAACAAACCCTCGACTGCGGCCACTCCCATTCGGCTGGCCATCACTCGATCATAACAACTGGGCGCACCCCCGCGTTGCAGGTGACCCAAAACAGAAACGCGCGTTTCGTATTCTGAATATTTTTCACTCACTTTTTTCGCTAACTCGTAAGCCCCTCCGCCTTTGCTTCCCTCAGCCACTAGGACGATACTGCTGGACTTACCACTCTCTTCAGATGCCTTCAAGGTATCCACCAATTCATCCACGCTCATCTCATCTTCCGGCAATACAATGGCTATCGCACCGGCTGCAATGCCGGCTTTGAGCGCAATAAATCCACTATTGCGTCCCATCACTTCCACAAAAAACAATCGGTTGTGTGAAGTAGCGGTATCTCGGATCTTATCGACAGCATCCACCACTGTATTGGTAGCTGTGTCAAAACCTATACAGTGATCGGTACCAAACAAATCGTTATCAATAGAACCCGGAATGCCCATTACGGGAATGCCGTGTTCTTTGAACAACAAATGCGCACCGGTGAATGTTCCATTTCCGCCAATGGTGATCAATGCATCTATGCCATGCTTCTTCACTGCCTGCGCGGCAATGGCGCGACCCTCCGCCTCATAAAACTCTTTGCAGCGAGAACTCTTCAGTATCGTACCCCCTCTGCCCAAGATGCGCGCCACAGACCGCTCATTTAAGCGCTTACAATCTCCATTGATCAAGCCCGCATAGCCTTGGAAAACACCTTCCACTTCAATGTTATGGAAAACACAAGCCCTTACTACCGCGCGGATCGCCGCATTCATGCCCGGTGCATCACCTCCGCTGGTGAGCACTCCAATTCGTTTGATGTTCGCCGTATTCATTGCTACAAATATAATAGAAAAAATCAGTTAGTGTAAAATTTACACTAACCTTTTTTAAACATCCCTTATTTTCGCAAAAAACTAAACCCGAATGGATATTTCAGTGGATTGTGTGGTATTTGGATTTGATGAGGATGAACTCAAGGTATTACTCATTGAGCAAAAGCAACCCGACGGCAAGTCCGCCATCAAACTTCAAAAAGCAGTACCCGGAGATTTGGTAGATGAGAATGAGAGCTTGGATCAGGCGGCGCAACGCATTTTACTTGAATTAACCAGTTTAAAGGGAATTTACCTCAAACAATTCCATGCCTTTGGTGATCCCGATAGAGTTTCAGGACTTAAAGACCGCGATTGGTTGAGGAGTTTCAGAACACACCCAGAAAGGAGAGTCATCACCATTGGTTATTACTCTCTCGTCAAGATGGACGACTTCAATCCGCAAGCCGCCTCTTTCGCCGCCAAAGCTCAATGGGTAGATGTTTATAAAATCCCCTCACTCGCTTTTGATCACAACAACATTGTAGATCAAGCGCTGCAAGTGTTGCGACACGAACTCATGGCCGATCATATCGGCTTTGAACTGCTGCCTGAAAAATTCACCCTTTCTCAATTGCAGAAATTGTACGAAATCATCTTGGATAAAAAACTAGACAAGCGCAATTTCAGAAAGAATATCATGCGCACCGATACGGTAACCCCACTAGAAGAGAAGCAAAGTGGTGTTTACCACAAACCTGCGCAACTTTTCAAAGTAAAACGTCCAAGAAAAACTACTTGATAACAATCATTACTTTCTCCATCAAACCACATTAACATTGCAACATGTATTATTCAAGCTATTTACAACTCGATAAAATTCTAGATGCACAGCATTTAGAAAGCGATAAAGTGGGAAAGCATGCCCATGACGAAATGCTTTTCATCGTAATTCACCAGGCCTATGAATTGTGGTTTAAACAGATATTATTTGAAGTAAAATCCATTCATGAAATATTCAGTCCACCCTCGATCAACGATAACGATCCCGGAATAGCAATTGCGGTGAGAAGAATGAACCGCGTGGTGGAAATCCTAAGGGTATTGGTGCATCAAATTGATATTTTAGAAACCATGACGCCACAAGATTTTTTGGAATTCCGAGATTTATTGCGTCCCGCCAGTGGCTTTCAGAGCGTGCAGTTTAAGGAATTAGAAAGTATTTTGGGATTGAAAATGGAACAGCGCCATGGGCAACAGTACTATACCAG
Source organism: Flavobacteriales bacterium (assembly GCA_947464415.1). Classification (GTDB taxonomy): domain Bacteria; phylum Bacteroidota; class Bacteroidia; order Flavobacteriales_D; family Sanyastnellaceae; genus CAMCTV01. The sequence continues at coordinate 2,272 of CANHWU010000066.1, forward strand.
TCAACTCAATCAAAATGATTTACACCACATTCAATCTGTATCAGAACAAGTAACCTTACTCACGCTGCTGGATCAATGGTTGTCACGCATGCCTTATTTTGATCAACCTGATCTTTGGGAAGGAGGCGATTTTTGGCAGACCTATCGTACCGTGTATGGTGACACTTTGAGACCAGAAGAGAAAAATAATTTAGAAGGTTTTGATCAACTCTTCATGCAGGAGATTGAAGGTCACTCGCTCTCCCTGAGAGCCAGAAGAAATGCTTTGTTGATCACCCTGTATCGCGATGCGCCCATTTTTCAGAATCCCTATCGTGTGATCAATCACTTATTGGACATCGATGAACTTCTCGCCACTTGGCGCTGGAGACACATGAACATGGTACACAGAATGATTGGTATGCGAAGTGGAACAGGCGGCAGTACTGGCAAAGGATATTTGCGTGAGGCGGCGATGAAGCATTATGTTTTTGGAGCTTTTGCAGAAATGAATAGTTTCATGGTGAACCGTTCCTTGCTCCCTTCTCTGCCCGAAGCATTGAATCAAAGTTTGAGCTTCAGATCTTAAACCATGCTCCGCTCCATTGATCCTTACCGTCAAACGGTGGTTGCTAAATATGACAACGACCATTCGGAAGCGATTCAAGAAAAGATATTAAGCGCCCACAAAGCCCAACAAAAATGGAAGCGCTGGACAGTTTCGGAGCGATTGCATGGCTTAGAGACCCTCATCAATTTATTAAAAGAGCGCAAAGCGGTATTTGCCGAAATGATGGCCCGAGAAATGGGCAAACCCATAACACAAGGGTTTGCCGAAATCGAAAAATGCATGGCTCTTTGCGAGCATTATCAGCAACATGCGCCTGCCTATTTGGCGCCCCAACTCATCGAGACCGAGCACGAAAAAACCACCATCCAACGACAATCATTCGGAGCTTGGCTCGGAATCATGCCATGGAACTTTCCGTTTTGGCAGGTGTTCCGTTATGCGATTCCCGCTTTGTTGGCAGGAAATACGGTATTACTAAAACACAGTCAACACACCACAGGATGTGCTTTGGCCATCGAATCGGCTATCCAACAAGCATGGATGAACGAAGGCCTTTTCCAAGTTTTAAAAATCTCCTCCCATCAAATAGATGAGATACTCTCCCATCCAACGGTAGCGGGTGTATCGCTTACCGGCAGCGAGGCGGCAGGCAGAAGTGTGGCGGCCTTGGCGGGAAGGAATATCAAAATCAGTGTGTTAGAACTCGGAGGGAGCAACGCCATGATCATCGATGAAACAGCAGACATTGAAAAAGCCATGGACGGCATCATACAAGGTCGTTTTAGCAATAGCGGACAAAGCTGTATTGCGGCCAAACGCATCATTGTGCACGAAAGCCGTTGGTATGAAATACAACTTGCGTTGGAGAATCGATTGAAGCAACTCAAGTGGGGCGATCCCTTGGAAATGGACACACAGCTCGGTCCATTGGTTTCCGAAGAAGCTGCGGAGCAGCTGGACAAACAATACCAAAGAGGTCTTCAGCAAGGCGCCGAAATATTGATTCCCCTGCAACGCAGCGGTGCACTTTGCACTCCCGCTGCAGTTTATCTCAAGGAACCGACCAATGTGTTGTGGCAAGAAGAAACCTTTGGACCCTTAGCGGTATTCATGACCTATGACGAGCCCAAAAAGGCGCTGCAATTGCGAGCACATGAGCATTACGCCTTAGGCACCTGCATTTACACAGCGCATCCGGAGCAGTGGATGAAAAAATCCCACCTCATCCATGAGCCCATGATAGTATTTAATAACATCGTCAAAAGCAGTCCACATCTCCCTTTTGGAGGATTAAAGAAATCCGGCTTTGGAACAGAGCTAGGCGCGGCAGGTATTCAGCAATTTACGTTCCCGCAAGTGGTGAGTTGGTGAGTTGTGTTTTTAATTTAACAAGGAGATCCATCGCTACCAAATGAACTTCGGTACACTTGAGCTCATTTCCATGACGAGAATGGTCACATTTTCATCTTGATTTAATTCACCATGACACTCACACGCTCCTCACCTCCTCCTCTGTGTGTGATATGCAGTACATAAAATCCAGGACATAAGGCCGAGACGTTTAATTCATTGGTAATATTTGACTCAGAAAGAATCAACTTCCCAGTGGCATCAAAAACGCGGATTGTCTTGGACTCATTGACATCATGGAAGAAAATCTGATGATCCGCAGGTTGAGGATAGACTACCCTAGAGTGCTCTGTCAACTCATTGATGCCCACCACCATTTGTGCCTCAGAATTATTCAAGCACCCATTGCTCACGGCCGCATACAGCCAAGAACCCTCAGCCACAAGGCCCGTAACATCAAAGGAGGGCGAGGTGATTCCTTCCAATTCGGTATAAACCATACCTCCGTCATTGGATACAAACCACGAGACCAACCAAGAAGGATCGTAATTGTCAATGGTCACAACAGAACCATTCTGAGAAATGAGCGGTTCAATGGGCATGATATCAGAAATGGGAAATGTGCCTAAAGTATATTTAGACGTAAAGCCATCTATTGTTTGATACACCAATTTTATGGTATACTCCCCAGGAGTAGTGTAGGAATACACATCCGTAGAATTTGCCACTATGGTATTTCCATCTCCCATATCATAGAACGCATTCGATACTTCCATGTTCACCAAAGACTGATTTTCCAACGTAATGGTTCCACAAAAAACGGTATAATCCAAATCCGCTTTCACCTGAGAAAGCATACACGCTTGCCCACCCCTATCTTGTGCATCACCCAACGCATTCACCGTGCAAAATTGTTGGAAAGAATTTCCTCCAAGGAATACCCAAGAATCCAAAGCGGCATCAGAAACATCGGTGATGGCCAAGGTAATATGATAGGTTGCACCCACCACCAAATTGCCGAGCGAAGCAAACATGGGAACAGTAAATCCATCGCAGTAGAAGTTAGGGATACTCATAGAAGCATTGTCAATGAATAAATTGGAATTGGTGGTAGAGTTGATGGAATTGATACTGACCACTTCATTGGTTCCAGGTACCGATGCGATGTTAACAGCTCCATTATTAAACGGCCCTGAGATGCCCGGACCATTGACAAAAAAACCGAAAATATCATTGAAACTACTGCCTACCCATTCCGGATATTCTGTAGATCCAAAAACAAATTGAAAGGTCACTGAATCTCCTGTTGCCACAAAGTCGAAATCGAGCTGAGCCAAATCATAAGTTGGAAATCCCGTGAGCGTGGATAAATCAGGATTGGTAATAGTGGTTGTCCAATTACCCCCGGGTAAATTACTTCCATTGCTAATGGTGGCGGCAATCCCCGTAGAAAGTACAAGCCCTTCATGGATCCCCAAATCAATGGAATCACCATCTGTGAGCCATCCTAACTGGGCAGAATCACCGGTAAAAGAAATGTTGTTCACAAAAATTCCATTCGCAAGAAAGAGCTCCTCTACTGCCGAAATGGGGTTGGCTACCGAGTCAACATTGAATTGTCCAAAAGAAAAACTCACTGACAAAGAGAGGATGATAGAGCATATTTGTTTTTTCATAATTTACCTTTTCCTAGTAAGACTTTTTTTCCTGAGATTAAGTTGTCTATGCATTGAAATTTATCCACCCACAATCTTTCACCATTTCAACACCTGATGCCTATCTAATGTAAATCCATCACATTGTTAAAAATAGAAAGTGCTCCCATATCCGATCCACATTATTACTATTTTGCCAACAAAAATAAAATGAAAAAATACATTCTCTTTGGGCTCGTGGGAGGATTCATCCTCTTCTTTTGGCAATTTCTTTCTAACGCAGCGCTGGATTTTCACCGAGATTTTCATCGTTACACAGAACACCAAGATCAAATCACCCATTACATCGACTCTCTGCAATTGGAGGAAGGATCTTACATGATGCCCATGTATCCGAGCGACCTGTCTCCAGAGGAGATTGAGCAATACATGAACAAAAAAAGTGGCCATTCGTGGATCATTCTCCAATACCATAAAAACTGGGAAATGGAGATGTTAACGCCCATGCTCCGCGGTTTTGCGATAGACATACTCGTGGCCATGATGCTGCTGTATATCATCACACAATTGAAAGACAACAGCCTGAAAAAATCCGTTTTGATTGTCACCATGATCGGGTTTACTGGCTTTCTTACCATCTCCTACCTCAATTTCATTTGGTACAAAACACCCGATATCTATGCTTGCTTGGTGGATGGTATTGTGCCCTGGGCGATTGTTGGCGCCATTGGGTTTAAGATGAAAGGAAACGCATCTTGACCTTGTCAAGAAAATCAAAAGTTACTCGAACAACTCCTCTTTCATTCCCACGAGATACACTTTTTCCTTACTTCGGGTCATCGCCGTGTACATCCAACGGTTCCATTCATAGGCGGGGGTATCGGGCGCCACAAAACCTGGATCAATGAATACGGCGGACCACTGCCCTCCCTGAGATTTGTGGCAAGTAATGGCATAGGCAAACTTCACCTGAATGGCATTGTAGTAAGGATCTTGTTGAATCTGCTTACGCATCTTGGTAAAACTCAATTCTCCATAATCTTTGGACACCAAATTCCAAAGCTCTCGCATCTTTTCAGACGACAAAGCAGGCGTCTCCTCATAAATCGGATTGCATAATAAAATCACCTCCAACTCTGGTAAATCGGGGTAATCTACCAACTCAATGATGGCTTTACAGAATCTAAAACTTCCTCTCTCCTCGAACTTCAAAATCCTTTTTATTTGAATGGTATCTCCGTTGGCAATGAATCCCATGCTTTGATGCTGATCGGTAAGCCAAAAATCTGTATTGCGCAACACCATCATCCGATCGCCTGAATTGATTTCATCTTCATATCCTAAAATTCTCACTCTTACCTGCTGATTGTACAGATTGGCTCTTTTATTGGAGCGAGTAATGATAATAGTATCGTCCATGGTATATCGGCCATACATGTCCTCAATCAAGGGTTGTATATCACTGTCCACTTTTACAACATCGCTATAGCCATGAGTGGTGAATTTGGGTAACTCCCCCAACCGTTGTACAATCAGGTAACGCAATAAAGTAGCATTGTACAAAATTCCAGAGTCCTGCGCTTGACGAATAACTTCCGTCAACTGAATTTCTGCCAAGAATAAATCATATTGCATACGCAAGCTATCGCCTACCAATGCAGGACTTTGATCACTTCCCACCGGGGGAAGCTGTGCCACATCCCCAATGAACATGAGCTTGCATCTTTCTCCGCTGAATACATGCGTAATCAAATCATCCAAAACATCGCCAGAGGCCAAATCATCAAACTTGAAATTCATAGGATCGGAACCGATCATAGAAGCCTCATCCACCATAAAAATGGTATCCTCCATTTTATTCTCTTTCAACTCAAACCAAATCTTTCCCGTCTTGTCAGATCGCTTGTAATAAATATGACGATGAATAGTGGAGGCTGTTCTTCCCGCATAATGCGAAAGCACTTTGGCTGCGCGCCCCGTAGGGGCTAGCAAAACGACATTCAAGCCAAAGGATTCCACTGCTCTCACCATGGCTTGTACGGAGGTAGTTTTTCCCGTACCAGCGTAACCCTTCACCAACATCACACAACGCGGCTTGGGAGATACCGCAAATCGGCCAAACACATGAAACAACCGGCGCTGACCCTCTGTAGGGGTAAAAGGAAGAAACTGCAAGGTGCGTTCCTCCATCATTTCACTTAAACTGGGTCCGTTCATCGTGTCAATTTTTATTATGCAAAGAAAGGAAACTCCGGAAGTATATGTAGATTCGCGACACATATAAATCATGTCCCTTATTCAACAAAATAATAACGATAAGATGCGCATACCATCGCATATCGTCCAAAAGGCAGATCAATGTCATTTGGGTATCCATTGCGCTGAGGATGGCATTATGGCTGGAATCTTTGACATCAAAACAAAACAGCCGCTTTGGCTAGAATACCAGCATCTTCAACAATGGGAATGGATGCAAGCCATCCAAGATTGGAAATGGAATCAACCCCTATTTAGGAAAATCAGTGTAACCCATTGCTCCCAACAATGGACGCTTTGTCCGCAACATCTTTTTGATGAGCAGCAACTTCCATATTGGTTCAAGCCCCATGATCAATGGCAAACACGATATCAGTTGGTGGCAGGTCTGAATATCATGCTCATAGAACAATTCAACAAGGGTGGAGTCAATTTCTCTTCATTATTCAGTCATGCACAAGAACGAAGCATTGTTGAACTTTGGATGCACTACCATTTAGCCCAACATGCCCATCAAGATCATCTTACTTTAATTGCAGAAGATCACAATATCGGTGTCCTGCTCCAAAAGCAAGGTAATTTAATCTTGGCTAATCAATTCGCAGGTAATGAGATTGAAGATGTTTTATACTTTGCCTCCGCGGTTTTGCAACAAAATGAGTTGTCTCAAAACACCCCCATCACTATGGCCGGAAAAAACGCTTCCGATGAGCTTAAGCAATTTTTCGAGCCCTACTTCGTCAATGTCCAACTTTGGGCAGCCCCTCTAGGATTGCAACTTCCCAAAAACAAGTCCGCCAAAGAATGGCATTCCATTTTGCTTCATACATTATGCGCATCATAGGAGGCATTAAGAAGGGACATCCGATTCCCATTGATAAAAACTTCAAGGGACGACCCACCACTGATTTCGCTCGAGAAGGTTTGATGAATACGCTGGAGAACATGATTGATTGGCAAGACTGTCAGTTGCTCGATGTATTCACCGGCACGGGAGCATTTTCTTTAGAGGCGATATCACGAGGCGCCAAGTGTGCACTCGCTCTGGACATCCAAGCCAGCCATGTCGCTCATCTTAACACCCTCAGGCACGAATGGAATTGGCCACAACTCAGGGTATTAAAAACAGACAGTTTTCAATGGATTCGAACATGTCAACAAAAATTTGATTTGATTTTTGCCGACCCCCCGTTTGCACACGATCAATTAGCACAGCTACCATTACTGTTACTTCCTCTGCTCGAAAACAATGGAATACTGGTAGTTGAGCATGATAAGAAACACCGGTTTGACCAACTGCCCCATTTTGTGAAAGAAAAAAAATATGGCAATGTTCATTTTAGTTTTTTTACGACCTTCGCTTCATGAAGAAAATTGCGGTCTTTGCCGGTTCCTTTGACCCCATTACTCTGGGCCATGTCAATGTCATGGAAAGAGCAGCTCCGTTATTTGATGAAATCATTCTCGCCATTGGTACTAATACCACCAAGCAATACATGTTTTCTTTGGAAGATCGGATGCATTGGGCCCAGCAAGCCTTGGTCCATATTTCCAATGCCCAAGTACAATCATTTGATGGATTAACCATTGATTTTTGTAGGAACATGGGTGCTCAGTACTTGTTGAGGGGAATCAGAAATGGCGGTGATTTTGAATATGAGCGATCGATTGCCCACATGAATAAATCTTTGTATCAAGAAATTGAAACCATCTTGATGTTCACGGATCCACAATTCGCATTCATTCATAGTACCATCGTGCGGGAAATCATCCGAAATAAAGGTGATGTTTCCTCGTTTCTACCGAAAGGTTTAGATGTATATTCATTGGGAGCATAAATACGCATGGCCTGCTTTGCGCAGACTACTTCCCTATTTGATGGGGTGTGTTTTCGTGTTTTACTTCACATCCGTGATGGCCATTCACATCCAAGGTGATGCGCCTTCTTTTTCAGGAAAGACCCTCACCTTACAAGCTGAAATCAACTTCATTACCCATGAAAGAGTCACCCTTGGCAGCACTAGTATTGCTGAAGACGGAAAATTTAAAATATTGATAGACCCCAGCGCTGTGTCCAAGAACATCCACGTATATTACCTTCGCAGCGGAAATTGGGAGGGTGTTTTGTACGCTCACAGCGACGGTCAATATCAAATAGAAATCCCCAGTATCAGTAAGGATCTAGTAGTCAAATTTGATCGGTCTGACATGCCTATTATTTGGAAATCAGGCACTGATTCTTTGCATTGGTTAACCCTTAAATTTTATCAATCATTGCATCAATTTATTGATGAGCACTATTATGATTTTGCCGTAGAAAAATTTCAAGGGCATGAAGAACAAAGAGTGAAAATTAAAAAAGCCAAGGTAGATATAGCCCCACAAAAACCCATCTCAAGAGACAGCCTTCATGTGGTTCCGTTTAGACATTGGGTGGATGTATTTTCAGATACTGTTTTATCGAAATATGCTCTTCCATTCCAACGAGAAGATTTCCTGTTGCATTTAAAACAGTTCAGTATTGTAAAACTCCGTCTGATCGCGGGTTATCCCAAAACACAGATGATTCAGGAATATTTCAATCAAGAAACCATTCCTGTTGAACACCCCGCCTACATCGAAGCTGCCACTCTTTGCTTTGACAATTATCTCAATGAGGGTCCCAAGCACTTTATCGAGCAAAGTAAAAACTTCATCGAGCGTATCCAACTCGATAGTCTCATGCTGTCATTGAATGAAAAAAAATTATTTCCCAATACCACTCTTCCTTATTTGGCTACCCTGATCTATTTAAAAGACCAATATGGAAAACAAAAAATATCCAACACCATATGGTATGCGTGGTTGAATATCCTGAGCCAGGAGCCTAACTCCCTTCAAACAACCGCTTTGTTTCTGTTGACACAACGCAACCAATGCAAGAAGTCATGGGTTTGTCCAGAAATCCAATGTGTCAATAGTACCTACAAAACCAAAAAAATATCTGATTATCACGGCCAACTCACCTATATTCTGTTCTTTGCCACTTGGAATAGCTCCTCAATGAAAGAGCTACAAGCATTAGAAGGACTCGCCAACAATTTCAAACAGTATGTGCAGTTCATCGCCATTTGCATGGACGATGATATGTCCGGATATTTAGACTATACTCATTCACATAGAAAAACTAAAACTGTCTTACTGTATGCTGGTAACCACCCAGAAATCAGAGAGCAATTTTGCCTTTCGACCATTCCTCATGCTTTATTACTTACCCCAAAAGGCCTTTATATCAATGACCACACCCGTTTGCCGAGTGAAGCCGTGGGAATACAAATTGAAAAATGGCTGCAACAAAATGGTCCTGAAAACAATAATGGCACTTGGAAGGAGTGATTTTTTTCTAAAGAAAATCTGAATAATGACTGAAGTGATATTCATTCAACTCGTAAACTCGGAAAAAATCAGTTTCTGTTAATTGAAAAGAACGCTCTAGCAAATTCCTTAAATCTTCCGCGGTTTTAGCTACAATATGATCTAATTCACTGCCTCCAAAAAAATCCATCGAAGCTCCTACAGGGGCATAAATCGTTTTGTATCCACAGAATAACCTTTCAATGTTAACACTGCTGATGCTCGCCACAGACACCTCAGCAGAATCAAATTGGGCATAAGACCCCAATTGAACATCTTGAGGAAATTGAACGGTGACTCCCTGAAAAAATGCATTGTAATGTTCCATTGCTTTTGACCAGATTTCAGGTTCTCTTTTCTCAATAGGATGTGGTAAAATAAGCAACTTGATCTCGGGATGATCGATTAAAAAAGATTTGACCACTTCCATGCAATTCCGCTCATACAAAAAATCCATGTTGTTGTTTTGGGACTGTACTCCTCTTAATTGTCGCAACCACATTCCCCGCGACATAAAGGCCAACACATTTTTTCCTTTATCTGAATCATTCCTTCTGAAATAAGGTACTAAATCATGAAAGCCTTCCATGGGCCATGAAACGATATGATCCACCTTCCATTCAGATTGATATTTCTGCCACTCTTTCCTCTGGAAAGGCGCCGTGAAAACAAACTCATGTGCGATAGTTTGCTGATAAAAATTTCTGATTGGATTGGCAGAAGGAACCATCGTCATTTTTACTTCACTGAGCTTGCAACATAAACCAGTAAAACAACTGTCATTCTCATATCCTCCAAATAAAAATACTTGCTTTACGCTTTGTGTATGCAGATGCTGCGCCAAAGAGTGGTTCTCCAGCCATTGCAACAACATCAATCCTAAATGCGACTTTTTAGAATGAAATAAAGCAATCATTGAAAAGAAAATGGCGTACACGGTCAAATGCCCAATCATGAAAATCTTTACCAGTCCATTGCCTCCCAATGGCATATTATCTCTAAAATAAAATACATCCACCGGTTTCTTTAGAACACTTTCTATATATGGCCCATACACGGGCTCTTGGGTGGAGTCTTGACAAAATAGGCCAATGGCTTCGGAAGCAGTCGTGTTGCTTCGAATGGCTATTTTTTCTTTTCTGAAAAATACATCAATAGAACGTTTGTAATAGCGAAAAATGGCCAGACCATCTCGATGCGCACCGGCCCCGACCACGCGAAAGCTGTGCCCTTGCGTCCATTTCTTATAAGCCCAAAAGTATTGACTGCTCTTGGATTGAATCCATCCATTGAACAAAATGCGCCAAAACACACATTCTACCTGCAGAAAAACTAAAATACTCTTCATGATACATCCAACCCGCTCAAGGCCTCTTGCCATTTTCCCGATTGCTCGATGATTTCCTCTACAAACGCGCGGAATGCCCCATCGCCCCCTTTGACCTTTAAAATTCGATTCACTTGCTTTTGAACCAAAGCCGTTGCATCTTCGGGACAGGCAGAGAATCCCACGGCCTTGAGCAAAGGCAAATCAATCAAATCGTCTCCGATGAAAGCGCATTCTTTGAGATCGATCCCTCTCTCTGAACAGAATCGAGTGGCTACTTCCAACTTATTTTTAACTCCCTGTAAACAATATTCAATCTTAAGCTTTTCCGCTCTGCGCGTCATAATGCGGGTATCTTCTCCTGTCAGAATCACCAATGGAATTTGCAATGACCTTAAAAACAAAACACCTGCACTATCTCGGGTATTGAATTTTTTCCATTCATTTTCTTGCTGGTCGTAATACATACCCCCATCCGTCCAAACGCCATCAATATCAGTGAATACAATTTTTGGAAGCTGCATCATGACAACATGTTAGGATAAATGATTTCATCCGCTGGAATATCTTGACTCAGCGTGCGTCCCAATACTGATTGGCGATCTATCCA